>NZ_JAEKDC010000014.1:0-171658 GCF_016405645.1 Pseudomonas sp. MF5691
GAGGATTACATTGCCTACTACAACCAAGACCGCATAAGCCTCAGACTGAATGGCTTGAGTCCGGTACAATTTCGTATCCAGACGCTGAATCAATAGCGTCCCTGTCCAACATTCGGGGGGCAGTTCACGTAAGGGCGGAACCAATAGCCGCCGTGACCGTAAAAACGGATATGTACACATACCCAGAAGAGAGTGTGTAGATACCTATGCCCCGATGGCGGTGTATCAGTCACCGCCTGTATTGCCTGCCCCCTGCTATCGCGGGCAAGCCCGCTCCCACACAAGCTCATCCCACAGTCAGCGGGGGGCTGGACTCAGGGCTTTTTCCAGACGTTTGGCCCGGGCGCTGGCGGCGAGGTCCAGCACGGCTTGGTCGCGCTGCCACATCGCGGCCCACGGTCCCGCCCCCATCGCCTGATTGACCTGCGCCTTCAGCCCCTCGAACTGCACAAACAATCCCCCCAACAACACATGCCCCGCCGCCGACGCGCTGGGTTGGCGAACAACCTCGGCACAGCCGGCCAGCAATGCCAATAACTGCAAACGCAGGGCCTGGGGCCAGTCGCACTCCTGGCCGATGCCATGCAACCAGGCGGTCATCGCGCTGAGTACATAGGTGTCCTCCAGGGTGCGGAAGGGTTTGACGTAATCGTCCCAGCCATCCCCCGGCAAGCGCTCGCAGGCGGCGTGGTCGAGGTGGACGCGACCATGGCTGATATCGGGCATCAAGGGGATCGCCGGCAAGGGCTCCACACGCACGCCGGGCTCGCCGGCCAGCACCACGGCCAGGGTCAGGCGCGGCTTTTCGCCGGGGGCCTCGCAGCGGGCGGCGATCAACAGCCAGTCGGCGGCATCGCCGGCGGTGACGAAGTCCTTGCGTCCGCTCAGGCGCAGGTCGTCCAGGCGCGTTTGCATGTCCAGCGGGCGCAGGCTGCGCTGTTCGGTCGCACACAGGGCGCCCAGGCTGTGGGGCGCGCTGGGCCATAACGCGCGCAATGCTGCTTGATAACCCACCAGGAACGCCAGGCCGGGCGTGGCCATCAGGCGGGCGCCCTGGGTTGCCAACTCAAAGGGCGTGAGCGGCCCCAGGCGTTGCAATAAAACGCTGTAGCCCTCGGCCAGGTTGGCGTGGACGGGCAGTCGGGCAGGTCGGTCGAGCAACGCGTGCCAGGGCATGAAAGGCTCCTTGGGGGCTGTCATCTAAGCGTCACCGTAGATTCATGGAGATGACACCGGGGGTACATAGCCTGACTTTGCACAACAAAGTCGACTGGCCGCAACCCTGGCCGGCACCTGGAGACTCGCCATGACTCAGATCGCCCGCATCAGTGACACCGGCAATGAACGCCGTCTGCAAGCCGAACGCCTGATCGGCGCCCAGGCTTTGCAGGAAGCTCAGGCCCTGCGTTTCAGCGTTTTCAGCGGCGAGTTCAATGCCAAGCTGAAAGGCGCGGAGCTGGGCCTGGACATGGATGACTATGATGTTCACTGCAGCCACATTGGCGTACGGGACTTGAACACCGGGCGCCTGGTGGCCACCACCCGCCTGCTGGATCACCAGGCGGCCAGCACCCTGGGCCGGTTCTACAGCGAAGAAGAGTTCAGCCTCCACGGCCTCCTGCATTTGCAGGGGCCGATCCTGGAGATCGGCCGTACCTGTGTCGACCCGGCCTACCGTAACGGCGGCACCATCGCGGTGCTATGGGGCGAGTTGGCCGAGGTGCTCAACCAGGGCGGCTACAGCTACCTGATGGGCTGCGCGAGCATCCCGATGCACGACGGCGGCATCCAGGCCCACGCGATCATGCAGCGCCTGCGCGAACGCTACCTGTGCAACGAACACCTGCGCGCCGAACCGAAAAAACCCCTGCCGAGCCTGGACTTGCCGTCCAACGTCATCGCCGAAATGCCGCCGCTGCTCAAGGCCTACATGCGCCTGGGCGCGAAGATCTGCGGCGAGCCGTGCTGGGACGAGGATTTCCAGGTGGCCGACGTGTTCATCCTGCTCAAACGCGACGAGTTGTGCCCGCGGTATGCCCGCCACTTCAAGGCGGCCATGTGATGGGTCGCCTGCGGGTTTACGGGCGGATCGCCCGCGTGCTGCTGGTGGTGGCCCTGGGCTTGAGCATGGCCGGCGTGTTTGGTGTGTTCGAGCGCCTGGGAATCGCCAACTCCATGGTGCGGCGCCAGCGCTGGTCGCGGTTTTTCATGGCGCGCCTGAGCAATGCCCTGCCCTTTCGCGTGACGGTGCACGGTGAGCTGCCGCAACAGCCGATGCTGTGGGTCAGCAACCATGTGTCCTGGACCGACATCCCGCTGCTGGGGATGGTGGCGCCGCTGTCATTCCTGTCCAAGGCCGAAGTGCGCACCTGGCCAGTGGCCGGTTGGCTGGCCGCGAAGGCCGGCAGCCTGTTTATCCGCCGTGGCTCGGGGGACAGTCAGTTGATTCGCAAACAGATGACTCGTCATCTCGAGCAAAAACACCCGCTGCTGATGTTCCCCGAAGGCACCACCACCGATGGCCGCAGCCTGCGCACCTTCCATGGCCGGCTACTGGCCAGCGCGATTGATGCCGAGGTGGCGCTGCAACCAGTGGCGATCCGTTATTTGCGCGATGGACAGATTGATCCGCTCGCACCGTTTATTGGTGACGATGATTTGCTCTCGCACCTGATGCGTTTGTTTGCCAATGATCAGGGCGACGTTGAGATTCATCTGCTCAAGCCCATTGCCTGCGCCGGCCAGGAACGTGCGGCGCTGGCGTATCAGGCGCAGCAGGCGGTGCAGAAGGCCTTGTTCGGGCCGGTGCCACAAAACCAGCCAGTGCCGGTTCGGCCGGCGTATGCGGCCTGAAGCAAACGCAGTACCCAATGTGGGGGCTTGCTCCCACATTCAGGTTTGTATTACCAAGTGGCTATTCGAGAACGCCTGCAATTGGGGATAGAACACCCGGAAATCCTCGCTCAACGGCTCATACAGCACCCGCAACTCCTGCATCGCCTGGTCCAGTTCCTGGGGTTGGCTCAGGCGCCGGGAAATCCCCCGCAGCACATGCTCCATCACCGCAAACTCGCGGTAGGAGCCCAGCCAGTCATCCGTCGCCATAGACGGTGCAATCTGCGCCAGGCGCCCCGGCAATTGCGGTTCGGCCGCCAGCACCTGGTACACCTGGGAGGTAAAGCGCTCCAGTGGCTGATCGGCATACAACGCCCAATCCCGCGCCAGGCAATGGTCGAAGAACACGTCGAGGACGATCCCCGCATAACGACGCCGAGTCAGGGTAAACCGTGACAACGCCTGCCCGACCAATGGGTGGCTGTCGGTGAAACGGTCGATGGAGCGATGCAGCTGGATCGCCGCCTCGATTTGCGGGCTGTACTGGCCCTGCAGGCGGCCTTTGACGAAATCGCCATAGAGGCTGCCCAGCAGTTGTGCAGGAAGTTGGCCGCCGAGGTGCAGATGTGCGAGATAATTCATGGCGCGCAGTTTAGCACTGCTGCCAACGTATCGTTATAACCCGATATACCGATTTATTAAGTAACAAGATCAAAATCGTATTGGTATATCGGGATATAGCGATTTAAAGTTCGCCTCATCGCGATATAACGTTTTACCCACACCGAGCCCTGCCATGTCCATTGACCTCGACGAAATAATAAAAGCCCTGGCACACCCAGTACGGCGAGACATTCTCAACTGGCTGAAAGACCCGAAAGTGCAGTTCCCCGAACAAGTCCACAACCACGAGTACGGCATCTGCGCCGGGCAGATCGACCAACGCTGCGGCCTGTCGCAGTCCACCGTGTCGGCGCACCTGGCAACCCTGCAACGGGCAGGCCTGATCAGTAGCCAGAAAGCCGGGCAGTGGCACTTTTTCCGCCGCAATGAAGACGTCATCCAGGCGTTTATCCAAGCCATCACCGAAGAACTCAGCCCACCGCTGTAAAGGATCCCGCATGCCTCTCTCGCTCCTCATACTGGCCTTAAGCGCCTTCGCCATCGGCACCACCGAATTCGTCATCATGGGCCTGTTGCCCGATGTGGCGGCCGACCTTGGTGTGTCGATTCCTGGCGCCGGCTGGCTGGTGACTGGCTACGCCCTGGGCGTGGCCATTGGTGCACCCTTCATGGCACTGGCCACCGCCAAACTGCCGCGCAAGGCTGCCCTGGTAGCGTTGATGGGCATTTTCATCGTCGGCAATCTGCTCTGCGCCCTGGCCAGTGACTACAACGTGTTGATGTTTGCCCGGGTAGTCACCGCGTTGTGCCACGGTGCCTTCTTTGGGATCGGCTCGGTGGTGGCCGCCAACCTGGTGCCAGCCAACAAACGCGCATCAGCCGTGGCCCTGATGTTCACCGGCCTGACCCTGGCCAACGTGCTCGGCGTGCCCCTGGGCACCGCGCTGGGCCAGGAAGCCGGCTGGCGCTCGACCTTCTGGGCGGTGACGGTGATTGGTGTGATCGCGCTGATCGGCCTGATCCGCTTCCTGCCGGCCAAGCGTGATGAAGAGAAACTCGATATGCGCGCCGAACTGGCGGCCCTCAAGGGTGCCGGGATCTGGTTGTCGCTGAGCATGACCGCGCTGTTTGCCGCGTCGATGTTCACCCTCTTCACCTACGTCGCGCCGCTGCTCGGTGATGTCACCGGCGTCTCGCCCAAAGGCGTGACCTGGACCCTGCTGCTGATCGGCCTGGGCCTGACCGTGGGCAATATCATCGGCGGCAAACTGGCGGACAAACGCCTGGCGGCGACCCTGATCGGCGTGTTTATCAGCATGGCCGTGGTATCCACCGCATTGACCTGGACCAGCGTCGCCATCATCCCCACCGAAATCACCCTGTTCCTCTGGGCCACCGCGTCGTTTGCCGCCGTACCGGCACTGCAGATCAACGTGGTGACCTTCGGCAAGGCCGCGCCCAACCTGGTGTCGACCCTCAATATCGGCGCTTTCAATATCGGCAACGCCCTGGGCGCCTGGGTCGGCGGCAGTGTGATTGCCCACGGTTTCGGCCTGACCAGCGTGCCGCTGGCGGCTGCGGCCCTGGCGATCCTGGCGCTGGTGGTCACGCTGATCACCTTCCGCCAGAGCGCCGATGCCGACCTGGCCCCTGCTACCCATTAATCACTTAGAACAGACGAGTATTTGCGATGACGACTATTTTCGATCCGATCAAACTGGGTGATGTGCAGCTGTCGAACCGCATCATCATGGCACCGCTGACCCGCTGCCGTGCCGACGCCGGTCGCGTGCCCAATGCGCTGATGGCTGAATACTACGTGCAGCGGGCGTCTGCCGGCCTGATCCTCAGCGAAGCCACTTCGGTGACGCCGATGGGCGTGGGCTACCCGAACACCCCAGGCATCTGGTCCAACGACCAGGTGCGCGGCTGGACCAACATCACCAAGGCCGTGCACGGCGCCGGCGGCAAGATCTTCCTGCAACTGTGGCACGTGGGGCGGATCTCCCACCCGTCGTACCTGAACGGCGAGAGCCCAGTAGCCCCGAGCGCCATCCAGCCCGCCGGCCACGTCAGCCTGGTGCGCCCGCTGGCCGACTACCCAACCCCACGAGCCCTGGAAACCGCAGAAATCGCCGATATCGTCGATGCCTATCGCGTGGGTGCCGAGAACGCCAAGGCTGCCGGTTTTGACGGGGTGGAAGTGCACGGCGCCAATGGCTACCTGCTCGACCAGTTCCTGCAAAGCAGCACCAATCAGCGCACCGACGAATACGGCGGTTCCCTGGAAAACCGCGCGCGACTGTTACTGGAAGTGACTGACGCGGTGATCGAAGTCTGGGGCGCCGGCCGCGTGGGGATGCATCTGTCGCCACGGGCCGACCTGCATGACATGGGCGATGCCAACCTGGCAGAAACCTTCACCTACGTCGCCCGTGAACTGGGCAAGCGTGGCATCGCCTTTATCTGCGCCCGCGAGAAAGAAGCCGGCGACAGCCTGGGCCCGCAATTGAAAGCCGCGTTCGGCGGTCCGTACATTGCCAACGAACGCTTCACCAAGGACAGCGCCAATGCCTGGCTGGCCTCGGGCAAGGCCGATGCGGTGGCGTTTGGCGTGCCGTTTATCGCCAACCCGGACCTGCCGGCCCGTCTCAAGGCCGATGCATCATTAAACGAAGCGAACCCGCAAACCTTCTACAGCCCAGGCCCGGTCGGCTATATCGACTACCCGACCCTGGCGCTCTGACCCGCAACAATGCAAAAGCCCCGGCTCGCAAGAGCCGGGGCTTTTTATTGGATCTTGAAAACACCGCGCCCGCTCCCACAGGTTCGGTAACAATCCTTCACAGCAATGAAACAATATCGCTACAAAATACTTAGCCGGCTACCTTTCAACCTGGGGCCAGCGCGTATATAACGTCACCCCACAAATAAGTCGGAAGGACGATTGATCATCCTTAGGCTTTACTGTTGACACCAACGAACGCAATTACGCATTTTGTATCAATTGTGCAGGCTGGGACTCAAGCGCAGCATGTCCAGCCCGATATCCACCAGGCGCTCGGCCTGCTGATACAGCTCAAAGCTGTCTGGCACCAGTAGCCATTGGCCAATAAGCCCGTTGATGTAGGCATGAATGCACACCGCCCCGCGAGCGGTGTCGAGGTTTTCCGGAAGTTGCCCGCGGTGGACTGCATTGCGCAGTGTCAGGCCAATGCGCAGGTTGCACTCAAGGCTGTGGGTCTGGCGCTGACGGCGCATGTCACACATTTCATCGGTAAATTCGCACTTATGGAACAAGATCTCATTAATGCGCCGGGTTTTCGGGTCCAGGGCCACCTGATGAAAAAGATGGATCAGCAGCTTGCGCATGCAGCCCAGCGGATCTACCTCATCCTCGCTTTCACTGGCCCTGGCCAATTCGTCCAGGGGCTCGTGCAGCGTGTCCAGCAGCGCCTGCAGCAGGTCCGACTTGTTGCTGAAGTGCCAATAGATCGCGCCTCGCGTCACGCCCGCCCGCGCCGCGATATCCGCCAGCGTAGTACGGGCAACGCCACGCTCATAAAAGGCTTGCTCGGCAGCTTCAAGAATCTGGCTGCGCGTTTCCTGAGCTTCCTCTTTGGTACGACGAACCATGGCAGTAACACCTCAATCAGGACACGAGCGGTGGTTGATAACCACCTTCTGAATAATTATGGGACGACACCGTCAAGGGCGCCGAACGTAATAGAATCGAGGCTTTCAGCGCTGCCTTGCAAGGAATCCGCGAAGCCTGTCAAGAGTTTACAAACAACCATGAACGTAAGTATATTGCCTAGCAAGCTACTTATCTACTCACTGCCTGTTTTTTACCCTTCCACACTTCTTGTGCGCATCGAGCGCGCCTGACCCGAGGATCTTCATGCAACTTAAGCCAGCTGTTACCGCTCTGGTCACTGCCGTCGCCCTGGCATCGCTGCTCAGCGGATGTAAAAAGGAAGAAGCGGCTCCGCCCGCTCAAACCCCTCAGGTCGGCGTGGTCACTATTCAACCTCAAGCCTATACCCTGACCTCCGAATTGCCGGGCCGCACCACTGCATTCCGCATCGCGGAAGTCCGCCCGCAGGTCAACGGCATCATTCTCAAGCGTCTGTTCAAGGAAGGCGGCGACGTCAAGGAAGGCCAGCAGCTCTATCAGATCGACCCGTCGGTGTATGAGGCGACCCTGAAAAGCGCCCAGGCCAACCTGCAACAGACCAAGTCGATTGCCGACCGCTACAAACAACTGGTCAACGAGCAGGCCGTCAGCCGCCAGGAATACGACACCGCCGTATCCAACCGCATGACTTCCGAAGCCAACCTGCAAACCGCCCAGATCAACGTGCGCTACACCAAGGTGTTCGCCCCGATCTCCGGGCGTATCGGGCGTTCCTCGGTCACCGAAGGCGCTCTGGTCAGCAATGGCCAGGCCGACGCCATGGCCGTGATCCAGCAACTGGACCCGATCTACGTCGACGTCACGCAATCCTCCGCCGAGATGCTGAAGCTGCGTCGCGACCTGGAAAGCGGCCAACTGCAGAAATCCGGTGAAAACGCGGCCATGGTCAAGCTGACCCTGGAAGACGGCAGCGAGTACGCGCAACAGGGCAAGCTGGAATTCTCTGAAGTGTCGGTCGACCAGACCACCGGTTCGGTAACCCTGCGCGCCGTGTTCCCCAACCCTGATCACACCCTGTTGCCGGGCATGTTCGTCCACGCCCAACTGCAAGCAGGCGTGAACAGCAAGGCGATCCTCGCCCCACAACAAGGCGTGACCCGCGACATCCGGGGCATCCCGACTGCGCTGGTCGTGACCGCCGACAACAAGGTCGAACAACGCGTGCTGGTGGCCAACCGTACCGCTGGCGCCTACTGGCTGGTGGAAAAGGGCCTGAATGCCGGTGACCGTGTGATCACCGAAGGCTTGCAGTTCATCAAGCCGGGCATCACGGTTGACGCGAAGGAAGCCACCAACGCCAAGCCTGCCGGTACTGCTCCTGCCGCCGCCGCTGGCAAAGGGGAGTAATACATGTCGAAATTTTTTATCGACCGTCCCATTTTCGCTTGGGTAATTGCCCTGGTGATCATGCTGGTCGGGGCACTGTCGATCCTGAAGTTGCCCATCAACCAATACCCGGCCATCGCGCCAACCGCCATTGATATCCAGGTGACCTACCCAGGCGCGTCCGCACAAACCGTGCAGGACACCGTGGTACAGGTGATCGAGCAGCAGCTCAACGGTATCGACAACCTGCGTTATGTGGCCTCGGACAGTAACTCCGACGGCAGCATGACCATCACCGCGACGTTCAACCAGGGTACCAACCCGGACATCGCCCAGGTTCAGGTGCAGAACAAGCTGAACCTGGCGACCCCATTGCTGCCGCAAGAAGTGCAGCAACAAGGGATCCGCGTAACCAAGTCGGTGAAGAACTTCCTGATGGTGATCGGCCTGGTGTCCGAAGACGGCACCATGAGCAAGGATGACCTGTCCAACTACATCGTTTCCAACATCCAGGATCCGATTTCGCGGACGTCTGGCGTGGGTGACTTCCAGGTCTTCGGTTCCCAGTATGCCATGCGTATCTGGCTGGATCCGGCCAAGTTGAACAACTTCCAGATGACCCCGGTGGATGTCAGCAGTGCCATTGCGGCGCAGAACGTCCAGGTGGCCACCGGCCAGTTGGGCGGCCTGCCAGCCCTGCCCGGCACCCAGTTGAACGCCACCATCATCGGCAAGACCCGTCTGCAAAGCGCCGAGCAGTTTGAAAAGATCCTGCTGCGCGTGAACAGCGATGGCTCCCAGGTGCGCCTGGGCGATGTCGCCCGTGTCGAGTTGGGTGGCCAGAACTACAGCATCAGTGCCCAGTTCAACGGCAAGCCGGCTTCCGGCATGGCGATCAAACTGGCCTCGGGCGCCAACGCCCTGGACACCGCCAAGGCCATCCGTGCCACGGTCGCGTCCCTGGAGCCGTTCTTCCCGCCAGGCATGAAAGCCGTGGTTCCGTATGACACCACCCCAGTGGTGACCGAGTCGATTTCCGGGGTAGTCGATACCCTGGTCGAGGCGATCATCCTGGTGTTCCTGGTGATGTACCTGTTCCTGCAAAACTTCCGCGCCACCATCATCACCACCATGACAGTACCGGTGGTATTGCTGGGTACGTTCGGCATCCTCGCGGCCTTCGGCTTCACCATCAACACCTTGACCATGTTCGGCATGATCCTGGCCATCGGCTTGCTGGTGGACGATGCGATCGTGGTAGTGGAAAACGTCGAGCGGGTGATGGCCGAGGAGCATCTGTCGCCTAAAGAGGCAACGGTCAAGTCCATGGACCAGATCCAGGGCGCCCTGGTAGGTATTGCCCTGGTACTCTCGGCGGTACTGCTGCCGATGGCGTTCTTTGGCGGCTCGACGGGGGTCATCTATAAACAGTTCTCCATCACCATTGTGTCGGCGATGGCACTTTCGGTACTGGTTGCACTGATCTTCACCCCGGCACTGTGCGCCACCATGCTCAAGCCGGTCGACCCCGAGAAACACGGCCAACCCAAGCGTGGTTTCTTCGGCTGGTTCAACCGTACCTTCGACCGTGGCGTACTGAGCTACGAGCGCGGCGTGGGCAACATGATCAAGCACAAGGCGCCTTCGTTCCTGGTGTACCTGATCATCTTCGCCGGCATGATCTGGCTGTTCACCCGTATCCCAAGCGCGTTCCTGCCCGAGGAAGACCAGGGCGTGATCTTCGCCCAGGTACAGACGCCGGTTGGTTCTTCGGCCGAACGCACCCAGACCGTTATCGACGACATGCGTGCTTTCCTGTTGAACGACAAGGAAGGCGAGCCCGGTGAAGGCAAGGCCGTGCAATCGGTATTTACCGTAAACGGCTTCAACTTTGCCGGTCGTGGCCAAAGCTCGGGCCTGGCATTCGTCATGCTCAAGCCATGGGACCAGCGCGACGCATCCATGTCGGTGTTCGAAGTGGCCAAGCGTGCCCAGGGCTACTTCTTCCAGACCTTCAAGGACGCCATGGTGTTTGCCATCGTGCCCCCATCGGTACTGGAGTTGGGTAACGCCACCGGTTTCGACGTGTTCCTGCAGGACCAGGGCGGTGTGGGTCACGAAGCGTTGATGAACGCACGTAACCAGTTCCTCGGCATGGCCGCGCAGAGCAAGATCCTGGCCGGCGTACGTCCCAACGGAGTCAACGATGAGCCGCAGTACGAGCTGACCATCGACGACGAGAAAGCCAGTGCCCAGGGCATCAGTCTGTCGAGCATCAACCAGACCCTGGCGATTGCCTTGGGTGGCAGCTACGTCAATGACTTCATCGACCGCGGTCGAGTGAAGAAGGTCTACATCCAGGGTGAGGCCGCTGGCCGGATGACCCCTGAAGACCTGAACAAATGGTTCGTGCGCGCCAACGACGGAAAAATGGTGCCACTATCAGCAATTGCCTCTGGCAACTGGATCTTCGGTTCGCCGAAACTGTCGCGGTACAACGGTGTAGCGGCGATGGAAGTCCTCGGTACCCCGGCGCCTGGCTACAGCACCGGTGATGCGATGGCGGAAGTCGAACGCATCGCCAAGCAATTGCCGGCAGGTGTGGGCTATGCCTGGACCGGCCTGTCCTATGAAGAACGCTTGTCCGGCTCCCAGGCACCTGCGCTGTATGCCCTGTCGTTGCTGGTGGTGTTCCTTTGCCTGGCAGCGTTGTACGAAAGCTGGTCGATCCCGATTGCGGTAGTGCTGGTAGTACCGCTGGGCGTGATCGGCGCACTGATGGCCACCAGCCTGCGAGGACTGTCCAACGACGTGTTCTTCCAGGTGGGGTTGTTGGTCACCGTGGGCCTGGCCTCGAAGAACGCCATCCTGATCGTCGAGTTCGCCAAGGAACTGCATGAACAGGGCAAGGGCATCGTCGAGGCGGCCATCGAGGCGTCCCGCATGCGTTTGCGTCCGATCATCATGACGTCCATGGCGTTCATCCTCGGCGTACTGCCGCTGGCGATCTCCTCGGGTGCAGGTTCGGGCAGCCAACACGCAATCGGTACCGGCGTAATTGGCGGTATGATCACCGCCACTGTTCTGGCTATCTTCTGGGTGCCACTGTTCTTCGTGACCGTGTCCGCCATTGGCAGCCGGAAAAAAACTGACAAGTCCGATACACCGAATACTCCTAAAGAGGCTGGCTAATGCGCAAGTCGCTACTCTCCCTGGCAGTCACGGCATTTGTGCTCAGTGGCTGCTCGCTGATCCCTGATTATCAGCAGCCTGAAGCGCCGGTGGCCGCCCAGTTCCCGCAGGGGCCGGCGTACTCGTCGGCCCAGGCACCGAGCCAGGCCGCGGCCGAGCAAGGCTGGAAGCAGTTTTTCCACGACCCTGCCCTGCAGCAACTGATTCAGGTCGCGTTGGTCAACAACCGTGACCTGCGCGTCGCCGCGCTGAACATCGACGCCTTCGCCGCGCAGTACCGCATCCAGCGTGCCGACCTGTTCCCGGCCGTCGGCGCCAATGGCAGCGGCAGCCGCCAGCGCGTTCCGGCACGGGCCTCGCAAACCGGCGAATCGAACATCACCAGCTCCTACTCGGCGACCCTCGGGATCAACGCCTACGAACTGGACCTGTTCGGCCGGGTGCGCAGCCTGAGCGAAGAAGCGTTGCAGAAGTACTTCGCCACTGAAGAAGCACGCCGCAGCACGCAGATCAGCCTGGTGGCCAGCGTGGCCAATGCCTACCTGACCTGGCAGGCCGACAAGGAACTGCTGAAGCTGACCCAGGACACCCTGGCCGCCTACGAGCAGAGCTTCAAGCTCACCTCGCGCAGCAACGAAGTCGGCGTGGCCTCGGCCCTGGACTTGAGCCAGGCGCGGACCTCGGTTGAAAGCGCCCGCGTGCAACTGGCCCGCTACACCCGCCAGGTGGCCCAGGATGAAAACAACCTGACCCTGCTGCTGGGCACCGGTCTGCCAGCGAATCTCGTTACTCAGCCGCTGTCCGACGACCTGTTGAGCGAAGTACCGGCCGGCCTGCCTTCAGACCTGCTGCAACGTCGCCCCGACATCCTCCAGGCCGAGCACAACCTCAAGGCTGCCAACGCCAATATCGGCGCGGCACGGGCTGCGTTCTTCCCGAGCATCAGCCTGACGGCCAATGCCGGGACTTTGAGCCCGGACCTCGGCGGCCTGTTCAAGGGCGGCTCGGGTACCTGGTCGTTCGCACCGCAGATCAACATCCCGATCTTCAACGCCGGTAGCCTGCGCGCAAGCCTGGACTACTCGAAGATCCAGAAAGAGATCAACGTCGCGACCTACGAGAAGTCGATCCAGACCGCGTTCCAGGAAGTCTCCGACGGCCTGGCAGCACGTGCGACCTACAACCAACAGTTGCAGGCCCAGCGTGACTTCGTCTCGGCCAACCAGGACTACTACCGTCTGGCCGAGCGTCGCTACCGCATCGGGGTTGATAGCAACCTGACCTTCCTCGACGCCCAGCGCCAGCTGTTCGCTGCCCAGCAAACGCTGATCACCGACCGCCTGGCCCAACTGACCAGCGAAGTGACCTTGTACAAGGCCCTCGGTGGCGGTTGGAACGAACAGACGGCGCAGAATGAGCCGGTGAAAGAAGAAGCGCCGAAGCTCAAGTTGTTCTGATCGGCGTAGCAACACAGGAAGCCCACCTTTGGTGGGCTTTTTCATGGGCGTACAGTTCCGTTCGATCACCGCCCAGAACCCGCCCTCCCCCAATTGAACCGCCCCGGCAACGCCCCGCACCATGGCCCGCACCTGAAAACCACCAATAACAACAGGTCCCACGCCATGAGCACCTTGCACCCTCGCCGGCTATTGCTGGCTACCGCTGTCGCCAGCCTTGCCCTCCCAGTCGTCGCCGAGGAACACGGCTTTCTGGAAGATGCCAGCGCCAACCTCAACCTGCGCAATTTCTTCTTCAACCGCAATTTCACCAACCCGACCAAGGCCCAGGGCGGCGCGCAGGAGTGGACGCAGAGTTTCATCCTCGACGCCAAGTCCGGTTTCACCCAGGGCACCGTGGGGTTCGGGGTGGATGTGCTGGGCATGTACGCGCAAAAGCTCGATGGCGGCGGCGGCTCCGGTGGCACCCAATTGCTGCCCCTGGATCACGATGGCAAACCGGCCGACAACTTCGGCCGCCTGGGGGTGGCGTTCAAGGCACGGATTTCCCAGACCGAATTGAAAGTCGGCGAGTGGATGCCGGTGCTGCCGATCCTGCGTTCGGACGATGGCCGCTCCCTGCCGCAAACCCTGCGCGGCGGGCAGATCACGTCCAAAGAGATCGCCGGCCTGACCCTGTATGGCGGCCAGTTCCGCGCCAACAGCCCGCGGGACGACAGCAGCATGACGGACATGTCGATGTTCGGTAAAACCGCGTTCACCTCCGATCGCTTCAACTTCCAGGGCGCCGAATATGCGTTCAACGACAAGCGCACCCAGGTCGGCGCGTGGAATGCCCAGCTCAAGGACATCTACCGCCAGCAATACCTCAACCTGACCCACAGCCAGCCCGTGGGCGACTGGACCCTGGGCGCCAACCTCGGCTTTTTCTATGGCCAGGACGACGGCAGCGCCCGTGCCGGCAACCTGGACAACCGGACCTGGTCCGGCCTGTTCTCGGCCAGGTACGGCGGCCACACCTTCTATGTCGGCCTGCAAAAACTCAATGGCAACAGCGCCTGGATGCGGGTCAATGGCACCAGCGGCGGCACCCTGGCCAACGACAGCTTCAATGCCAGCTATGACAACGCCGAAGAACGCTCCTGGCAGCTGCGCCACGACTACAACTTCGCCGCACTCGGCGTGCCGGGCCTGACCCTGATGAACCGCTACATCAGCGGCAGCAACGTGCACACCGCCACCGTCAGCGATGGCAAGGAATGGGGGCGGGAAAGCGAAGTGGGCTACACCGTGCAAAGCGGCAGCCTGAAAAGCCTGACCCTGCGCTGGCGCAATTCCAGCATCCGTCGCGACTTCAGCAACAATGAGTTTGATGAGAATCGGTTGATTGTCAGTTATCCCCTTAGCCTGCTGTAGGCTGCCTCGCACTGACTAGGGGTACCAGCACTGGATATCTGCGGTGGCCCCCCCTGGAGCAGGCCGGCGACAAACCTGCGCGAGATACGCCCAACGGCGAACTTCAGGCCGCCGGTCTGCCGACCGCTGCCGCCCCCCCCTTCAGTGTCAGCGCTGAAGGGGCCGCTTGCCGCGAGTAGCGCACCGGCCCACCAGCGTTTAGCCTCAATGAAGAGATGGTCGCCCGTTGTAGTTCGTCAGCCAGTTGATCACCCCGGTTATTCTTGCTGTATGGTGCCCGCCTGTTGCGGCCTCTCCTTAGGCGCAATCTGTGTCAGAGCCCGGCCCATACCATGAAATCCTTCGCCATCACCGCCGCCGTGTTCGCTTTGGCACTGAGCCTCAGCGCCTGCATCGGCGCGCCCGTGGCATTGACACCCCAGACCGAACAGCGCCTGCACGCCCAGGCCCCGATCCGTTTCCTGCTGACGTTCGATGACGGCCCCAGCGCCTCGGGCTACGCCAACCCTAGCCGTTTGGTCATCGAGAGCCTGGCCAACAACCCGGTGCAACCGGGAATCAAGGCGATCTTCTTTTTGCAGACCGAGGCCTGGCGCTCTGGCGGCAGCCCGCGCGGGCGCAAGACCATGGAGCGCGAGCACGCCGCCGGCCATATCCTGGCGTTTCACACCGCCACGCGCTGGCATAGCAATCATCGCCTGTTGAACGACGAAGAGCTGACGCAGACCTTGAGCCTGGGCGCCGCGACTATCGCCTCGATCACCGGCGCTGCGCCGAACCTGATACGCCCGCCCTTCTGGAACTACGACAAACGCACCTTCGCCGCCTACCAGCGCCACGGCATGCAGATTTTGCTGACCGACCTGAGCGCCAATGACGGCAAGATCTGGGGCTTCAATGCCAGCCCACGGCGTCGGGCCAACCTGCTGCGGCAGCTGTCGCTGGTGCGCGAACGCATTGCCCTGGGCGAACTGCCGACTGTAGAAGGGGTGATCCCGGTGGTGGTGACCTTTCACGACATCAATCGCTACACCGCACGGCATCTGCAGGAGTACCTGCAGATCCTGATGGACAGCGCCCAGGCCAATGGCCTGAAGACCGCCGCCGAACCGTTCTACACCGACCGCTCGGCACTGGAGCGCGGGGCCCTGGCGCGCACGGTGAAGGATGCCAGCCAAGCCGTGCACTTACCGGGGATGTGGGACTGGGTGTGGGACGCCGCCCCCCAATGATCCAACCCGACCACAGAGCCGTGTTTCGTTAACCGACACCCCAGACGATTTAGCGACGTGTGCAGCGGGCGCGAGCAAATTTCATTACGCCAGGACACAAAGCATCGGCCAGTATGGCGGAACCCTTTTATTCCAATCATCAACCTACAGAGAGCCCCCTATCTCGAATAGAAAGGTTCTCTGATGAACACTATCGCGCCACTGAACCACAGTCTGCCCCTCCCTTCCCTTGAGCCTTCCACACACTCGGCACCCGCCCCCGCCAAGAGGGAGCGCCGTCAAGCGCCCTCCTTGGCGCAGGACACTGGAGAAAGCCCTGCTCCGCCTGCGAGACGCGTTCGCCCATCGCAAGAACAGGAAGCGATACTGGTCGATGACGGTAATCTGATTGCCCGGCATTCAATCCGCACCCGGCAATATGACCTGGATAAACCCACCCTGCTGGACGATAAGCTGACGCTTGAAACAGGTAATACCTCAGACACTATTCATGTCAGTAACCGTACCGACGGACGACTCAATGTAGAGGTCAATGGCAAGTCATACATCTTTGACGCAAGAGACGCGAAGGATGAAGTCCCCACAAAACTCGTGATTAAAAGTAACGGTGGTGACGACAAGATAAAGGTCGATGCCGATGTCATGCTTTACGTAACGATTGAAGCGGGGGATGGCAATGATCACGTAAGGGCGGGAGGTGGTCCAAGCCGCCTGCTGGGAGGCAATGGCAACGACTTTCTCCAGTTGGGCAGCGGTGCAGGCTATGCCGAAGGCAATGAGGGTAGCGACATGATGATAGGCGGCTCCGGTAACGCCATTCTGTACGGCAATAACGGCAACGACTGGATGTATGCGGGGCCTGGGGCAGCCAGCAAAAAAAGCCACATGGACGGCGGCAGCGGCTCAGACACAATGTATGCCGGCAACGGCCACACGATTATGAATGGCGGCCGGGGTGACGATGTGATGCTGGGTCGCGATCGAACCACCTTTTACAGCGGCAAAGGTAACGACACGATCCGCTCCAACAATCGGGACGACCTTATCTACGCAAAACCCAGCGACAGGTTCCTGAACTCTGCGCACGCGAAGTTAAGAGCGGTCATACCCAGTGAAGCCGGTAAAAGAGGGTTTAACGTCCAAGGCACAGCAGAGTTCAAACAACGCGTCGAAGATGACCTGGAGCTTTTACGCAGCTCGCCGGCAGGCCAGAAAATGCTTGCCGAGATGGACGCCGCCGCTGACAGAAATGGAGTACCGGTAACCCTTCAGGATGGCGGAAAAAGAGACAGGACAGATTACGCGTTCAACCAGCAAGAGCCGGATCAGTTGGATCCTGAGGCCCCCGTGAAAGGTTATGTTCACAACGGGGTACAGGGCGCGCCAATCACCGATGGCGTCGTCCGCTACTCCCCTTCCAGTACGTTTGACGCCCCTGTATCAGGCGGTTTTCCGATAACAAATCTCTACCATGAAATGGTGCATGCCTATAACGGCGCCACGGGTTCCTTCCTCCCCGGAACGACCGAGGAGCCGGTCGCGGGTGAACCTCCCGAAGACACACCCAATATTGAACGACAGGCTGTCGGTCTGCCGACCGGTGCCGAGCCGTTCGACTTTGACCATGATCCGCTCACCCCGCCGACCGCCACCAATCCCGCCCCCTTCACGGAAAACTCTTTACGCAAAGAAATGGGACTTAATCTGCGCAATCGCTATACCTGACACTCCTTGTTTTAAAGCAGGCCAATGATACATAACCGTGCGCGACCGCGAAGTTCTACGCGTTCATGTGTGGTCCGAAAAAAACGGTATTGAAGTTCGGCGGAATCCTGTTCAGGCGGCCAACCACTCATCTCCAACCCCCCTATCGCGAGACGATGCAATGTCCATCTCAGCCCCTGCACAGTATCCAAACGTATTCTCCTCATCCGCACTCAGTCCAACACCGGCTGCTAACGCCCTGCAAAACCCCATTTCCATTGAAGTTCCCCTGCTACAAAACTCAAATGCGACTTTCACACCGAAATCAAAACTAACACCAGACCAACACTACGTAGAAAAATATCCAACCTATACAAACTCTGCTCCTTTATATAAGGACGACCTTATCAAAATCACCCATAAAACCACTTGGGAGACGGTCAGCGACAATGAACGCACAAACAGAAGCAACGTCATCAAAATCGAAACAGGTGAAAAGCCCGACGTTATAAAAGTCAATCAACCTTCGAACAATGAAGTCCAGCTGCAAGTCAACGACAGGCATTACACATTAAAAATCAACAATCACGAAAGTTACCCTGAAGAACTGCACATCAAGTCAAAAGGCGGCGATGATCACATTCGGGTTGATCCGCGCGTGACGATCCCCATTACGATCGAGGGCGGTAAAGGTCGAGACCGGATTGAAGCCCTTGGCAGTGGTGATACCCGTGTCTACGGAGGAGCGGGGAACGACAACATCACGCTGGGTAGCGGCAACGGCTACGCCGAAGGGAATGACGGCAATGACACAATGAAGGGCGGATCAGGAATAGCCGTCATGTATGGGAATAACGGCAACGACACTATGTCCTCCGGGACTGGCAGCGAAGGCACATTCAGCTATATGGATGGCGGCAACGGCAACGACACGATGGTCAGCGAAAGCCCGATGAATGTCATGCATGGCGGCCCCGGTGATGATTTGATGACAGGAAAGGCACAGACCGTGTTCTATACAGGGCGAGGTCGGGATCGTGTCAACTCATACAATGCAAACGATACTGTCTATGCCAAGAAATATGACCTCGTCACCAGTATCCCCGGCACCCGATATAAAAAAGTCAACATCAGCAATGCGGGTCATAAAGCGTTCAAGATCGAGGGCTCAAGCAAATTCAAACAACAAACCCAGGATGATCTTGAATTCTTCAGAAACTCACCAACGGCACAAAAAATGCTGAGTGAACTGGACCGGGCCGCCGAGCGCAACGGTTCCCCCGTAACAATCCGAGAGACTACCGTCCGCCCCAATTATACATTCACCAACAACTTCACCAGAGAACACGATAAACAATTAAAAGAATATGACGACCTCGCAGAATCGCCCCAATTGGGTTTCATACACGGCAACACCAAAGGCTCGGTCGCCACGGGGGCAAAGATACACAACAATCCCGGCCTGATCTTCCGCGAGCCTCCGGTCATCAGCCTCTACCATGAAATGGCCCACGCCTATAACGGCGCCAATGGCACCTTTTTACCCGGCAAAACCGCAGATGAACCGAATCCGGAGCGCCAAGCCGTCGGGGTAGAGACCAATGCCCCCGCCTTTGATTTTGACAACGACCCGTCGACGCCCCCGACGACTACCAACCCCAACCCCTTTAATGAAAACGCACTGCGTGAAGAAACGGGTACTGCGCGGCGGGATGCTTACTTTCCGCCTGACAAGGGGTGAGCGGCTCCAGGCGGGGGTAAATCGCCGTCAATCCCGCGACTCGACCCCCAACTCATCCCACACCGACTCGGCCAGGTGAAACGTCGCATTGGCCGCCGGGATCCCGCAGTAGATTGCGCTCTGCATCAGTACTTCCTTGATCTCGGCACGGGTCACGCCATTGCTGGCGGCGGCGCGCAGGTGCAGTTTGAGCTCTTCGTTGCGGTTCATACCGATCAGCATGGCAATGGTGATCAGGCTGCGGGTGTGCCGGGGCAAGCCCGGGCGGGTCCAGATATCACCCCAGGCATGGCGGGTGATCATTTCCTGGAACTCGCTGTTGAACTCGGTCAAAGCATTGAGGCTGCGATCGACATGGGCATCGCCCAGCACTTCACGCCGCACCTTGAGCCCATCGGCGTAACGTTGTTTCTCATCCACAAAACCTCCTAAAAGCAACCATTAATGACTGTGCCACAACAAGCGCTACTCGCCTGGACCATCAGCCCGCCAACAAGAACGCCAGTACCCGCTCGCTGAACGCAGCCCCGGCCTGTACGTTGGACAAGTGCGCCGCATAAAACTCGGCATACTCGGCGCCCGCGACACGCTCTTGAATAAAGTGCCCGCCGGCCGGCGGTGTGACGGCATCCTCAGTACCGGCAATCACCAGCGTCGGCACCTTGATAGACGCCAGTTGCTCACGCAGATCCGCATCGCGCACCGCGCCACAGTTGGCGGCATAGCCTTGGGGCGATGTGGCCGCGAGCATGTCGGTAATGCGCTTGGCCTGAGCGGGATGAGCCTGGGCAAAATCGGCAGTAAACCAACGCGCAACCGACGCATCACGCAAGCCGACCATTGCCGCCTGGCCCTCGCGCAGGACCATTTCGATCCGCGGGTTCCAGATGTCCGCAGTGCCGATCTTGGCTGCCGTGTTGCACAGCACCAGCTTGAGCAAGCGCTCACCGGCGTTGATGCCCAGCCACTGGCCAATCAACCCGCCCATGGACAAACCGCAGAAATGCGCACGCTGGATATCCAGCGCATCCAGCAACGCCAGCACGTCACGCCCCAGTTGCTCAATGCTGTAGGGGCCCTCGGTGACCAGGGATTTGCCGTGGCCACGGGTGTCCAGGCGCAGCACCCGAAAATGCTCGGTGAAGGCCGGCATCTGGGTATCCCACATATGCAGGTCGGTGCCCAGTGAGTTGGACAGCACCAGTACCGGCGCGCCTTCAGGGCCTTCCAGTTGGTAATTCAGTTCGCCATCGGCGAGTCGTACAAATCCCACAGCAGCCTCCTCAGGCAGAAAAAGCAAAGTGCTCAGCCACGGCGCGGCTGACCCAGGTCTGTGCCTGGCCCAGGTAATGCGCCGGGTCCAGCAGGCGATCCAATTCCACCGCCGACAGCTCGGCGGTGACTTGCGGCTCATCGGCCAATACCGCGCGCAAATGGCGCTGCTCGGCGACCGCGCGTTTGCAACACTGTTCCAGCAGGTGATGGGCGGTTTCACGGCCCAGGCGCTGGGCCAATGTGCTACTGACGGCCTCGGCCAGCACCAGGCCCTGGGTCAGGTCGAGGTTGTGGCCCATGCGTTGCGCATCGACTTCCAGGCCTTCACTCACCAGCAATGCCTGATGCAAGGCACCGGACACCAGGCGGCAGATTTCGGGCAGGGTTTCCCATTCGGCATGCCACAGGCCCAGGCTGCGCTCGTGCTCCTGGGGCATGGCGCTGAACATCGTCGCCACCAGCCCCGGCACTCGCGTAGCAGCGCTGATCAACACCGCCGCGCCAACCGGGTTGCGCTTGTGCGGCATGGTCGAGGAGCCGCCCTTGCCTGGGGCTGACGGCTCGAACACTTCCGCCGCTTCGGTCTGCATCAGCAGGCTGATATCCCGCCCGAGCTTGCCCAGGCTGCCGGCGATCAGGCCCAGCACGCTGGCGAACTCCACCAGACGGTCACGCTGGGTGTGCCAGGGTTGTTCGGGCAGCGTCAGTTGCAACTCCGCTGCCAGGGCTTGCGCCACCGGCATGGCGTGTTCACCCAGTGCCGCCAAGGTGCCGGACGCGCCGCCGAACTGCAGGACCAGCAGGCGCGGCTGCAGCTCCACCAACCGTTGGCGATTGCGCGTCACCGCCCCCAGCCAACCGGCGATTTTCATCCCCAGGGTGACCGGCGTTGCGTGCTGCAACCAGGTACGCCCGGCCAACGGCACGTCGGCATAGCGCTGCGCCTGGGCCGCGAGAACCGCGCCCAGCCGGGCCAGGTCCGTGTCGATCAGTTCCAGCGCCCGCCGCAGTTGCAGCACCAGGCCGGTGTCCATCACATCCTGGCTGGTGGCGCCCAGATGCACATAGCGCTCGGCGCCGGCGTCCTCGCTGGCAATCAGTTTGCCCAGGGCCTTGACCAGCGGGATCGCCGAATTGCCCGCCGTGGCAATCGCCGCGCCGAGGGCATCCACGTCGTACAACGAGGCCAGGCATGCCTGGGCAATCGGCGCGACGGCGGCCTGGGGAATCAACCCGATCCGCGCCTGCGCCCGGGCCAGTGCGGCTTCGACATCCAGCATGCCCTGCAAGCGTCCCTGGTCACAGAACACCTCGGCCATGCTGTCGGCGGTGAAGTAAGCGTCGAACAGTTGGTTGCTCGTGCGCAGTGTCATAAGTCATCCCTTACAGATCGTGGTGCAAGTACTCAGCCTGTTTCGGCAGGCGCAGGCTGAACAGGAACGCAATCGCCATCATGCCGGTCACGTACCAGTAGAAGGTGTTTTCCAGGCCAATGGATTTCAGGCCCAGGGCCACGTATTCCGCCGAACCACCGAAGATCGCGTTGGCCACCGCATAGGCCAGGCCCACACCGAGAGCGCGCACTTGTGGCGGGAACATTTCGGCTTTTACCAGGCCACTGATGGAGGTGTAGAAACTCACAATCGCCAGCGCCAGGGTAATCAATACAAAGGCCAGGAACGGGCTGGTCACGGTTTTCAGGGTCAGCAGGATCGGGACTGTGCACAAGGTCCCGAGCGCGCCGAACCAGAGCATCGAGTTACGGCGGCCGATCTTGTCCGAGAGCATGCCGAACAGCGGCTGCATGCACATATAGAGGAACAGAGCGCCGGTCATGATGTAGCTGGCGGTCTTGGCGTGCATGCCGGCGGTGTTCACCAGGTACTTCTGCATGTACGTGGTAAAGGTGTAGAAGATCAGCGAGCCGCCGGCGGTGTAGCCGAGCACGGTGATAAACGCGGCCTTGTGATCGCGGAACAACGCGGCAATGCTGCCGGCGTCCTTGTTTTCCCGCATTTCCTTGCTGGTGGTTTCTTTCAGGGAGCGGCGCAGCAACAGCGAAATCACCGCCGCCACGGCCCCGATCACAAACGGAATGCGCCAGCCCCAGGCCCGCAGCTCGTCCTCGGTGAGCAGTTGTTGCAGGATCACCACCACCGACACCGCCAGCAGTTGCCCGCCAATCAGGGTCACGTACTGGAACGAGGCGAAGAAGCCGCGCTGGCCTTTGAGCGCGACTTCACTCATGTAGGTCGCCGTGGTGCCGTACTCGCCCCCCACCGACAGGCCCTGGAACAGCCGCGCCATCAGCAGCAGGGCCGGAGCCCAGGCGCCGATGTCTTTGTAGGTCGGTAGAAAGGCGATGACCAGGGAACCGGCGCACATCATCAGCACCGAAATCATCATCGAATTCTTGCGCCCGTGCTTGTCGGCGACCCGGCCAAACAGCCAGCCACCGATGGGGCGCATCAAGAAGCCTGCGGCGAACACGCCAGCGGTGTTGAGCAGTTGCACCGTGGGGTCGTCGGAGGGGAAAAACGCCGGAGCGAAATAGATCGCGCAGAAGGCATAGACGTAGAAGTCGAACCATTCGACCAGGTTGCCGGAAGAGGCCCCGACAATCGCAAAAATCCGTTTGCTGCGTTCTTCTCCGGTGTAGTGACTGGTACTCGTTGTCATGTTGTTTTCACTCGTAGGGAACGGGTTAGAGTCTAGACACACTTTGCAACAACCTCGTTCCGCAAGCAGACCTTTGAATGGCAGCCAAGCCCGCTCCCACAGGTGATCGCATTCCACTGTGAGAGCGGGCTTGCCCGCGACAGCGCCCTGGCAGGCAACTCAATAATCGAAAAACACCGTCTCTTCATCGGTGCCCTGAAGCACCACATTCCACTGATACACCCCCGACGCATCCGCCTTGGCAACCAACGTGCCGCGCCGCTCTGCCGGCACACACGCCAGCAACGGGTCATCGCCATTGGCCGCTTCGCCGTCGAAATAAATCCGCGTCAGCAAGTGCTTCACCAAACCACGGGCAAACACCAACACCACCAAATGCGGCGCCTGGGTCGTACCCTTCAGGCCCGGCACACTACCGGGCTTGATGGTGCTGAAACGGAAACGCCCTTGCGCATCCACCGGCACCCGGCCAAAGCCTGCGAAATTGGGGTCCAGGGCTTTGTCCTGGTCGTCCTCGGGGTGGTCATATTTACCGGCGGCGTTGGCCTGCCAGACTTCCAGCATGGCATCGTTGACCACCTCGCCATTGCCATCCACCACCTGCCCGGTGATGGCCACACGCTCGCCGAGGGTGCCCGCATTCGCCAGGTCTTCGCAGTTCAACCAAGTCAGGCCGATGTGATAGTACGGCCCGACGGTGTGGGACGTGGTTGCGTTGAGGGTCATGTCATTTCTCCATCGGCGTGGCGTCGCGGCCGCGCAGGACGATGTCCCAGCGATAGCCGAGGGCATAGTGCGGCACGGTCTTTTCCAGGTCGAAACGGGCGATCAGGCGTTCCTTGGCCGAGGTGTCCGGCACGCAGTTGTAGATCGGGTCATAGGCCAGCAGCGGGTCGCCGGGGAAGTACATCTGGGTCACCAGGCGCGTCAGCACACTGGGGCCGAACAGCGAGAAGTGGATATGCGCCGGGCGCCAGGCGTTGTGGTGATTGCCCCACGGATAGGCGCCGGGCTTGATGGTCTGGAACTGGTACCAGCCATCGGCATCGGTGACGGTGCGCCCGGTGCCGGTGAAGTTCGGGTCCAGGGGCGCGTCGTGCTGGTCGCGCTTGTGGTTGTAGCGACCGGCGGCGTTGGCCTGCCAGATCTCCACCAGAATGCCCGGCACAGGCAGGCCGTTTTCATCCAGGACCCGGCCGTGAATGATGATGCGCTCGCCTTGGGGCTCGCCCTCGTGCTGGGCGGTCAGGTCGTTGTCGTGCTCGGCAATGCGTTCGACGCCGATGGTCGGGCCGGTGATTTCCGACAGAGAATGGGGCAAAAACACCAGCGGCTTGGACGGCGAACGCAGGTTCGTCGACTGGTACGCCGGGTGCAGGTAATCAGGCTGAGTACCCGCTTGCGGGCGCCGGTATCCGGGCTTGTCACTCATGGAGCATTCCTCTTTTTCTTGTAGGTCTCAAACGCGTTCGATGGCCAACGCCAAGCCTTGGCCAACGCCGACACACAGGGTCGCCAGGCCTTTGCTGCCGCCGGTTTTTTCCAGTTGATGCAGGGCCGTCAAGACCAGGCGCGCACCGCTCATGCCCAGGGGATGACCCAAGGCAATCGCGCCGCCGTTGGGATTGACCTGGGGTGCGTCGTCCGCCAGGCCCAACTCACGCAGCACCGCCAAACCCTGGCTGGCGAAGGCTTCGTTGAGTTCGATCACATCAAAGTCGCTGACCGCCAGGCCCAGGCGCTCTACCAACTTGCGCACCGCTGGCACCGGGCCGATGCCCATCACCCGGGGTTCGACCCCGGCACTGGCCATGCCCAACACCCGGGCGCGGGCGGTCAGGCCGTGCTTTTTCACCGCGTCCGCGCTGGCCAGAATCAACGCGGCGGCGCCGTCGTTGACCCCGGAAGCGTTGCCGGCGGTGACGGTCTTGTCCGGGCCGTTGACCGGC
Organism: Pseudomonas sp. MF5691; assembly: GCF_016405645.1. Taxonomy (NCBI): domain Bacteria; kingdom Pseudomonadati; phylum Pseudomonadota; class Gammaproteobacteria; order Pseudomonadales; family Pseudomonadaceae; genus Pseudomonas; species Pseudomonas sp. MF5691. The sequence continues at coordinate 25,128 of NZ_JAEKDC010000014.1, forward strand.
TTGAGCTTGGTCAGGGCTTCGAGGGTGGTATCGGCACGCGGGTGTTCGTCGTGCTCCACCAGGGTCTCGCCTTTTTTATGGGCGACCCGTACCGGGACGATTTCTTCAGCGAAAAACCCCGCGGCCTGGGCCACGGCTGTGCGTTGCTGGCTACGCAAGGCGAAGGCGTCCTGGTCGGCGCGCGAGACGTTGTAGTCATCCGCCACATTGTCAGCGGTCTGCGGCATGGCATCCACACCGTACTGGGCCTTCATCAACGGGTTGATAAAGCGCCAGCCGATGGTGGTGTCTTCCAGCTTCATGTTGCGCGAGAACGCGGCGTCCGCCTTGCCCATCACGAACGGTGCACGGGACATCGACTCGACACCACCGGCAATCGCCAGCTCCATTTCGCCACTGGCAATGGCGCGGAACGCGGTGCCGATGGCGTCCATGCCCGAGGCGCACAAGCGGTTGACCGTCACCCCGGGAATGCTCGGCGGCAGGCCGGCCAGCAGCGCGGCCATGCGCGCCACGTTACGGTTGTCTTCGCCGGACTGGTTGGCGCAGCCGAGGAACACTTCGTCGACCGCGCTCCAGTCTACCGACGGGTTGCGCGCCATCAGGGCCTTGATCGGCAGGGCCGCCAGGTCATCGGCGCGCACCGTGGACAGGCCACCGCCGAAACGGCCGATGGGGGTGCGGATCGCATCACAGATAAACACGTCGCGCATCAGGCTTCTCCTGGGGTTTGGCCATGGGCCGCGGCGGTACGGGCTTCAAGATCGCGCAAGGCGTTCAGTTCGACTGGCGTGGGTTCGGCGCTGGTGCTGACCTGCTCGGCAAAGCGGATCGCCCAGCCGGTGGCGGCAATCACTTGCTCGCGGGTCACGCCGGGATGCAAGGCGGTAACCACAAATTCGTGGGTGCCCTCCTCCGGCTCCATGATGCACAGGTCGGTAATAATCCCGACCGGGCCTGCGCCTGGCAGGCCGAGGCGCTTGCGCGAGTCGCCGCCTTCGCCATGGCCGACCGAGGTGATGAAATCCAGTTTGTCGACAAACGAACGGGACGACTGTTTGAGGATGATCAACACGCTCTTGGCGGAGCCGGCAATCTCCGGCGCACCACCGGCACCCGGCAGGCGCACCTTGGGTTGGTGGTAATCACCGACCACCGTGGTGTTGATATTGCCGAAGCGGTCGACCTGGGCTGCGCCGAGAAAACCGACGTCAATGCGCCCGCCTTGCAGCCAGTAGCGAAAAATCTCACCCGTGGGCACGACACTGTCGGCGGTTTCCGCCAACTCGCCGTCGCCAATGGACAGCGGCAGGACCGAGGGCTTGGCGCCAATCGGGCCGGACTCGTAGATCAACACCACATCCGGCGACGACGTCAGGCGGGCCAGGTTGGCAGCCTTGGACGGCAGGCCGATGCCGACGAAGCACACGGCACCGTTCTTCAGGCGGCGCGCGGCGGCGACGGTCATCATTTCATTGGTCGAGTAAGTCATTACTTGGCCTCCTGCGCGGCAGCCAGTTTGGCCTGGAATTGACTGAAGTCAGCGGTGCCATGGATGTATTCATTGATCCATGCGGTAAACGTCCCACGGTCCCGAGCGATCGGATCCCAGGCTTGATAAAAGCGATTGTCACGCTCGGTGTAACCGTGGGCGTAGGAAGGGTGCGCGCCCCCTGGTACATGGCACACGGCGGTCAGGGCCCAGGTCGGCAGCACGCAGGCGTTCATGGGGGCGTTGAGGTCGTCGACGATTTCTTCGACAGTGACGATGCAACGCTTGGCCGCCAATGCCGCCTCTTTCTGCACCCCGAGAATCCCCCACAACAGCACGTTGCCCTTGCGGTCGGCCTTTTGCGCATGGATCACGGTGATGTCCGGGCGCACCGACGGCACCGCCGCCAGCACTTCGCCGGTGAAGGGACAGGTCACGGTCTTGATCAGCGGGTTGACCTTGGGCAGGTCAGAACCGGCATACGCCCGCAGCACCGCGAACGGCAGGCCGGAGGCGCCGGCCACGTAGGCGTTGGCCAGGTCCGCATGGCTGTGTTCTTCGATCTCCAACGGTTGCGGCCATTGCTTTTCCACCGCATCCCGCAGGCGATGCAGGGAACCTACGCCCGGGTTGCCGCCCCAGGAAAAAATCAACTTGCGCGCACAGCCGGCCCCGATCAGTTGGTCGTAGATCAGGTCGGGCGTCATGCGCACCAGCGTCAGGTCTTTCTTGCCCTGACGGATGATTTCATGACCTGCCGCTGTAGGGATCAGGTGGGTAAAGCCTTCGAGCGCGACGGTATCGCCGTCATTGACGAACTGCTTTACCGCATCAGCCAGCGAAAGGATTTCAGCCATGGGGTTGGGCTCCCGGTGTAGGTCGAAAAAGGCGCTGGAGGCAGCGCCGAAGTGCTTGAAGAGTAAGCCGGGGTCAGGGGTCAAACAATCCGATAATCGACTAACCGTTCGATAATCGAACAGATTGTTACCTGGCTAACATTCCTCCAAACACCCCTGCTTTCCATGCGAACAGCGTCCCTGTGGGAGCGGGCTTGCTCGCGAAGGCGGTGTGTCAGTCAACACACTTTTGTCCTGAGCCACCGCCTTCGCGAGCAAGCCCGCTCCCACATTTTTCAACCGTGCCTGCATTAAGTCTCAGGTGGCGTCGGCGTGGCTGACGAAGCCCTTGATCAATACCGCAGTGGTGGCCAATGCAGCCGGAATCACCAGTGCCGTCAGCACTTGCTCGAAGTTCCAACCCAGCCCCAACAGCGTGGCTCCCATCCACGCACCGAGGATCGCGCCAAAACGGCCAATCCCCAGCATCCAGGACACCCCGGTCGCCCGGCCCTGGGTCGGGTAAAACCGCGCCGCCAACGAAGGCATGGCCGATTGCGCACCGTTGACGCACATCCCGGCGATCAACACCAGGGTGGCCAGGAGGGTGATATTGCCCAGGCTCTGGCCCACGGCGTAGGCAAAGACCCCAGCCAGCAGGTAGAAAGTGCCGATGACCTTGTGCGGATTGAACCGGTCCATGGCCCAGCCCACGCCCACGGCGCTGAGTACCCCGCCAAACTGGAACAACGCGCCGATAAAAGCCGCCTGCTCCATGCTGGCGCCGCTGTCACGCATCAGGGTCGGCAACCAACTAGTCAGCAGGTACACAATCACCAGACCCATAAAGTAGGTGAGCCACAGCAACAGGGTGCCGGCGCTGTAGGTGCCAGAGAAGATCACCGCGAACACATTGCGCGCCTTGACGGTTTTCTGTTCCGGGACGCTGAAGCTGGAAGCCTGGGCGACGGTGGCCGGGTCGATGGGTGACAAGGCCTTGCGCACCTTGTCTGTGCCGCGATTGCGCACCACCAGGTAGCGTGCCGACTCCGGCAGCCACAGCACCAGCACGCCCACCAGGATCAAGGGCAGGATGCCGCCGATCAGCAGCAGGCTGTGCCAGCCGAACATCGGGATCAGCTTGGCCGAGATAAACCCGCCACCGGCCATGCCCAGGTTGAAGCCGCAGAACATGCTGGTCACCAGCAACGACTTGTGGCGCTCCGGGGTGTATTCGGACAGCAACGTCGTGGCGTTCGGCATGCCAGCGCCCAGGCCCAGGCCGGTCAGGAAGCGCAATACCAGCAACTGATCAACGTTGCTGCTATAGGCCGAGGCCAGGCTGAACGCACCGAACACCAGCACGGCGCCGACCAACACCACCTTGCGTCCGAAACGGTCGGCCAACGGGCCTGAACCCAGGGCGCCAAACACCATGCCAATCAACGCGGCACTCATCACCGGGCCGAGGCTGGCACGGTCGATCCCCCAATCCTGGGACAGTGCCGGCGCAATAAAGCCCATGGCCGCAGTATCCAGCCCGTCGAGAAAGACAATCAGGAAGCACAGGATCACCACCCGCCATTGATAGCGGGACAGCGGTTGCGCATTGATAAAGGACTGCACGTCCAGACATGTACCAACAGAAGGCGAAGGCTGATTCATTATTTTTATTTCCACACCGATGGCGGGCGGACGACGGCGAGTCGTCATTATTATTGGGGCGAAACCGAAACCGCAGCGGTAGAAGCTGTCGCGGTCAATCACGCTGCCGCGACATTAATGAGCCAGGGGAAACACCGTCAATTCGTCAAACCGGGATCTGTGCGGTCACCGAACAGCTTAAGCAAACAACTGGGCACTCAGCTCCTGGCTGGCGCAGAGCATGCTCGGCAGGAAACGTTGTTCCAGCTCACTGCGGCTGACCCGCCCGGCATGGGTGCTGACATTCAGCGCAGCCAATACCTGGCCGGACGCGTCATACACCGGCACGGCGATGGAGCGCAGACCCTGCTCCAGTTCCTGGTCGACAATGCACCAGCCCTGTTGCCGCACTTGTTGCAGGCATTCAAGCAAGGCTTGCGGCGTGGTCAGGGTGCGGCTGGTCTTGGTTTGCAGGTCGGCATGATCCAGGTAGTCCTGCAGCGACGCGTCATCCAGGGCTGCCAGGAGGATTCGGCCCATGGAGGTGCAATAAGCTGGCAGCCGGCCACCGACCGAAAGATCCACCGAAATCAGGCGTTGGGTGGTGGCGGATCGGGCGATATAGAGGATGTCGTCGCCCTCCAGGGTCGCCATGTTGCAGGCTTCATGAAGCTGCTCACTCATGCGGTCCAGGTAAGGCTGGGCAGAAACCGCCAGGGGCGTGGACGACAGATAGGCATGGCCCAGGGTCAGGACCTTGGGCAGCAGGGAGTACGTGCGCCCGTCGGTGGTGGCGTAGCCGAGTTTGATCAAGGTATGCAGGCAACGCCTGACGGCAGCGCGGGGGATTTCCGTGCGATGGCTGATCTGGGCGATGGTCAGGTGCCGCTTGCGCTCCTGGAACGCCTGCACCACGGCCAGCCCGCGGGCCAGGGAGGTCATGAAATCCGGGTCGCCGGTAAACGCCTGGATGCGCTTGGCCGGTGACGCAACGATCGGCGGCGCCACTGAGGCAAAGGAGTTGCGCAATTGATCGTTCATTTCAGGTCCTTTCTCTTATTTTCAAGCGCCATTACAAGCCGGCAGGCAACGGATGTACAAGGCAAGGGCGCCAACATTGGGCGATTATCGGACGGTCATTCGATAATCGCAATTTGCGCCGCTGGGCGCTGCCAGGTCCCCGCACTGAATTTGTTGCGCTCACTTAACTGACGGCGTCCGGCCTGGCAATGTTGACTTAATTAACGACCGTGCAACTGTCACACACAGAGTATTAGGCAAGTACGGCGTCAAGTTCCCGACATGAGGTGAATAGCAATACAGCTACGCCAAGTTGACGTTTTTTAACTTGTTGACGATAGTCTTATGCAAATGCGCCGCTATAATGCACCCTGTGACAAGGTCGAGTTAGCCTCAAGGGCATGCCTGCCCCCACCAAGCCTCAGCTTTTCCTTGTCCTGGCCTGGGTTGCAGATACCGGGTATTCAGTTCCACAGCCTGCCCATATTTGTGATGTAAAAAGAAAACTGTTGCTACGACAGCTGTTCTTCCCCGGTGCCGTGGCCGCGTGCAATAACTGAAGTGGTTGATCGTGTAATACGCCCATCACTTGCGTCATCGCGCATCACCGGAATCAAACTCAACTCAATTAGGTAACAAAGTGACGAAAGACGAACTGCGCGCGGAACTTGAGCGCCAGGAACAACGTTACAAGGATGTTTACGGCGGGGAAGTCACCACCTACGCCGCCCAACCTGAGCCGGAGCGCAAACCATGGCGCAAACGAGCCAGTCTGCTCGACCAGGCGTTTGCCCAGGAAATCCAAAAGATCGAAAAGGACCTCAAGGCCGAAGAGCCATAAGCCTCTCGGATTGAGCCTTCCTGGCAAGTCATTGCCCTGCCAGCCCCCCTGGCAGGGGCGCACGGGGTTTGCCCAGCAATCGTCAGTTTCGCCGCTCTGACGAAATTTCATACACCTGTTTCAGACCCTTCATCTTAATTGTCGCACCCTGCCACGGCCCCTCTATTCTTTATAAATCAATGAGTTGCCAAACCACCGAAATATCTGGTAGTCGCACCCCTCCTCCAAATTAATTCGTTGAAGAATGTTACCGGCGAGCAGCTAGTGCATAGATTACTGAGGTTTTCTGGCATAATCGCGCCCCCTTACGACCGGGTCATAAAACCTTCATGATCGATTTATTCAGCGGACTGGATGCTTGGGTTCTTGTGAGCCTGTTGCTCGCCCTCGCCTTTGTCCTCGCCTTCGAGTTCATCAATGGCTTTCATGACACCGCTAACGCGGTGGCCACAGTCATCTATACCAAAGCGATGCCGCCGCACCTGGCCGTATTCTTTTCCGGGGTGTTCAACTTCCTCGGCGTGTTGCTCGGCGGGGTGGGCGTTGCCTACGCCATCGTGCACCTGCTGCCGGTGGAGTTGCTGATCAATGTAAACACCGGCCATGGTCTGGCCATGGTGTTTTCATTATTAGCAGCGGCCATCACCTGGAATCTCGGCACCTGGTATTTCGGGATCCCGGCATCCAGCTCCCACACCCTGATCGGTTCGATCCTCGGTGTCGGCCTGGCCAATGCCTTGATCAACGATATTCCGCTGGCAGACGGGGTCAACTGGCAGAAGGCCATTGATATCGGCGCCTCGCTGGTGTTCTCGCCCATGGCCGGCTTCCTGGTCGCAGCCCTGGTGTTGATTGGCCTTAAATGGTGGCGTCCGCTGTCCAAGATGCACAAGACACCGGACCAGCGCCGCAAGCTCGACGACAAGAAACACCCGCCGTTCTGGAACCGCCTGGTACTGGTGATTTCCGCGATGGCCGTGAGTTTCGTGCATGGCTCCAACGACGGTCAGAAAGGTATTGGCCTGATCATGCTGGTGCTGATCGGTATCGTGCCCGCGCAGTTTGTACTCGATCTGGGCAGCACCACTTACCAGATCGAGCGAACCCGCGACGCCACCCTGCACCTCAACCAGTTCTACCAGCGCAACCACGAAACCCTCGGCGAATTCCTTGCCCTGGGCAAAAGTGTCAGAGACGACCTGCCAGGCAAGTTCCGTTGCAACCCGCAACAGACCGAGCCGACCATCAACGCCCTCCTCGGCACATTGAAGGGTGTCTCTGACTACCATTCCTTGACCTCCGACCAGCGCATTGAGGTCCGTCGCTACCTGTTGTGCCTGGACGACACCGCGAAGAAAGTCGGCAAGCTGCCTGGCCTTGATTCCCGCGAGAAGTCGGACCTGGAAAAACTGCGCAAAGACCTGACTGCCACCACCGAATACGCACCGTTCTGGGTAATCCTCGCCGTGGCCCTGGCCCTTGGCCTGGGCACCATGGTGGGCTGGAAGCGCGTGGTACTGACGATTGGCGAGAAGATCGGCAAGCAGGGCATGACCTATGCCCAGGGCATGTCGGCGCAAATCACCACCGCCACCATGATTGGCTTTGCCAATATCTTCGCCTTGCCGGTGTCCACCACCCACGTGCTGTCTTCGGGCGTGGCCGGGACCATGGTCGCGAACAAGAGCGGGCTGCAAGGCGGCACCGTGAAGACCATCCTGATGGCCTGGATCCTGACCCTGCCAGCCACAGTGAGCCTGTCGGCCGGCTTGTTCTGGCTGGCGTCCAAGGCGTTGGGCAGTTAACCGACAACGCAATTAAAAAGGCGTGACCTGCGAGGGTCACGCCTTTTTTTGTGCTTTTGTGGCTAGGGAGCTAAATATCGGGCAAAAAAAAGGGCGACCGAAGTCGCCCAAAATGCCTTGCGTGCTCATGTAACCCGGAAAAACCTATGGTTTTTTACGCTTGTTCGCGTCTTTCCAGATAAAAAATCCAAACCCTACAAAAAACAGCACCATGAGGCCGACAGTCAGCACCCCGGCAAAAACCACATTATCGAAAAACATGACCGGCCTCCTGCTCTTGCCCTGTTGCGATAGGGCTAAGTTAACCAAGAAGTCGGGGGCAGAAATTGACGGGGATCAATGTCGCCCGCAACGGGGCGTAAAGAAGGGAGATAACTGACCTGAATCAATAGATTCAGGGCATTTCAGCGCTTTTTCGGTTTGTTTTTCGACTTTTTCTTCGCCTTGCCCAGCGGCATGGCCTGCTCGAACGCCTGGCGCACGTCATTCAGGCGCTTGTCATTGAGATCGTGGACCCGTTTGGCGCGTTCGGCAGTCAGGTCGATCAGCTTGTCGTCACTCATGGCATGGCTTACGTGGTGGCTGGATTGACTCAATAATGCGTCCTGGCCCGCCCAGGGGTCAAACCTCGACGTCCACCCACAACCCCTGGCGGGGTGCATCCTCAATCAGCGGCGCGACCGGCACGGTGTTATCGGCATTCAGTTCGTCACCAGGAACGGCCAGGTGCTGCTCGGGATCTTCGTCGGCCTCGCGCCGGCGTTTTTGCTGTTCCTGCTGGCGTCGTTGTTCCTCGCGCAGCATCAGGGTCGATTGCTCGGCGTCGCGGTGCTTGAGGTCAATGGTGCTTTCGTTGGAACTCGCCTGCGCAGGCACCACCGGCGGGATATCGGGTTTGGGGCGCACGGGGTCGAGTTGTGACGTGACCGGCACAACACTCAAGGGCAAGATCGGTGGCAGCATAATTATTGGTCTCCTGTCAGCAGGCTGTCGGCTGCTGTACCAGCGACTTGAGCCTGGGGCCGCCAACTTGTGACCCAGTCGTCAGTCGCCAGTGCCCTGCCACCCGTCGAATCGTCCTCTTTCACTCCGGCAAGCGGAGTAGTTTTTGTCAGAGTCCTTTGGCTGGGGGCCTTGTTCCGTTAGAATAGTCGGCTTTTTCACGGCGGGAGTCAGGCAGCATGGCGCAGCAGTATCAACCGGGGCAACGCTGGATTAGTGACAGCGAAGCAGAGCTGGGGTTAGGCACCGTTCTGGCACAGGACGGCCGCTTGTTGACCGTGCTCTATCCGGCCACTGGCGACACCCGCCAGTATGCGCTACGGAATGCGCCCCTCACTCGCGTGAGGTTCTCGCCGGGTGACACCATCACCCACTTCGAAGGCTGGAAGATGACCGTGCGCGAGGTCGACGATGTCGACGGCCTGCTGGTCTACCACGGCCTCAATGGGCAGAACGAGCAGGTCACCCTGCCGGAAACCCAACTGTCGAACTTCATCCAGTTCCGCCTCGCCAGCGACCGTCTGTTCGCCGGCCAGATCGACCCGCTGGCCTGGTTCTCCCTGCGCTACCACACCCTGGAACACACCAGCCGCCAGTTGCAGTCCTCGCTCTGGGGCCTGGGCGGCGTGCGTGCGCAGCCGATTGCGCACCAACTGCACATCGCCCGTGAAGTGGCTGACCGGATCGCGCCACGGGTGCTGCTGGCCGACGAAGTGGGCCTGGGCAAGACCATCGAAGCCGGCCTGGTGATCCATCGCCAACTGCTGTCCGGGCGCGCCAATCGCGTACTGATCCTGGTCCCGGAAAACCTCCAGCACCAATGGCTGGTGGAAATGCGCCGGCGTTTCAACCTGCAGGTCGCGCTGTTCGACGAAGAACGTTTTATCGAAAGCGATGCCAGCAACCCGTTCGAAGACACCCAACTCGCGCTGGTGGCCCTGGAATGGCTGGTGGACGACGAAAAAGCCCAGGACGCGCTGTTTGCCGCCGGCTGGGACTTGATGGTGGTCGACGAAGCCCACCACCTGGTTTGGCACGAAGAAAAGGCCAGCGCTGAATACCAACTGGTCGAGCAACTGGCCGAGACCATTCCCGGCGTGCTGCTGCTGACCGCAACCCCGGAACAACTGGGCCAGGACAGCCACTTCGCCCGTCTGCGCCTGCTGGACCCGAACCGTTTCCATGACGTCAAAGCCTTCCGCGCCGAGAGCGAGAACTATCGCCCGGTCGCCGAAGCCGTCCAGGAACTGATGGACAAGGGTCGCCTCTCGCCGGCCGCGCACAAGACTATCCAGGGCTTCCTCGGCAACGAAGGCGAAGCACTGCTGGCTGCCGTCAACGATGGCGACACCGAAGCCAGTGCGCGCCTGGTGCGTGAGCTGCTGGACCGCCACGGCACCGGCCGCGTGCTGTTCCGTAACACCCGCGCCGCCGTACAAGGCTTCCCCGAGCGCAAGCTGCACGCCTACCCGCTGCCGTGCCCGGACGAATACCTGGAGCTGCCGCTGGGCGAGCATGCCGAGCTGTACCCGGAAGTCAGCTTCCAGTCGCAACCGGATATAGAAGAAGAAAACCGCTGGTGGCGCTTCGACCCGCGCGTCGAGTGGCTGATCGACCAGCTGAAAATGCTCAAGCGCACCAAAGTCCTGGTGATCTGCGCCCACGCCGAAACCGCCATGGACCTGGAAGACGCCCTGCGCGTGCGTTCCGGCATCCCGGCCACGGTGTTCCACGAGGGCATGAACATCCTCGAACGGGACCGTGCCGCCGCCTACTTCGCGGATGAAGAGTTCGGCGCCCAGGTGCTGATCTGTTCGGAAATCGGCAGTGAAGGCCGCAACTTCCAGTTCGCCCACCATCTGGTGCTGTTCGACCTGCCATCGCACCCGGACTTGCTGGAGCAGCGCATCGGGCGTCTGGACCGGATCGGCCAGAAGCATGTGATCGAGCTGCACGTGCCGTACCTGGAAACCAGCCCGCAAGAGCGGCTGTTCCAGTGGTACCACGAAGCCTTGAATGCCTTCCTTAATACCTGCCCGACCGGCAACGCCTTGCAGCACCAGTTCGGCCCGCGCCTGCTGCCGCTGCTGGAAAATGCCGACGACGGCGAATGGCAAGCCCTGATCGACGAAGCCCGCACCGAGCGCGAGCGCCTTGAAGCCGAGCTGCACACCGGCCGCGACCGTTTGCTGGAGCTCAACTCCGGCGGCGCTGGCGAAGGTGATGCGCTGGTCGAGGACATCCTGGAGCAAGACGATCAGTTCACCCTGCCGATCTACATGGAAACCCTGTTCGACGCGTTCGGCATCGACAGCGAAGACCATTCGGAAAACGCGCTGATCCTCAAGCCCAGCGAAAAAATGCTCGACGCCAGCTTCCCCCTCGGCGATGACGAAGGCGTGACCATCACTTACGACCGCAACCAGGCGCTGTCTCGCGAAGACATGCAGTTCATTACCTGGGAGCACCCGATGGTCCAGGGCGGCATGGACCTGGTGCTGTCCGGTTCCATGGGCAACACCGCAGTGGCGCTGATCAAGAACAAGGCGCTGAAGCCAGGCACTGTGTTGCTGGAACTGCTCTATGTCAGTGAAGTGGTGGCACCGCGTTCGCTGCAACTGGGTCGCTACCTGCCCCCGGCGGCCCTGCGCTGCCTGCTGGATGCCAATGGCAATGACTTGTCGGGCCGGGTGTCCTTCACCACCCTCAACGACCAGCTGGAAAGCGTGCCACGGGCCAGCGCCAACAAGTTCGTGCAGGCCCAGCGCGATCAGCTGACGCCACGGATCAACGCCGGCGAAGAGAAAATCGCCCCGCGCCACGCCGAACGTGTGGCCGAGGCGCAACGTCGCCTGGCGGCAGACACCGACGAAGAGCTGGCGCGCCTGACCGCCCTGCAAGCCGTCAACCCGACCGTACGCGACAGCGAACTGGTTGCCCTGCGCCAACAGCGCGAGCAAGGCCTGGCCATGCTCGACAAGGCGGCGCTGCGGTTGGAGGCGATTCGGGTGTTGGTCGCCGGTTGATCCGCGCCCTGCCCTGACGAACAAAAAGGCCCGCGCAATGCGGGCCTTTTTTATGGGGGTGTCCTGCCGGTTTACCCCCCAAATCAATATCGGATGACGGCCAGCGTGGTTTAACGGGGCGCCTCAGATCAAAATCAAAAGCAAAGCGAGGCGGCCTGACCTTCGAGGCGTGCGCGTCCTTCTGTGGGAGCTGGCTTGCCTGCGATGGCGGCAGGTCAGCCAATAGATTTATCGACTGATACACCGTCATCGCGGGCAAGCCCGCTCCCACAGGGGAATGCAGCTTCACGCTCTTGCTTTGCTGTTGCTCTGCTTTTGATCTTGATCTCAGGCGCCCCGTTAAACCACGATGGCCGCAGGCAGGTATTGCGCAGTGGGCACCCCGGCATGGATGCCGGGGTAGCCGCGACACGGCCAGGGATGGCCGATCGCGGCGGGCCCACGGAGCAATGCCTGACTGCGGGCATGCCGAGCCTAGGCGAGGCACCGAGTGGTGGGGCAAAAGCGCTTTGGTTACTTTCGCGCTCTTCGAAAGTGACCCGCCGTAAGGGCGGAACCAATAGCCGCCGTGACCGCAGTAACGGATATGTACACAAACCCAATAAGCACTAGATAAAAGAGTTGTGTAGATACCTATGCTGCGCTGGCGTCACCTCGGTTTCAAGCAGTAGCTACCGCCGCCGGCACCTCAACCCTCCCCAACCCATCCTTCATCCGCTTGGCATCGCGCACAAAACACCGCGAAGCCTGGAACAGAAACAGCATGGTCAGGAACAACGCCACCGGAATCAGGTACATGGCATCATGCAGCCCCACCGCCTTGAACGCCTCGGTCATTTGCTCGGCACCCGCCGCGTACATTGCCGCATGGGCAAAGTGATCAGACAGCGCGCCCACCACCACCGGTCCCATGCCACCCCCCAGCAGATACAGGCCGGCGAAAAACAGCGCCATGGCCGTGGCCCGCAGGCGCGGCTCCACCACATCCTGGATCGCCGTGTACACGCAGGTGTAGAAGTTATAGGCAAACAACCAGCCCACACTGAACACCGCGACAAACACCCCGATCTCGATGCGCCCCGCATGCAGGGCCCAGGCAGTGCATACGGTGGAGATAATCAGACTGAAAGCGGCAAACAGTAAGCGGCCGTTGGCAATGCGCTGGTGAATCTTGTCCGCCACCAGGCCGCCCAAGGTCAGGCCGAACAGACCGGTCACGCCGACAATCACCCCGGTCGCCACGGCCGCTTCCTGCAGGGGCATGAGGAAGTAACGTTGCAGCATCGGCACCAGGAACGAGTTGCAGGCATAGGTCGCAAAGTTAAAGCACAGCCCCGCCAGCACCAGCCACAGAAAGGTCGGCACCGCGAGCACGCGACGGATCGGCCGGTCGACTTTCTCTTGGGAGACTTGCACGGTTTCGGCGGCGCCGCGCTTGGGCTCCTTGATGTAGAACATGAACACCGCAAGGATCAGCCCCGGGATGGCCGCAATAAAGAACGGCGCACGCCAGCTGTCGAACGCCTTGACCATCGCACCGATGGTGAAGAACGCCAGCAACAGGCCCAGGGGCAGGCCCAGCATGAAAATCCCCATGGCCCGGGCGCGGCGGTGAGCCGGGAACAGGTCGCCGATCAACGAGTTGGCGGCCGGCGCGTAACTGGCTTCACCAATGCCGATGCCCATGCGCACCAGCAGAAAGGTCCAGAAGCTGCCAACCATGCCGTTGACCGCCGTCAGCGCGCTCCAACTCGCCAGGCCCCAGCCCATCAGCTTGCTGCGCGAGCCGGTATCGGCCAGGCGCCCCAGGGGCAAGCCGGCAATCGCATAGACGATGGTGAATGCAGTGCCGATGATGCCGAGCTGGAAGTCACTGAGGTGCCATTCCATGCGGATCGGCTCGATGATGATCGCCGGGATCGTGCGATCAAAGAAGTTGAACAGGTTGGCCAGGAACAGCAGGAACAGAATGCGCCAGGCATTCGCCGCTTGGGTCGAGTTCTGCATGGGTCCGTCTCTTTTATTGTTATAGAGGCTCGATGCCGACGCATCCTGCCCGGAACCTGCAATCTAGTCAGGCGCGGCGCGGTTGTCTGTAATGATTCGTAAAGCTGATAGGGCGTAATTTCATCCAGGACAGCCGGATTTTCCCGCTAAAAAAATAAGCACGCGCCCCCCTTCCCAAGCGCCTTGGCAGGCATAGAATAGCGAGCCTTCCGCAGCTCCCCCTTACCTCTTATTGATGACGTGCCATGTCCGATGCCAGTCCGTGTCTGAATTGCGGTGCCTGCTGTTCACACTTTCGCGTGTCTTTCTTTTGGGGCGAATGCGCCTCATCAGGCGGCACCGTGCCCGATGAACTGGTGGTACAGATCAACCCCAGCCGGGTGGCGATGATCGGCACCGACCAGAAACCGGCACGCTGTTGCAGCCTGGAGGGCGAAGTGGGCAGCGGCACCCGTTGTTCGATCTACGAGCAGCGTTCCAGCGTGTGCCGGGAATTCGAGGCCTCGTGGAGCCAGGGTGAAGTGAACGTCGATTGCGACGCCGCCCGCGCCGCATTCGGCCTGGCGCCGCTGGAGCAACCGCCTTACGAGTTCGAGCTGCCCATCAGTGCTTAGCACCATTGGCTATGGCGAGCATGCCAAAATCAAAGCAATCAAAATGCCATTACAGCTTGCGCTTCCGCTGAGCCTTCTATACTCGATTCCATAGGTCATCGCCACGCGCAGTGACACGAGATGACTCTGCAACGGGACGTGCTATGGAATGGCTGGGTCTGCATTTTTTTACCCCGCTTCCCGAGAGCGGGTATTTATTACTTAATTGCACCCATAACCCCTTCCTGGTGCTACTGGCGTACCTGGTTGCCTGCGCCGCGAGTTTTGGCACCCTGGACATGGCCGAGCGTGTCGGCCACGTTGATAACCTGACGGCAAAACGCCATTGGCGCTGGATCGGCGCCGGTTGCCTGGCCGGCGGGATCTGGTCGACGCACTTCATCAGCATGCTGGCGCTCCAGGCGCCCATCACTATCCATTACGAATGGTTCCTGACGCTGGCTTCATTGGCGATCGCGTTGATCGCTTCGTTGTTCGCCCTGCAAACCCTCAGTCATGCCCGAATGCGTTTTCATCAGTACCTGACGGCGGCCACCTGCATGGGCCTGGGCATCGCCCTGATGCACTACGTGGGCATGGCCGCCATGCGCTCCGAGGCCCAGGTGTATTTTTCCAGCGGGCTGTTCGGGTTGTCGGTGGCCATTGCCATTGGCGCCAGCCTGGCCGCCTTGCTGTTGTCCCGCTACCTGCGCAATGGCAGTGGAATGTTCCACCAACTGCTCAAGTACGCTGCCAGCCTGGTGCTCGGCGCCGGCATTATCAGCATGCACTTCACCGGTATGGCAGCCATGCAATTGCTGCTGCCCACCGGGGCCGTGCCGGCATTGCCCATCGACAACAACCCGACGCAACTGGGCCTGTCGGTGGCCGTCATCACGTTGTTGGTCATCGGCAGCAGCATCAGCGCGGCCCTCGCCGACAAGAAACTGCAGCACAAGGAACGCGACCTGCGTCGGGTCAATGCCCTGCTGACCGAACTGGACCAGGCGCGCGCATCCCTGCAGCAAGTGGCCCACTACGACGCCCTGACCAGCCTG
Organism: Pseudomonas sp. MF5691; assembly: GCF_016405645.1. Taxonomy (NCBI): domain Bacteria; kingdom Pseudomonadati; phylum Pseudomonadota; class Gammaproteobacteria; order Pseudomonadales; family Pseudomonadaceae; genus Pseudomonas; species Pseudomonas sp. MF5691. Next base: position 40,452 of record NZ_JAEKDC010000014.1, read on the forward strand.
CTCAATCGCCGGGGCTTCAACCAGATCTTCGCCGAAAACCTCGCGCAGAAAGCCCAGGCCGAGGGCATGCTGGCGGTGATCTTCCTCGACATCGACCACTTCAAGCGGATCAACGACAGCCTCGGCCATGATGCCGGCGATGAGCTGCTGACAGTCCTGGCCGGCCATATCAAGAGTTCGATACGCAGTCACAATGATGTAGTGGCGCGCTTTGGCGGCGATGAATTCTGCATCCTGATCAACATCCATCATCGCGACGAAGCGCGGCACATGGCCCAGCGCATCATGCAGAAAATGAAAGAGCCCATCGAGCTGGCTGGCCGGCGCATGGTGATGACCACCAGCATCGGTATCAGCGTGTTTCCCGAGGACGGGACCACCTGCGAGGAACTGCTGAAAACCGCCGACCTGGCGCTGTATCAATCCAAGGATGGCGGGCGCAACAGCTTGAACTTCTTCAGCTCCAACCTGAAAACCCGAGCCTTTCTCGAACTGCAGTTGGAAGAGGAATTGCGCAGTGCATTGCGCAACCAAAAGGAACTGGTCCTGCACTACCAACCGATTCTGGACCTGCACAAAGGCAAGGTCACCCGCCTCGAAGCCCTGGTGCGTTGGCAACACCCGCAACATGGGCTACTGGCGCCCGAACGGTTTATCGGCATCGCCGAAAACAACGGCCTGATCGCCGAGCTGGACAACTGGGTGCTGCGCCAGGCCTGTGCCGACCTGGGTTGGCTGACGGACCAGGGGCACCCGGAGCTGGTCATGGCCGTGAATTGTTCGGCCCTGAACCTGGCCCGTGACGAACTGGCAGATGAAATCGAATACGCCTTGCGCAGCAGTGGCATCGCCGCCAGCCGCCTGGAGCTGGAGGTGACCGAAAATGCCTTGATGGGCAACATCAGCAGCACCCTGATCCTGCTGCGGCAAATCCGCGCGCTGGGTGTGGCGCTGTCCATCGACGACTTCGGCACTGGCTACTCCTCCCTCTCCTACCTCAAGCGCCTGCCCCTTAACACGCTGAAGATCGACCGCTCCTTTATCCAGGACATTCCCAAGTCCACCACCGATATGGAGATTGTCCAGGCGATCATCGGCATGGCCCACACCCTGCACCTGCAAGTCATTACCGAAGGCGTGGAAACCCAGCAGCAACTGGAGCTGTTGATCAAACATGGCTGCGATTACGTGCAGGGTTACCTGCTCAGTGCAGCGGTGCCGGCCAGTGAAATCAGTGCCGTGATCACGGCACTTGACCAACGCAACCCGCCGGGCCTGGCGGGCAGCAAGGACACGACCAGCGCCAAGGGTTCATCGACGGGTTCTTCGGTAGTCCGCCCTATTCGCTGAAACGCCAGCATCAGGGCAAATCGCCAGTATTTGATTAAAGAACGCCGACGAACGGCCGATTCATGAGAGTCCAACGTAGCTTTTCCCTAGAAAACCTAGGGTTAAACCCTATCGGGTAAAGTCGCGAACTCTCACTCGGTGATGGCTCTTTGATGTTTTCCGGCCATCCGTCCAGGCACATGGCGCACAATGACTTCTAAAAATAATCCTGTTACCGCGGTATCCGACGTGTTGCTGACAGCGCCTGCGGAAAAACCCTCAGGTTCAAAGTCATTGACCAGTCAACGTGCGCTGGGCACCCAGCAATACCTGTACTTCACCGAAACCAACACCGACCGCATCCTCGACAACCTCGATGGCCTGCGCGACATGGTGTTCCCGCGCCCGCCGCACCTTGACGGTGACAGCGAGCTGCACAGTGAGCAGGAGTTTCCCTCGGTCTGCCTGATCGGCCTGGGGCGCTGTGGCTCCAACATCGCCCTGGATGTGGCGGAACTGGTGTACAACGCCCGCAAGTTTTATCTGAACGAGTTCAGCACCGAAGACAAATCCTACGTTGAAAAGGGCTACAGCCCAGCCCAGTGGATCCGTAACAACTTGCGCCTGGGCGCCAGCAAGGCCAGCAAGCCGGTGTTTCTGGTCGAGCCGCTGGTGATGCTCGGCGACCTGGACAAAGACATCGCCGGACGCATCCGTTTCTCGCGCAAGGGCGAGAAAAGCGGCTTTTTGCGCGACTACAGCAAAATGAAAATCATGGACCTGTCGGAAGTGCATGCCGGTGGCGCCGGTAACGCACCGATCCTCGGCCAGTACCTGGCCAAGATCATCCTCAACAAAGACACCCAGCGTTTTTCCAGCCCTGACTGGAAGATGATCCATTCGTACCTGATCGACTCCTGCGGGATCAAGGCCAACCAGTCGCGCCTGTACTTCTCGATCTTCAGCGCCGGCGGCGGCACCGGCTCGGGCATGGCCTCGGAGTTTGGCCTGGCCCAGCAACACTCGTACATGAACAAGACCTTCGACACCAAACCTGCCGACGAGCATGACAGCAAGAGCGGCCATGCCTTTGTGTTCGAGCCGATTTTCACCAGCGGGATCTGCGTGCTGCCGAACATCTCCGATCACCGCAGCGAAATGTCCGAGGCGCTGCACATCAACGCCGGTCGGCTGCTGTGCAAGTACCTGTCGGAGGAATGGGATTTCTCGTACAACTTCGACAATGAAGACAGCAGCGAGGCCAGTGTCAAAGGCCGTATCCGCCCGTGGAACGCGATGATGCTGATCTCCAACGACATCATGCGTTACGCCGAAGAAAGCGACGACGGCAACATCCAGAACATTGACGTCAATGCCATGGAAAAACACGCCAACCAGTACATCTCACAGCAGATCTTCAACATCCTGACGGCTCAGGCGGTGACGACCGACTATGACCAGAACTATTTCCGCCGCGCCGGCATCGACATCGGTGAAACCATTCGCCTGGACGCCAACGACCTGTTCATGAGCCTGGCCGGGCCGGTGGCAATTGCCTACGCCGAGTCGGTGGTCCCGGAAACCCCGGCGCCGAGCAACGACAAGTTCAAGGTGTTTGAAAAAGAGCCGCAGCGCCTGAACATCGACGATTTGTTCTTCCGTTCCATCGACCTGCCCCACTTCAATAAAGTCACCCAGGCCATCGAAGGCATCAGCCTGTTGCCGATCGAATCCAAGCGCTACAAGGCATCCCTGGAGCAGTACAAGAACTCCGGCTATGACGCAGCGGCCCTGCATGACCTGCACTTCTTCAAGAACTGCTCGTCGGTGGTGTCCATCGTCTCCTTGCCCAAGGACTACAAACTGTCCTATATGGACCTGAACCGGCTCAAGACCCACCTCAACAGCCTGTTCCCCAACACCACCCTCAAGCGCTACGCCCTGGTGATCGGTGCTTCGGCCAACCTGTCGTTGACCACCCTGATCGCCAAGAGCCCGTGCCTGTCGGATGACTTCCTGACGTTGATCGTGGCCTTTATCAAGCGCTGCTTTGCCCGCAACCCGTACCGTTTCGACGAGACCCTGGACAACTCGATCCTGGACTTCATCATCCATGAAGACTTCGACGAGGACCGTATCGACGAGTTACTCAACGAATTCGAGAACCCGGCGAAGATCCTCGATACCAACTGGTACGCGATCAAGCCGATGTATGAGAAGAAGTACCGCGAGCTGATCAACGACAAAGAGAAGTTTGTCTCGATCAACGACATTCGCCTGTCGCGCGATTGCGTGAAGAAGGCGATCAAGTACCTGCGTGAGATTTATCGTCACCGGATTGGCAAGACCAAGGTGATCTCGCTGAACAACCATACGGGCAAGACCGCCTAGACCGAGGTGCGCCCATCGCGAGCAAGCCCGCTCCCACAGTTGACCGAGTTCCACTCTTGGAATGCGGCTGGATGTGGGAGCTGGCTTGTCTGCGATAGCGGTCTAACCGGCAACAAATACCCCTAACCTTGCCACACCAAGAAACAATTCCCCGGGCCATCCGCGGCCCGCAAAACTGTTCCCCTGACGTTTACGTCACCCTCGCCTGTGACCTTTCTTCACGGCCAGTTGCCATCATGGGCAAAGCGGTTACTCCGCTACACACTTTTAATGGCGCGCAACTCGCACTATTTCGGTGCGCGCGTTTAGTTCGATGCCCTTTCCTGGATCAGAATCCACGGTGAAACCACCACCGCCCACAAGCTCGGATCACGCTCCACCAGGTCCAATGCCCGCGTCGCAGACACTTCGCCAAGACTCCCGGAGGCCAGCCAGGCGGCCACTTTGTCACGGTTGTCCTCGGCCATTCCCTCGGCCGCTTCGATCAAATCCAGGCCAGCGTCGACCCACAATAGGGCACCCTTGGCAAAGAACGGTTCGAGCTCCTTCCAGGAAATTTCCGCGGTTTCGCCGAGCAGCTTGGCATAGAGGGTGCTAGGTTCTTGCGTCATGGGAACTCACCTGAGGAAAAAATCGGCGCAATCATACCGTCGAGGCTTCCCCAGAAAAACCCAGTTGCAATTGAGGCACCGATTGAAAGTGTCAGGAACGCCAAGGATTGCCCGAGACTCTGGCAAGCACCCGCCGCTATTCTGTCTTTTTCTTTCATTTAAGCGACATACCCGGCGTTTGCCCCCAGCAGCCAGCTTTTCAAGCGATCAACCGGCGCTCTACACTGTACCGGTACAGTTGCCAGGCCGCTGCCGGGGGATATCCGAGATATCTGATCCGGTTCTGTAGCCCACAAGGCCGCTAGAACTATAAAAAATACAACAGTAAGAGTGGAGCACTATGAATAAGGCTACTAAGCAGATTTCCAAACTGTTTGCCGCTATGGTCCTGGCTGGGGTTGCCGGCCATTCGTTCGCAGCTGACACCATCAAGATCGGTATTGCCGGCCCTAAAACCGGCCCTGTGACCCAATACGGCGATATGCAGTTCATGGGCGCCAAGCAAGCCATCAAGGACATCAACGCCAAGGGCGGTGTCGATGGCAAAATGCTTGAGGCCAAGGAATACGACGACGCTTGCGACCCTAAACAAGCCGTTGCCGTCGCCAACAAAGTGGTCAACGACGGCGTCAAGTTCGTGGTCGGCCACCTCTGCTCCAGCTCCACTCAACCTGCAACCGACATCTACGAAGACGAAGGCGTGATCATGATCACTCCGGCGGCTACCAGCCCGGAAATCACCTCCCGTGGCTACAAGCTGATCTTCCGTACCATCGGCCTGGACAGCGCCCAGGGCCCAGCGGCCGGCAACTACATCGCCGACCACGTCAAGCCGAAGGTCGTGGCAGTCCTGCACGACAAGCAACAATACGGTGAAGGCATCGCCACCGCCGTTAAGCAGACCCTCGAGAGCAAAGGCACCAAGGTTGCTGTGTTCGAAGGCCTGAACGCCGGTGACAAGGACTTCTCCTCGATTATCCAGAAGCTCAAGCAAGCCAACGTCGACTTCGTCTACTACGGCGGCTACCACCCAGAACTGGGTCTGATCCTGCGCCAATCCCAGGAAAAAGGCCTGAAAGCCAAGTTCATGGGCCCGGAAGGCGTGGGCAACGACTCCATCTCGCAAATCGCCCAGAAAGCCTCCGAAGGCCTGCTGGTCACCCTGCCGAAATCCTTCGACGCCGACCCTGCGAACAAGGCCATCGTCGACGCACTCAAGGCTGACGGCAAAGACCCAAGCGGTCCGTTCGTGTTCCCAGCCTACTCGGCGGTTGAAATCATCGCGGGCGGCATCGCAGCTGCCAAAAGCGAAGACACCACCAAAGTGGCAGAGGCCATCCACGCGGGTACCTTCAAGACCCCGACCGGCGACCTGAGCTTCGATAAGAACGGCGACCTGAAAGACTTCAAGTTCGTGGTCTACGAATGGCACTTCGGTCAACCAAAAACCGAAGTTTCCCCTCAGTAAGCCAGGCGTTACTGGATAACAAGCCCACTGTGCAAGCAGTGGGTTTTGTTTTACGAGGTTTATGGGCCACGCACCCGCGATCCGGGCGCTGGTTCACCTGAAAATCTTAAAACCGTCACCAGCGGTTCGCTGGCAAATGCTTTGTGCAAATGTGCTCACAGAACACAGCACCGAGCAGGAAGATGACTCCACCAGTGAAATGCGTATCGGGTTTTTAGGAGCGCTGTAATGCCTGAGATCTATCATTTTTTCCAACAGTTGGTTAATGGCCTGACCATTGGCAGCACCTATGCCTTGATAGCCATTGGCTACACAATGGTTTACGGCATCATTGGAATGATCAACTTCGCCCACGGCGAGGTGTACATGATTGGCTCCTACGTGGCGTTTATCGCCATTGCCGGGCTGGCCATGATGGGTATCCACTCCCTGCCGCTGTTAATGACTGCCGCGTTCCTTGCGTCAATCGTCGTAACCAGTGCCTACGGCTACAGTATCGAACGTGTTGCGTACCGCCCCTTGCGTGGCAGCAACCGCCTGATCCCGTTGATTTCTGCCATCGGCATGTCGATTTTCCTGCAGAACACCGTATTGCTGTCCCAGGACTCCAAGGACAAGTCCATTCCCAACCTGATCCCGGGGAGCTTTTCCTTCGGTCCAGGTGGTGCAGAAGAAGTGCTGATTTCCTACATGCAGATCCTGGTCTTCGTCGTCACCCTGGTGGCCATGCTGGGCCTGACCCTGTTCATCTCCCGCTCCCGTCTGGGGCGCGCCTGCCGGGCCTGCGCCGAAGACATCAAGATGGCCAACCTGCTGGGTATCAACACCAACAACATCATTGCCCTGACCTTCGTCATCGGCGCCGCACTGGCCGCCGTCGCTGCCGTGTTGCTGAGCATGCAGTATGGCGTGATCAACCCCAACGCCGGCTTCCTGGTGGGGCTCAAAGCCTTCACTGCGGCGGTCCTCGGCGGCATCGGCAGTATTCCGGGCGCGATGCTCGGCGGGCTGGTGCTGGGTGTGGCCGAAGCCTTTGGTGCCGATATCTTCGGCGACCAGTACAAGGACGTGGTGGCATTCGGCCTATTGGTTCTGGTGCTGTTATTCCGGCCGACCGGCATCCTGGGCCGTCCGGAGGTTGAGAAAGTATGAGCAGATATCTTAAATCGGCGTTTTTCAGCGCCTTGCTGGTATGGGCCGTGGCCTTTCCGGTACTCGGGCTCAAGCTGAGCATTGTCGGGATCAACCTTGAAGTACACGGCACCGGGCCAGTCACCCTGACCATCATTGCCCTGTGCTCGGTGCTGATGTTCCTGCGGGTGCTGTTCACCCAGCAGGTCGGTGCGCTGCTCAAGTCCAACCGTGGCCCGCTGGTCTCGCCCAAGGTCAGCCAGTTCCTGACCCTGCCGCGCACCCAGCGCTACATCATCATCGGCCTGATCGTGGCCGCGTTGATCTGGCCATTCTTCGGCTCCCGTGGTGCGGTGGATATCGCCACCCTGATCCTGATCTACGTGCTGCTGGGCCTGGGCCTGAACATCGTGGTGGGCCTCGCGGGCCTGCTCGACCTGGGTTATGTGGGCTTCTACGCAGTAGGTGCCTACACCTACGCGCTGCTCTCGCACTACCTGGGCTGGAGCTTCTGGATCTGCCTGCCTCTGGCCGGCATGGCGGCGGCCACCTTCGGCTTCCTGCTGGGCTTCCCTGTGTTGCGCCTGCGCGGTGACTACCTGGCCATCGTGACCCTGGGCTTCGGTGAAATCATCCGTCTGTTCCTGCGTAACCTCACCGATATCACCGGCGGCCCCAACGGCATCAGCAGCATTCCCAAGCCAACGTTCTTCGGCTTGTCGTTTGATCGCTCCGCTGCCGAAGGCATGCAGACCTTCCACGAGTACTTCGGGATTGCCTACAACCCGGTGAGCAAGGTGGTGTTCCTGTACCTGGTCGCCCTGTTGCTGGCCCTGGCCGCGCTGTTCGTGATCAACCGCCTGCTGCGCATGCCGATCGGGCGTGCCTGGGAAGCGCTGCGTGAAGACGAAATCGCCTGCCGCGCGCTGGGCCTGAACCCGACCGTCATCAAGCTCTCGGCCTTCACCCTGGGTGCCGCGTTCGCCGGTTTTGCCGGTAGCTTCTTTGCCGCTCGCCAAGGCCTGGTGACACCGGAATCGTTCACCTTCATCGAGTCGGCAATCATCCTCGCCATCGTGGTATTGGGTGGCATGGGCTCGCAGTTGGGCGTGATCCTTGCGGCCATCGTGATGATCCTGCTGCCGGAACTGATGCGTGAATTCAGCGAGTACCGCATGTTGATGTTCGGCGCCATGATGGTGCTGATGATGATCTGGCGCCCTCAAGGCCTGCTGCCCATGCAACGTCCACATATGGAGCTGCGCAAATGAGCCGCGAGATCCTGAAAGTCGAAAACCTGAGCATGCGCTTCGGCGGCTTGCTGGCGGTCAATGGCGTCGCCCTGACCGTCAAAGAGAAACAAGTGGTCGCGTTGATCGGCCCCAACGGCGCCGGCAAGACCACGGTGTTCAACTGCCTGACCGGTTTCTACAAACCGGCCGGTGGCAGCATCCTGCTGGACGGCCAGCCGATCCAGGGCCTGGCCGGTCACGAGATCGCCCGCAAGGGCGTGGTGCGGACCTTCCAGAACGTGCGGTTGTTCAAGGACATGACCGCCGTGGAAAACCTGCTGATCGCCCAGCACCGGCACCTGAACACCAATTTCTTCGCGGGCCTGTTCAAGACCCCGGCGTTCCGCAAGAGCGAGCGCGAGGCCATGGAGTACGCCGCGTACTGGCTGGACAAGGTCAACCTGACCGAGTTTGCCAACCGCCCGGCCGGCACCCTGGCCTACGGTCAGCAACGGCGCCTGGAAATCGCCCGCTGCATGATGACCCGCCCGCGGATCCTGATGCTCGACGAACCGGCTGCCGGCCTCAACCCCAAGGAAACCGAAGACCTCAAGGCGTTGATCGGTGTGCTGCGTGAAGAAAACAACGCCACCGTGCTGCTGATCGAACACGACATGAAACTGGTCATGAGCATTTCCGACCATATCGTCGTGATCAACCAGGGCGCGCCATTGGCCAACGGGACGCCGGAGCAGATCCGCGACAACCCGGAAGTGATCAAAGCCTATTTGGGGGAAGCGTAAATGCTGCAATTCGAAAACGTTTCCACTTTCTACGGCAAGATCCAGGCCCTGCACGACGTCAACGTGGAAGTGCGCCAGGGCGAGATCGTCACCCTGATCGGTGCCAACGGTGCCGGCAAATCCACCTTGCTGATGACCTTGTGCGGCTCGCCCCAGGCTCACAGCGGCAGCATCCGCTATATGGGTGAGGAACTGGTGGGCCAGCACTCTGCGGCGATCATGCGCAAGAGCATTGCCGTGGTCCCGGAAGGCCGTCGGGTGTTTGCCCGCCTGACCGTGGAAGAGAACCTGGCCATGGGTGGGTTCTTTACCGACAAGGGCGACTACCAGGAGCAGATGGACAAGGTGCTGCACCTGTTCCCTCGGCTCAAGGAGCGCTTCAGCCAGCGCGGCGGCACCATGTCCGGTGGCGAACAGCAGATGCTTGCCATCGGCCGTGCGCTGATGAGCAAGCCCAAGCTGCTGCTGTTGGATGAGCCGTCCCTGGGCCTGGCCCCGATCATCATCCAGCAGATCTTCGACATCATCGAGCAACTGCGCAAGGACGGTGTGACGGTGTTTCTGGTGGAACAGAACGCCAACCAGGCACTGAAAATTGCCGACCGCGCCTATGTGTTGGAAAACGGCCGGGTAGTGATGCAGGGCAGCGGCGAACAACTGCTGACCGACCCGAAAGTGCGCGAGGCTTACCTCGGCGGCTAGGGTCTGAATGTGGGAGCGGGCTTGCCCGCGAAGGCGGTGTGTCAGTGCCGGATGGTTTGGCTGACACACTTCTATCGCGAGCAAACCCGCTCCCACATTTGCTTTGTGTGAACCGTAGAATTTGCGTTGTTTTAACTTTTCTTCGAACCACCTGTAACGATCCCCTCCCCCCTTTCTCTAGTGGGGTATGCAAGCACAATCGCTTGCTTACCCACCTCACTGCTGGAGAAACACCATGACCACCCGTTCGCTGTCCGCCGCCACCCTCGTCCTCGCCCTGGGGTCGGCCTTGAGCCTGAGCACCCTGACCACTGTCGCCCATGCCGACGACGCGAAGATGGAAAAATGCTTCGGCGTCGCCCTCAAAGGCAAGAATGACTGCGCCGCAGGCCCCGGCACTACCTGTGCGGGCACCTCGAAAACCGACTACCAGGCCAACGCCTGGAACCTGGTCCCTGAAGGCACCTGCGTGAAGATGGAAAGCCAAACCTCGCCGACAGGTTTTGGCCAACTGGAAGCCTTCAAGGCCAAGTCCTGAATTACCCCTGCCTGAGTACTGACGATGACACTTTCATCCCTGCCTGATGTCGCCCAGGCTCAGGCACCCGGCCTTGCGTGCCGGGCCGGGCTGGGGCTCAAGAGCGAACACTGGCATACAGTGCTCGCCACCCTGCCCGATATTGGTTTTTTTGAAGTCCACGCCGAAAACTACATGGTGGCCGGCGGGCCTTTTCATCACTACCTGGGCCTGATCCGCGAGCAGTATCCGCTGTCACTGCATGGCGTCGGCCTGTCCATCGGCGGCGAAGGCCCGCTGAGCCAGGCCCACCTGGCGCGCCTGGCGGTACTGATCGAGCGCTATCAACCCCAGTCCTTTTCCGAACACCTGGCCTGGTCCAGCCACGGCCCGGTGTTTCTCAACGATCTGCTGCCCCTGGCCTATGACGACGCAACTCTCAAGCGAGTGTGCGAACACGTGGACCAGGTACAAACCACCCTCAAGCGGCCCATGCTGCTGGAGAACCCGTCGACCTACCTGCAGTTCCAACGCTCCACCCTGGATGAAACCGACTTTATCCGCGAGGTCATCCGGCGCACCGGCTGCGGTTTGTTGCTGGACGTGAACAATGTGTATGTGTCCTGCATCAATCATCAGCAGGATCCGTTGGCCTACCTCGATGCGTTGCCTTTGCACGCGGTGGGCGAGATTCATCTGGCAGGCTTTGCCGAAGACAGCGACAGCCTTGGTGATCGCCTGCTGATTGATGATCACGGCGCGCCCATCGACAACGCCGTCTGGCAGTTGTATCAGCAGGCCTTGCAACGCACCGGGCCGGTTGCGACGCTGATCGAGCGCGACAACGATGTACCGGCCTTCAGCGTATTGCACGCCGAAGCCCGGCAAGCCGAGCGCCACTTGCTGGCTGCGGCGGTGCGCCCATGAATGTGCTCGAACAGTTTGCAAAGGCCCTGTTGGCGCCGGGCCAGCCATGCCCGGAGGGTTTGTTCAGCCACAACGGCGCCGATCCCGCCAGCCGTTTTGCGGTGTATCGCAACAACGTCCACAGTTCGTTAATCAGCGCCCTGGCCGACGGTTACCCAGTAACCCGGCAACTGGTGGGCGATGGTTTTTTCCGCGCCATGGCCGGGTTGTATGTCCAGGCCTATCCACCCACCAGCCCACTGCTCAACGAGTACGGCAGCGACCTCGCCGCCTTTATCCAGGGCTTCGCCCCCGCCGCCAGCGTGCCTTACCTGGCGGACGTCGCGCGACTGGAGCACTTGCGGATCAACGCCTATCACGCCGCCGACACACCCGTCGCCGAGCCCCAGGCCGTCATCGACCAACTGCAACAGTTGCCCAGCCTGGGCAACGTACGCCTGCACCTGCACCCCAGCGTCAGCACCCTGCAGTCGAACTATGCCGTGGTGGCGTTATGGGCCGCGCATCAAACCACCGACACCGTCGCCAGCCTCAACCCCTGGCAGGAGCAAAGCGCGTTGATCCTGCGCAACGGCCTGGAGGTCGAGGTATTCGGCATCGACAGCGGCTGCGTGACGTTTATCAACAGCCTGGCCAACGATTGGCCCCTGGAAATGGCGGTGGCGTACGCCCTCGACGCAGCGAGCGAATTTGACCTGCACCACTGCCTGGGACTGCTGATCAACCACCGCGCCATCACCCATATCAAGGTACAACCATGAACACTGCCGCTACGCGCCTGATTGCACGCGCCACCCAAACCTTCGGGAACATCCCCTACAGCCTGATCGCCCTTATTGCACGCTTTTCCATGGCGGCGGTGTTCTGGAAGTCCGGCCAGACCAAGGTCCAGGGCTTCGCCGTCGACCTGATAGACGGCACCTTCGAACTGGGTGTGCCGCAGTTGGCCAACTCCACCGTGCCGTTGTTTAAAAGTGAATACCACGTACCGTTTGTACCCGCAGAAGTGGCGGCGTACCTGGCTACGTTCGCCGAGCATTTTTTCCCGGTCCTGATTCTGCTGGGTCTGGCCACGCGCTTTTCGGCCCTGGCCTTGTTGGGTATGACCCTGGTGATCCAGTTGTTTGTCTACCCCGACGCCTACCCGACCCACGGCACCTGGATCGCCTTGCTGCTGCTGTTGATGGCCAAGGGGCCAGGACGGGTGTCCATAGATCACTGGATTGCCCGGCGCTGGCGCTAAAGCCGGTCCAATGCCTCGCCATTGCGTTTGAACCAGCCCACCAGGTAATCGGCCAGTACTTGGGTACGGCGTGGCAACCCGCCCTGATAGGGGTGGACCAGGTACATCGGCTGGCTACGAGTCTGATAATCACGCAGGAGCCAACGCAGCCGGCCGTCAGCCAATTCCATCTGCAACAGATAGGAGGGCAGCCGTGCGATGCCGGCACCCACCAACGCAGCCTTTTTCAGCAGGTTGTAGTGGTTGGAGGCAAACGTGCCATCCACCCGGACCCGCAGCAATTCGTGTTGCTGGTGATACAGCCACTCTTCGCGACCACTGTAGTGGCTGTTGAGCAAGCAACGGTGGCCGACCAGCTCCGCCGGTGTCAGCGGTTCCCCGTGTTGCTCCAGATAGGCCGGGCTGGCGCAGGTCATTTCATGCCAGGCCAACAGCGGCCTGGCGACCAGCCTTTCATCGTTGGCCACCGCCGAGCGTACTGCCAGATCAAAACCGTCCCGCGCCAGGTCACGATAATTGTTGTTCAGATCCAGCTCGATCTGTACTTGCGGGTACTGCCGGGAAAACTCCAGCAACAGACCATCGAAGAAGGTTTCACCCAGGGAAACCGGAACGGTCATACGCACCGGCCCTGCCACATCGTCCTTGAGCCGCGCCAATGCCTGACGCGCGCGGTCGACCTGGATTACCAATGCCTGGGCCTGGGGTAACAGCGCCGCGCCGGCGGCAGTGAGGCTTAATCGACGGGTGGTGCGATGCAGCAACACCACCGAAAACTGCGCCTCCAACTGGCTGATGCGCTTGGACAACTGGCCCTTGCTGCACCCCAGTTGCTGGGCGGCCAGGGTAAAACTGCCGGCTTCGATCAACACCGCAAACGCCGCCAGATCATCCATCTCGCTCATGGATTGTTTCCAATTGAAAACCAAAGGTTGCCTATTAGTGCGCTTATCCGCAGAAAAAACCACTCTAGACTCAAGGCTCACCTGAACCTCTAGAGGAACGACACATGAAAATCCTGTTGATTGGTGCCAGCGGCACGGTGGGCTCGGCGGTCAAGGCAGAACTGTCCCAGCGCCATGAAGTGATCAGCATTGGTCGCACGAGCGGCGACTTTCACGTCGATATCAGCGACAGCGCTTCGATCCGCCGACTGTTTGCACAAACCGGCAAGTTCGACGCCCTGGTGTGCGCCGCCGGCAGCGTCAACTTTGTGCCCCTGGGCGAAATGGACGCCAGCCACTTCGACCTCGGCCTGCAAGACAAACTGATGGGCCAGGTCAACCTGCTGCTGATCGGCCGCGAATTTGCCAACGACGGTGCGTCCTTCACCTTCACCAGCGGCATCCTCAACCGCGACCCGATCCGCACCGGCGCCTCGGCGGCGCTGGTCAATGGCGCCATTGATGCTTTCGTCAAAGCGGCGGCAATTGAACTGCCACGGGGCCTGCGGATCAACTCGGTCAGCCCCAACGTACTGCTGGAGGCCATGGGTAGCTATGCGCCTTATTTCCGGGGCTTTAAGCCGGTGCCTGCGGCAGATGTAGCTTTGGCCTACGCCAAGAGTGTGGAAGGCTTACAGACCGGGCAGACTTACATCGTCGGCTGATCACTTGATCAGCGACGGCATCATCTCCAACAACTGATCGCGAGGGATGGAGAACCTCAGGCCCGGACCGTCGAGCACACCCTGGACCGTCGCCGTATTGAGCTGCCGGCCATTGAGGTACAGGGTCATCTGTTTATGCATGGCCGCCTGGGACAGCGCTTTCGTGCGCTCCTGGGCCTGCGGTGTGAGCGTCACGTCAACCTCGATAAACTCGGGGTGGAGGGCTTGGGCTTTTTTCAGGGTCAAGGTGATATCGGTGAAGTCGGTCTGTGAGGTATAGAACAGCTTGGCCGGCACCTCGGCCCAGGCCAGGGGTGCCACGCAGGCCAGGGCGAAAAGGGCCCATCGAATGTTCATATGAATGCGCCTTTCGAAAAACTTAAACTTGGCATAAGGCTTCCGTGACCTCCACGGGAAAAGGCTTAATTTCAGGCTCCGTTAAAATGCTGCAACCTAATCGCCCATCACCGACTTGTGATGCAGCGCCAGCCTGCGTAACGTGGCGGCACTTGTCAGGAGACCCGATAATGCGTGCCGCCCGTATCCTTGCTCTGTTTGCCCTACTGCCCCTGTTCACCGCCTGCCAGGTGTTTGAGCGCGACCCGGCCAAGCCGTCCACGGCGGGCCTGACCCGCATGCAGGGCGAGTTGACCGCCATCGGCGATAAACTGCTGTTCCAGCCCTGCCATGACCAGCGCAACTACGTGGTCAACGATACCGGCGGCACCAGCATCCTCCAGGAAGCGGCGTCCCTGGCCGGCCAGCAAGGGGCCTTGTTTGCCGACTTGCGCGGCAAGTTCTCCGGGGTCGCCAGCGGCACCCAGGGCCAGGTGGAGCTGCAGCAGCTGTACCGCGTCGAACGCTCGACCTCGGCCTGTGACGACCCGGACTTCAAGCGCATGATCCTGCGCGCCAACGGCCACAAACCCGCGTGGGCGCTGAATGTCACCAACAAGGGCATGGTCCTGCAGCGCGAGGGCCAGCCACCGCTGCCGGTACCTTATGTGGAAGAGCAACTGGGCGATGGCCGTTTCAACCTCACCACCGAAGCCAACGGCCAGAAGATCGAACTGTGGGTCGCGCCCCAGCGCTGCATCGACAGCGTCAGCGGCAGCCTGCAGCACATGAGCGCCGAACTTCGGATCAACGGCCAGGTGCAGCGTGGCTGCGCGGCGTTTGGCGGCTCGCGAGACGACTGATTCGGCCCTGCGCTGTTTTAGCATGACGGGAAACCGCCGTTGGGGCTTATAATCGCCGGTTTGCAAAACCGCCGGCCCTACCAAACGCCGCATACCGGATCCTGTCATGCTACGAATCACCGAACTCAAGCTGCCCATCGACCATCCCGAAGAAGACCTGCGGCCTGCGATTGTGCAGCGCCTGGGCATCGCCAGTGATGATCTGCTCGATTTCACCCTGTTCAAACGCAGCTACGATGCGCGCAAGAAATCATCGGAGCTGTGCTTCATCTACACCGTCGACCTTGAGGTCAAGGGCGAAGCCGCCCTGCTGCTCAAGTTCGCCGACGACCGCAATATCAACGCTGCACCGGATGTCAGCTACAAGGTAGTCGGCCAGGCGCCGGCCGACCTGAGCGAGCGACCGATTGTGGTCGGTTTCGGTCCTTGCGGGATTTTTGCCGGGCTGTTGCTGGCGCAGATGGGTTTCAAGCCGATCATCCTCGAGCGTGGCCGCGAAGTGCGCCAGCGCACCAAGGACACCTGGGGCCTGTGGCGCAAAAGCGTACTCAACCCCGAGTCCAACGTGCAGTTCGGCGAGGGCGGCGCCGGGACCTTTTCCGACGGCAAGCTCTACAGTCAGATCAAGGATCCGAAGTTCCACGGGCGCAAGGTGCTGCACGAGTTCGTCAAGGCCGGCGCGCCAGACGAAATCCTCTACGTCAGCAAACCGCATATCGGTACCTTCCGCCTGACCGGCGTGGTGGAAAACATGCGCCAGCAGATCATCGCCCTGGGCGGTGAGGTGCGTTTCGAACAGCGGGTCACCGACGTGCTGATCGAGGACGGCCAGTTAAATGGTGTGGTCGTCGATGGTGGCGAGCAGATCCTCTCCAGGCACGTGATCCTCGCCCTCGGCCACAGTGCCCGCGACACCTTCCGCATGCTCCACGGCCGTGGCGTATACATGGAAGCCAAGCCGTTTTCGGTGGGTTTCCGTATCGAACACCCGCAGTCGCTGATCGACGCCGCGCGCCTGGGCAAGTATGCCGGGCACCCAAAACTGGGGGCGGCCGACTACAAGCTGGTGCACCACGCCAAGAACGGCCGTTCGGTGTACAGCTTCTGCATGTGCCCGGGCGGTACGGTGGTGGCGGCCACTTCCGAGCCAAATCGGGTCGTGACCAACGGCATGAGCCAGTACTCGCGTAACGAGCGCAATGCCAACTCCGGGATCGTGGTCGGTATCACCCCGGAAGTGGACTATCCGGGCGGCCCGCTGGCCGGGATCGAGTTACAGGAGCGCCTGGAATCCCACGCGTTCATCCTCGGCGGCAGCAACTACGAAGCACCGGCGCAACTGGTGGGTGATTTCATCGCCGGCAAGCCGTCCACCGCTATTGGTAGCGTGGAACCTTCCTACAAGCCGGGCGTTGCCCTCGGCGACTTGGCCCTGGCCTTGCCAGACTTCGCCATCGAGGCCATCCGCGAAGCGTTGCCGGCCTTTGAGAAGCAGATCAAGGGCTACTCGCTGCATGACGCAGTCCTGACCGGGATCGAAACCCGCACTTCGTCGCCACTGCGGATCACCCGCGACGCGTCGATGCAGAGCTTGAATGTGAAAGGTCTGTTCCCGGCGGGTGAAGGCGCAGGTTATGCCGGCGGGATCCTGTCGGCAGGCGTTGATGGGATTCGGATTGCCGAAGCCGTGGCGCGCAACATCCTCGGGATCGAAGCCTGAGTAAACGCGCTCCATTGTGGGAGCGGGCAAGCCCGCCTCCCACAGTGATCGTCATGCGCCAGGCAGTTTAGATATTGGCGCGCAATACGCTGTCCGGCAACGGCTCGCCACGCTCGACACTGGCGGCAACCGCGTCGATCAACTCTTCCAGCGCATACCCCTGCCCAACCAGCCACGCATCGTCATAGTAGGTCGTGGCATAACGCTCGCCACCGTCACACAGAATCGCCACGATAGACCCCGACTCCCCCGCCGCCTGCATCTGCTGCGCAGCAATCAACGCGCCGATCAGGTTGGTGCCGCTGGATCCCCCGACCCGCCGTCCCAAGCGCTGCGCCAGGTAATGCATGGCAGCCAGCGACAAGGCATCCGGCACCTTGACCATTGCATCAATCACCTTGGGCAGGAACGACGCTTCCACCCGTGGCCGACCAATGCCTTCGATCCGTGAGCCGCAGTCCAGGCGCAAGCTGGCATCACCGCTCTGGTAATAATCGAAGAATACCGAACGCTCGGCGTCGGCACACAACACTCGGGTGCAATGCTGGCGGTAACGCACATAGCGCCCAAGAGTCGCCGTGGTACCGCCGGTACCCGGGCTGGAAATCAGCCAGCTCGGCTCTGGATGCCGTTCGAAGCGCAACTGCTGGAAGATCGACTCGGCAATATTGTTGTTCGCCCGCCAGTCGGTAGCCCGTTCGGCATAGGTGAACTGATCCATGAAGTGCCCACCGCTTTCCTGCGCCAGGCGCTCGGATTCGGCATAGATCTGCGTGGGGTCCTGCACCAGGTGGCTCTTGCCGCCATAGAAGGCGATCTGGGCAATTTTTTCCTGGGACGTGGTGGCCGGCATCACCGCAATAAACGGCAGGCCCAGCAAGCGCGCGAAGTACGCTTCAGAAATCGCGGTGGAGCCACTGGAGGCCTCGATCACCGGCGCGCCGGGCTTGAGCCAGCCGTTGCACAGCGCATACAGGAACAAGGAGCGGGCCAAGCGGTGCTTAAGGCTACCGGTGGGGTGGCTGGACTCATCCTTGAAATACAATTCGATTCCCGGTAAGCCCGGCAATGCCAGTGGGATCAGGTGGGTGTCGGCGCTGCGCTGGAAGTCCGCTTCAATAATACGAATGGCCTCTCGGGCCCACTGACGATGGTCGCTCATGCTCAAGTTCCATTAAATTTTCAGGCTTGATCTTAGGGTGTTTCCTACACTGCACACAGATACAGTCATGACTTAATTCGATACAGAATTGCTAGGCTTTGAGCCAATCCCTAGCACCGCACTTTTATATAACAAAAAAGAATATAACTTTTGTTTTAACAACTAACAGTACGGGTTAGGGTACGCCCCTATTGAACCTTGATTGGAGAGCGTCCCTTGCCTCTGCGTAGCACGTTTACCCGTTTCTTCCAGCTCGAAGCGGCCAGCGGTCTGTTACTGATCGCTGCAGCCGCCTTGGCCCTGATCATCAACAACTCGCCGCTGTCGTCGTTCTACAGCAGCTTTCTTGAAGTGCCCGTCGCCGTACAGATCGGCGCCCTGCAAATCGCCAAGCCATCGCTACTGTGGATCAACGACGGCCTGATGGCCCTGTTCTTCCTGCTGATCGGCCTGGAGGTCAAGCGCGAGCTGCTCGATGGCCATTTGTCCAAGCCTTCCCAGGTTGTGCTGCCAGGGGCTGCGGCCATCGGCGGCATGGTGGTGCCGGCGCTGATCTACTGGGCCTTGAACAAGGATAACCCGGCGGCACTCGGCGGCTGGGCCATCCCGATGGCCACCGATATCGCCTTTGCCCTGGGCGTGCTGGCACTGCTGGGCAAGCGTGTACCGGTGTCGCTGAAGCTGTTCCTGATGACCCTGGCGATCATTGATGACCTGGGCGCCATCATCGTCATTGCGATTTTCTACTCCGGCGAACTGTCCAGCGCGTCGCTGGCGGGCGCCGGCGCCTGCCTTGTCGCGTTGATCGCCATGAACCGCCTGGGCGTGGTCAAGCTCGGGCCGTACCTGATCATCGGCTTGATCCTGTGGGTCTGCGTGCTCAAGAGCGGTGTTCACGCCACCCTGGCCGGCGTCACCCTGGCGTTCTGCATTCCGCTGCGCACCAAGAACGCCGAGCCCTCGCCCCTGCTCGGCCTGGAACACGCCCTGCACCCGTGGGTGGCATACGGCATCCTGCCGCTGTTCGCCTTTGCCAACGCTGGCGTGTCGCTGGCCGGGGTCAATCTGGAAAGCTTCACCCACCACGTGCCGATGGGTATCGCGGCAGGTTTGCTGGTGGGCAAGACGGTCGGTGTGTTTGGCCTGACCTGGCTCGCCGTGAAAACCGGGCTGGCCGCCCTACCGACCGGCGCCAATTGGGGCCAGGTCATGGGTGTCGCCATCCTGTGTGGCATCGGCTTCACCATGAGCCTGTTTGTCGGCTCACTGGCGTTCTTGCCGGGCAGTAGCGAATACGCCGGGATGGACCGGATGGGCATTCTCACCGGCTCGATCCTCGCGGCATTGATTGGTTATGCCGTGACGGCGATGGCCAGTCGTAAGCAGGTGACAGTCAACGCTTAACGCGTCATGTGGGGGCAGGCCTGTCTTGCCCCCATGCACTGTTTCAGCCTCTTCTCCCCTCGCTTACAGCACTTCCTACCTTCTTTCTCCTGCGCCTCCCCTAACGTCGCACACCCGTCTGCAAGAACGGATGTCACGGCCAGGTGGGCAGGATGGCCAACAACCAGGACAGCCCCCTGCTGTCGGGGGCGTGTTCGCCAAATCCTCTCTACGAAAATCCAAAAGAACAAAGAAGATTCGCACCATGAGATATCTGATTGCAGCCTTCGATAAGGCTACTGACCTTCAGGCGTTTGTAGTCGAGCAACATGGCTGGGAGGTCTACAACCTGCCCCCGCTCAACTAACGGCTATAGAAACCTTGGCCGGCAGAGTAATAAATGACTCTGCTCATCACTTCCAACTTACCTGCAACGTTTAACGCGCCCGGTCGAAATCAAAAATCACATTAAGAAAATCCTTAGCCGAACCGAAAAAAACCCCGACCAGTCACCCAGTCGGGGTTTTTCTTTTACTGTATGACGCTTAGCGGGTAACGCGGCTGGTCCCATCTACAGTCATGATGCGCACCCGGTCGCCGATGCGGAAGATTTCGTTTTCCTGCACCGCCTGGACGTAGGCGCGCATGCTGCCGTCGTCTTCGCGCACGGTGATTTCCACGCCCTGGGTACGGGTCAGGCCTTCTTCGGTGGCCGAGCCCAGCAGGCCGCCCGCCACGGCGCCGATAACGGCAGTCACGATGCTGCCGCGACCGCCACCGATGGCGCTACCGCCAACACCGCCGATGACCGCGCCTGCTGCGCCGCCGATTGGGGTCTTGGTGCCTTCGATCTTGACCGGACGCAGGGATTCGATGGTACCCATGCGCACGCTTTGCACACGACGGGCTTCGTCACGGGAGTACGAGTCGCCGGTCAGACTGGAGGCGCAGCCACCCAGCAGCAACGACATGGTGGTAAAGCAGGCAACCAGCAGAACAGACTTACGCATAGCATCAACTCCAAAGGACATATCTTTATTAGACTCCGCTGCTTGACGCCTGTCACGGCACGGCCCGGAGAAAATTGCTTTCATTCAGCCCCAGTACAGACAGGCTGTACCGCAAAAACCGACAAACGGTAGCACCTACACCCAGACAAGGAATTTCATGGACTACTTCATCATTGTAGCTACCACCGCCGCCGGCCTGTACTTCCACTGGTGGCTGTACCGGCGGATCAAGCGCTGGGTAGATCGCGACCTGGCGCTGTCCCTGGCTGGAGACGATCAGCGCAAGCGCAACTTTATGCTGCAACAGTTGGACCGCGCCAAGGCAGAGAAGGTCAAGCGTAAGGATTTACCACAATGGCTGCAGGACGCAGCACGGCAATACACACCACAAGCCCCGGAGTAGAGACTTCGGCAGGAACACCTGACTCCAGGCCACAGCGCCCATATGGATTACAGGTGTTTAAAGGCGCACTCAGGGCGCCAGGCGCTCGCGGGTCCAGTCGGTACCCTGCAAGCGATAGTTCAAGCGGTCGTGCAAGCGGCTCGCCCGGCCCTGCCAGAACTCGATGCGTTCCGGCAGCAGGCGATACCCCCCCCAGTGCTCCGGGCACGCCGGCTGGGTATCGCTGAAGCGCTGTTCGGTCAGCGTGAGCAAGTCCTGCAATTGCTGGCGATCACGGATCACCTGGCTTTGCGGGGAAGCCCAGGCACCGATGCGGCTGCCCAGGGGGCGCACCTGATAGTAGGCATCCGATTCCTCAGGCGTGACCTTGACCACCCGCCCCTCGATGCGCACCTGGCGCTCCAGGGTCGGCCAGAAGAAGGTCATGGCAGCAAACGGGCGGGCTGCCATTTGCTGACCCTTGGCGCTCTGGTAGTTGGTAAAGAAGGTAAAACCCTGGGCATCCAGGCCCTTGAGCAGCAGGACTCGGCAGTGAGGCCGGCCCTCCTGGTCCACGGTCGCCAGGGTCATCGCGTTGGCCTCCACCGGCGCTTGCTCGGTCTTGACCGCATCGCTGAACCACTGGTGGAACAAGGCAAACGGCTCGTCCGGGGCCTGGGCCTCGCTCAAACCGTCCCGCGTGTAGTCACGGCGCATATCCGCCAATGCCTGGTTCATGGGGCTTTATCCTTCTCGCTCAACTGCTCAGTTTTTCGCCTGGTCGTTTGCCGCTACTTTTTTCGCAGGTGCCGCTGCCTTGGCGGCCACCGGCTTTTTGGCTGCCGGCTTGGCGGCGGCTTTTTTCGCGGCTGGCTTGGCGGCGGCCTTCTTGGCCGGGGTTTTCTTCGCGGCCACGGCTTTCTTGGCCACCGGCGCAGGAGCAACGACGTCCTGTACCGCTACCAGTTCAGGCTTGGGCGGGTTTGGCGAGTTGTACTTGCTCAGCAGTGCCAGCATGGTGGTGCGCTGGGTGAACATGATTTCCATGCGACGGTTCAGGGCGCGGCCCTGGGTGCTGTCGTTGGCGGCGCGGGGCATCAGGTCGCCCATGCCACGCAACATCAGGCGGTCCTGCTTCAGGCCGCTGAGGCTGAAGATCGAAGCAATGGACTGGGCACGCTCCTTGGTCAGGGCCTGGTTCTGCACGGTGTCGATGTGGCCCAGGACCAGTACGGCAGTCTTCGGATCCTTTTCAACGGCCTTGGCGACACGGGTAAACGGACCCAGGGTCACCGGCAACAACATCGCCGGGCGCTTCGGGTTGTACGAACCATCGACCGGGGCAATCACCACCAGTACGTTGTCGCGACGTTCCAGTTGCAGGTTGCTGTCCTTGATCGCGGCGCGCAGGCGTGGCTCGTAGTCATCCAACCAGGCCTGGGTGATTTTCGGGTCTGGCATCGGGATGTTGGTCACATCGACTTTGTTCAGGGGTTTTGGCTTGCTTTCAAACGGCCACCACCATTTGGTGTCGCTTTCAGCCTTGGCCACTACCGGCGCCGCAGCGGGAGCAGGTGTTGCCGCCTTCAGATCGGCCTTGAGATCAGCCTTGGCGTCAGCCGCCTTGGCATCGGCCTTGGCGGTAACGTCCTTGGCCGCCGCCTTGTCGGACCCGAATGACCACCAATGCTCGCCAGACGCATCATTTTGTGGGTTTTGTGCACAGCCAGTAATAGTGAGGCAAAGCGCCAGAGCCAAGGACTTGTTCGATAACATGAGATATCCACAAAATGAGAAAACACAGGGGTCTGAATGACCCGTTAAACGGACGCTTCACGAAGTTTAAAGTAACAATACTTTTCCAGCGTCTTTTGTAGGTGCCTTTTTAACAAAAAAACGCCAGACAGCAAGCTATTTACAGACAACCGGCCAATATTCTTACCAACTTTTGTGCGCGCGGGTCCATAAGTACATACGGCCCCAGTGTATTGGTCACAAAACCAAATGCTACATCATGTTCCGGATCGGCAAAGCCCACGGATCCACCGGCCCCAGGATGCCCAAATGCACGTGGGCCAAGGCCGAACGTCGCGTTGGGCACGTCTGGCTGGTCCAACATGCAACCCAGGCCAAAGCGGGTTTGCGTCAATAAGGTTTTATCCGGCCCAACACTGTGCTCGCGGGTCAGTTGTTCAAGCATATCGGCTTCCAACAAACTTCCGTCCAACAAACCACTATAAAACCCGGCCAAACTGCGCGCATTGCCATGACCATTTGCCGCGGGCTGCTGCATGCGGCGCCATTCAGGCTTGTTAGTGCTGGTTAGTATAGAAGGCGGATTGGTAAACGCCCGGGTAGTCATTGCTTCGGGCTCACGCAGGGTGACCTGTAACAACCGTTGGGCTGCCGCATCCCCCATATTGCCCTTGCTCCGGGCAATGTGGGCGACACGATAAAATTCCTCGTCCGCCAACCCGACATGGAAGTCCAGGCCCAGTGGCCGGGCAACCCGCGCCACAATCGACTCCCCCGGCCCACGCCCATCGGCGCGGCGCAGCAGTTCACCGACCAGCCAGCCATAAGTGATGGCCGCGTAGCCATGGCCTTCGCCGGGTGTCCACCAGGGGGTTTCGGCGGCCAGGGCGGCAGTCATCAAGGGCCAGTCATACAGGGCCTCGGCAGGCAATATGTCACGCAACGCGGGCAGCCCGGCCTTATGGCAAAGCAGTTGGCGCAGGGTGATGTTGTGTTTACCTGCCGCAGCGAACTCCGGCCAGTAGTTGGCAACCGGGGCGTCCAACTGCAATTTGCCCTCGGCTACCAGTTGCAGCGCGGTGACGGCGGTGAAGGTCTTGGTGCAGGAGAACAGGTTGGCGATGGTGTCGCTGTGCCAGGCCTCGGCACCGTCCTTGTCGGCAGTGCCGGCCCACAGATCAAGGACGGTTTGCCCGCCAATCTGTACACACAGCGCCGCACCACGCTCCTGAGGGTCGTCAAACAGCGCGGCGAAGGCTTCGCGCACTGCTTCGAATTGAAGCTCGTAATGACCCTGAATCTGCACCTGCATCCCCCTCGGAAAAGTCCTGCGTTAAATGGCGTTCATTGTTCCAGCCATTACTGGCTTTGGGAACCCGTGGCAGCCTGGGCGACCTTGGCTTTTTCAGCTTTGCGGCCCAATTGCTGGATCGCCGCCAGGTTGCTTTTACGCACACTGTCGACAAAACCCTGGAAGGGCACATCGGTGATCCCCACCAGGCCGAAATGGCCATTTTCACCGTCCAGCAATCGCCCGGTCACCGGCTGATCGAGGTACTGGAACCAGTGCACGCCAACAATCGACGGCTCGGCCATGGCCTGCTTGAGGAACGTCGCGTAGGCCGGGCCACGCGCCTCCTCCCTGGCCAAGGGCGTCAGGCCACCCCAGAACGGGCCACGGTCGGTCGAGCCGAAGTTGAACTCGCTGATCAATACCGGCTTGTCCAGCCCGCGCAGGGCGGCGAAGTCATAACCGTCCTGGGGCTTGAGGGTGTACATATTGAAGCTCAGTACATCACAGTACTGGGCGCAGGACGCCACGGCTTCCGGGGTGCTGACCGCATAGCGGCCACCCAGCAGCAGCTGGTTGGGCGCATGCCATTTCAGCGCATCGGAGATGGTCTTGAAGTAGGCGTCGGCGAAGGTCTTCTGGAAGTACTGGAAATCAGCTTCGATTTCCGGGTGCTCGGGGTTGGGAACGGGCGGCTCGAAGCCTGGATCTTCCATCAACTCCCAGCCCGCCAATTGAATACCCCAGGCTTTGGACAGGCCATCTTCGTTACGGTATTTATCGCGCAGCTGCTTGAGGAACGCACGCTTGGCCGGCACATCGGTGGTCATGCGCAGGGTGCCGTAGGCCAGGGCATAGCGGGATTTCGCATCGTTGCCAGGACCGGCCCAAGCCAGTTCGTTATCGGCAAAGAAGCCTATCAACCAGGGGTCGTCGCGATGGTCACGGGTGGCAATCGCGACCGCCCGCTCGGTGGCCATGGCAAAGCGCGGGTCGAAGGGATCGGGCATGCCGCCCCACCAGTCGATACCGGTGCTGATACTGGTGTAGTCGCCAATGATCGACAGCGGCAAGGTGTAAGGCACGCGATCCGCGCCAACCAGTTGCGGGGCGCTCCAGTTGCCGACGGTGTTGAAACCCCAGGCCTGCAGGCGGTCCAGGGTGTGGCTAACCCAGCGCGCCTGGTCAAACCCCTGGGCTGTGCAGGGCTGGGCCTGGGCCTGGGCTGCCGGGTCGCACGCCTGGCCATAGGTGCGTTGCAGGTTAGCGCCGTAGAAGTCATACCAGCGCCCCACATTGAAGCCACGCCCTACATCCGCGCCATTGCCGCCACGGTTGTCGCCACTGCCGTAATACTTGTCGAAGGGCTCACCCGCCTTGGGCAACGCGCCAAACATCCATTCGCGGCCGGCGACATAGGTCTGGCTGTTGTCCGGGGTCACCGTGTTGACGCCCAGGGAGTAGAACGGATGCCCCAGGGGTGTCACCAGGTACCAGCGCCCATCACGCTTTTCGGTACGGAAGAAGCCGCTGGCGTCAAAGGCCGGGCCCTTGGTCCAGCCGCCAAACTTGTCCAGGCCCGCCTTGTCACGCTCCGCAAGCCAGCCCTTGAGCTGTTGCTGCTCCTTGGCGGCCGCGGCTTTCAACTGCTCGTCGCTGCTGACCTTTTCCGGCCAGCGCGCGCGGTTGGACTGCCCGTAGGCATCCACCAACTCACTGTAGGCAGCCTTGAGCACCGGCTCGCTGTCCTGCACGCCAAAGCGCTCCAGCAGGATACTTTGCGGCGCAGCCGGCTGGATCATCGACAGCGTGACCGAGACCACCTGGCTGCGGTCGAGCTCGCCAGCGCTGCCGGCCAGCATCACGCGCTGACCGTCCACGGTGATCGGCATCGGCGGCCCGGCTTTCATACCCTGGCTCAAGGGCGAATTGGCTTGCAGTGGTACCAGCAGCGTTTGCGCAGGTCCCGCCGGCAAATCAATCCGGCTGACCAGGGTCTTGCCGTCGCTGCTCTGCACCTTGACGTACAAGGTCAGCGCCCAGTCCATCGCACTCTGGATACGCAGGCTCATGGCACTCGATTGCGACCAGTCCCACACGCCACTCTGCGGGCTGAGCACCAGGCTCGGTTCCGCCGCCGGGTTGAAGGTGATGCGGCGCAACACCTCGCCTTCCGGGGTCTGTTCGGCGTTGTATTGCGGCAGGCTGGCGTCCTGGGTCGCCACCTTGACCACATCGGCCGGCCGGACAAAGTTGAACAGCGTCTGTTGCCCGGCCGGCGCGGCCAGCAATGGCGCAGCGAACAACAAGGCAAAAAGAGCAGGCAGCGTGCGGATCATACGAACAAGGTTCTCCCAATTGGCCGGTGAATGGCCTGATGACATACATGAGATAGACCACGAAGTGGGCGAATTCGCCCACTGCGGCTTAAGAAATTTCGCGCCGGAAAGGCGGCAAGGCATTCAGGATCGCCTTGCCATAGCGCTGAGTGACCAGACGGCGGTCGAGCAAGGTGATGGTGCCCCGGTCTTCTTCGGTACGCAGCAAGCGACCACAGGCCTGGACCAGCTTCAACGAGGCATCCGGTACCGAGATCTCCATGAACGGATTACCGCCCCGGGCTTCGATCCACTCGGCCAGCGCAGCCTCGACCGGATCATCCGGCACCGAGAACGGGATCTTGGCGATCACCACGTGCTCGCAGTAGGCACCGGGCAGGTCGACACCTTCGGCAAAGCTCGCCAGGCCGAACAGCACGCTGGAGTCCCCGCCATCAACCCGCGCCTTGTGCTTGTTCAGGGTTTCCTGTTTCGACAGGTTGCCCTGGATAAACACCTGTTTGCGCCAGTCGCGGTCGAGGCCGTCGAACACGTCCTGCATCTGTTTACGCGACGAGAACAGCACCAGGGTGCCCTTGGAGCCTTCCACCAGCGACGGCAGGTCACGAATGATTGCCGCGGTGTGGGCCGGCGCATCCCGTGGGTCGGCCTTGAGGTCCGGCACCCGCAGCACGCCAGCGTCGGCGTGATGGAACGGGCTGGGGACCACGGCAGTGACGGCTTTTTTCGGCAGGCCGGCGCGCATGCGGAAGCGGTCGAAGGTGCCCAGGGCCGTCAGGGTGGCCGAGGTCACCAGGGCGCCGTAGGCCACATTCCACAGGTTGCGCCGGAGCATTTCTGCGGCAAGGATCGGGCTGGCGTTGACCTCGATATCGAACAGCGCACCGCTCTCCGACAGCGTCAGCCAGCGGGCCATGGGAGGATTGTCTTCCGGGTCTTCAACGGTGAAGGCCGTCCACAACTCCCAGTTGCCCTGGGCACGGGACAACAGGCTGCCAAACAACGGATACCACTCTTCGGCCTGGTTGCTGGCGATACCAATATTGACCTCGCCGTCCATGCCTTCCTTGAGCAGGTCGGTGAGGCGGGTGAACAGGTCGGTCAGGCGTGAGAAGCCCTTCTTCAACTCCACACCCATCTCGCGCATATGCTCGGGGATCAGCCCGCCGACAAAGCGATGGCGTGGCCGCTCGCGACCTTCAACGTCTTCGCCGGGCTTGAAGTCCGCCACCTGTTCGCAGGCGCTGAACATGAACTGTTGCTGGGTCTTGATCTCCCGCGCCAACTCCGGCACCTGTTCGATCAACTTGCCCAGGTCGCCCGGCAGCGGATGCTGGGCCAGCAGCTTGGTGAGGTTCTTGGCGGTGGTTTCCAGCCAGTCAGCGGTGGAACGCAGGCGTGTGTAGTGGGCAAAGTGGCCGATGGCCTTGTCGGGCAGGTGATGGCCTTCGTCGAACACGTAGAGGGTGTCGCGCGGGTCGGGCAGCACGGCGCCGCCGCCCAGGGCCAGGTCAGCCAGGACCATGTCGTGGTTGGTGACAATCACGTCGACCTTGCCCATGCCCTCGCGGGCCTTGTAGAAGGCGCACT
The DNA here is from genome assembly GCF_016405645.1 of Pseudomonas sp. MF5691. Lineage (NCBI taxonomy): Bacteria > Pseudomonadati > Pseudomonadota > Gammaproteobacteria > Pseudomonadales > Pseudomonadaceae > Pseudomonas > Pseudomonas sp. MF5691. Next base: position 68,246 of record NZ_JAEKDC010000014.1, read on the forward strand.
GGCCGAAGTTGGGGCAGTGCCGGTTGGTGCACTGGCTATGATCGGTAGTCAGGCGCGCCCAGTCGGCATCTTCAAGGGCGTTGGGCCAACTGTCGCGGTCGCCGTCCCACTTATTGCCGGCCAGCTTCTCGATCATGCTGGTAAACAGCTTCTGGCTGGCCTCATCGACTTCGATCTTGAAGCCTTCTTCTTCGAACAGCGAGGCCGTGGCGGTTTGCGCGTGGCCTTCCTGCAGCAGCACATCCAGCTTGGACAGGCACATATAGCGGCCACGGCCCTTGGCCAGGGCGAAGGTGAAGCTCAGGCCGCTGTTGCGCATCAGGTCCGGCAGGTCTTTGTAGACGATCTGCTCTTGCAGGGCCACGGTGGCGGTGGCAATCACCAGGCGCTTGCCGGCGGCCTTGGCAGTGGGAATCGCCGCCAGGCTGTAGGCCACAGTCTTGCCGGTACCGGTGCCGGCCTCGACGGCCACGACCGCAGGGTCGCCACTGCGCCGGCCTTCGTCGTCGGTGTCGATATCCCCGAGGACCTTGGCCACTTCGGCGATCATCAGGCGCTGGCCGTAGCGCGGTTTCAAGCTCTTGGCTTCGAGAAAACGCGAGTAGGCGCCCTGGATCGTGGTTTTGAGTTCAGTGCTGATCATGGATAGTCGGGCGCAAAAAACGCTGGATAAATTTTCAGTGGTTCGGATCGGCCGCTATCATACCCCGCTAATTAATCCCGCGCAGAACGGAGTACCTCAATGACCGTGTTTAGCCTTGCCTACACCCTGCACGTATTGGCCGCCCTGGTATGGGTCGGCGGTATGTTTTTCGCCTGGATGATCCTGCGCCCGGCTGCAATGGCGGCGCTCGACGGCCCTCCACGGCTGAAATTGTGGATGAATGTGTTTCAGCGTTTTTTCGTGTGGGTCTGGGTCGCGGTGCTGATCTTGCCGATCAGTGGCGTCGGCCTGTTGCAACTGCGCTTCAACGGGTTTGAAACCGCGCCGCGTTATGTGCAAGTGATGATGGGCTTGTATGTGGTAATGACCGCGCTGTTTATCCGCATCCAGGCGTTGCAACTGCCTGAACTGCGCACGGCTGTGGCGGCCGAAGACTGGGCGACGGGCGCGCAGGTGCTGGGAAGAATCCGAAAGCTGGTAGGGATCAATCTGATTGTCGGGTTGGTGGTGGTGGGCGTGGCTTCGGCTCGGCCGATGTTCTGAGGTTGTTCCTCAGTGCCTCATCGCGGGCAAGCCCGCTCCCACACTTTGATTTGTGAATACCCAAAAAATGTGGGAGCGGGCTTGCCCGCGATGGGCCAGTGCCGATAGCTCAAAGCCGCTGGATGGTCACCGTACCGGCAGGCCCCGCCGGCCCCGCCTGGCCTTCCAGACCCGGCCGGCCTTTCTCGCCGCCGTCGGCGCGGTACACCAGACAGCCCTTGGACGCCCCGCCCTTGCCCGGCTTGCCGGCCACACCCGGTAAACCACCCGCACCACCCTCGACCCAGACCTTGATCTGCTCACTCGGATAATCCCGCGGCAACTCGATGCGCACCGCCGCCCCCGCCGCCCCCGGCAGCCCGTCGCCGCCGTTGTCGCCATTGGCGCCACGTCCGGCCGAACCCCAGGTGCAACCAGGGTCTTCGCCATTGGCACCATCCAGGCCGCTGTAACCCTGGGCACCGGTGCCACCACGGGCATCGACGGACAGTTCTTCTGCAATCAACCCATTGATCCGCAGGGTCAGGTCACGCCCCGGCCGGGCCGGTTTTTCATGGGTGCCGGGCGCGCCACGGGAGGTGATTTGGCTGCCATGCTCCAACTGCGCGTGCCGCACCTGCAACTGCAGGGCCGAGGCGCTGGGCACGATGGCAATCCGCGCTTCGCGGCCCAGGTGCAATTCGTCGACAGTAACCTGGGTGATATTGGCCGGAATCAACAAGGTGCCATAGTCCGCCACTTCCAGGCGCTCCAACTGCAGCACGCTGGTGCTGTTGGGCAAGCGCATCAGCGAGTGGGTCTCGACACTGACGCTTTCGGCCAGGGCAATGGGGCTGACCAGCAGGGCCAGGAGAAAAACCTTACGCATGATTGGCATCCTTGTTGTCTTGGTTAGCCGTAGGCGCAGGCAGGCTCTTTATATGGAACATCCCCAGCAACAGGATCAGCAGGCGGTCACGCCAGGGGTGAGCACGATGTTTGACGCTGGCGTTGAATAACACCAACTCCAGAAGATGGACCAGCAACAACAGGCTGCCGACCAGGTTGACCAACAGATGAAATGGATTAGTCAGCGGTTTGAACAGGTTGACCAGCACAACCGTCCAGAACAGCATCGCCAGCAACTTCCCCAATCCTAGCAACAGCTTCATGCCCTACGCCCCCTTGCACATTATTCTTTGGGCGCACAGTAACGAGTTCTACAGGCGATTTGCCAGTGAAGGATTAAAAAACTTGAGAAGGCTGCGACTTGGCGGCCAGATCGCCGAGATTCGTCTGATACAGCTGTAAGAAATGCCCCTGGCACCACCCAGGGGCATATCAGAAATGTCTTAGCGGTTGATTTGAATTTCCACGCGACGGTTCTGGGCGCGGCCGTCGGCGGTTTTGTTGTCGGCCACCGGATGGCTCTCACCGGCCCCGTTCACCGACACAAAGTTACTGCGGGGCACGCCGGAGCTGACCAGGTACTCGGTCACCGAACGGGCGCGTTTTTCCGAAAGTTTCTGGTTGTAGGCATCTTTACCGACGCTGTCGGTGTGCCCGCTGACCCGCAACTGCGCAGTCGGTGCTTCCTGTTTCAGGCGTGTGGCAACCGTGTCGAGCTTGGTTTTGTCGGCGGCCGTCAGCCGGGCCGAATCGAACTCGAAGTGCACATCACGAATCACGATGGTCTCTTCCTGGACCACGACCACTTCCTCGACGACGACCGCCTCAGGTACCGGCGGGCAGCCGTTGGCATCCACCTGCACGCCCTTCGGGGTGCCCGGGCACTGGTCGCGACTGTCCGGGACGCCATCCGCGTCTTCGTCACCGTCGCCATGCACCCAGCAATAGGCGCCGGCCATGCCGCCAATCAACAATGCGCCACCGCCAGCCCATGAAGAGCTTTCGGTAGCGCCCAGCGCGGCCCCGGTTACGCCGCCGAGGGCGGCACAGGTGGGCCAGTCGGTTTTTTGCAAGCCTGCGCAACCTGTCAATACTCCGGTTAGCAGAACCAAGGGTAGAGCTGTCCGCATGATGCTCATTTGATTTCTCCTGAGGGGATCGGCCGCAAGCCGATGGGTGGAGTAAAGACCGCTCTTTTCATCTGCGCCAGCCGGCCATACCCCCGTATTCATTGGTCTAGGCCGCTTTTTCCGGTCGACAGGCGAGCGCCCGCTCTAGGCCCGCACGCTCAAGCAGGCTAGTCTTGAAGGTTCTGATGTGAGGATCTTCGATGACCGCCGGCAATTCTTCCCGTACTCCGCAGCAAGCACTCGCTGCCCTGCTTGATCGCCAAGCCCCCAAACGCCTGCTGGTGTTGGGCGCCGGCCACTTCCCGGCGCTGGAGGCATTCCAGCAGGCGCACCCTGACACCGTGGTCTGCGTCGCCGGGCCTGGGCCATTGCCACCTGAGGTGGCCGCCCAGCGATTTGACCTGGCCCTGGTGGTCGATTGCCTGGAGCACCTGTCAAAACGTGCAGGTCTGGAGCTGCTGGGCGGCGTGCGCAACCTCAATGCCAGCCGCATCGCCGTTCTCGCCGACCTTGCCGCCTGCGGTTGGAAGGACACCGACTTTTTCTCCCTGGCCCTGCAGACCAATGAGCAGTTTTGCCGCGACAATCAGGTACTGACGCTGTTTACCTACGATCTGCTTGAATACAAACAAGTGCCGGACTGGCTGAATGCCCGGTTCTGGGCCAACCCGGAAAATTTCGGAAAGTATTGGTGGTAACCATGAGTACATCCATTTGCCCTTGCGGCAGCGGCAACCTGCTGGATGCCTGTTGCGGCCATTACCACACTGGCCACCCCGCGCCGTGCGCCACCGCGTTGATGCGCTCACGCTACAGCGCCTATGTGCTGGGGCTGGTGGATTATCTGGTGGCCACTACGCTACCGGCACAACAGAACGGCCTCGACCGTGATGCCATCGGGGCCTGGAGCGCGCAAAGCACCTGGCTCGGCCTGGAGGTGGAAAGCTCCGAGGTGTTTGGTGGGCAGCCGGAACATGCCTTTGTCACTTTTACCGCACGCTGGCATGACAGCACCGGCGAACACAGCCACCGCGAACAGTCGTCTTTCGTACAGAACGATGGGCGTTGGTACTTTATTGATCCTACGGTGGAGGTGAAGGCCGGGCGTAATGATGCCTGCCTGTGCGGCAGTGGGCAGAAGTTCAAGAAGTGCTGTTCCAGTTACCTGTAAAAACCAAGGACACCGCGCTAAACCACACAACCCTCGTCATCGTTGACGACCATCGCCGGCAAGCCGGCTCCTACAAGGGATTGCGTCATGGTCAGCCGATTACGAACCTACAGCTGTTTAATGGTATTGACCGTTGGCCTCTCGGGCTGTGCGTCCTGGTTCGCCGATGACACGCCGCCGCCACAGATCCACCTGGTCAAGGTCGAGTTGCTGCGGGCCAAGCTGCTGGAGCAGAAATTCAAGCTGCACTTTCGCGTGGATAACCGTGACGACTCGGACCTCACCGTGCGCGGCCTGATCTATAAGATCAGTCTGGCTGACGTGGAACTGACCGAGGGCGAATCCAACGAGTGGCTGACCATACCGCCCCATGGCCGGGGATTTTTCAAGGTCACGGTGCGCACCAACCTGTGGCCACAGGTGCGGGAGATCGCCGACCTGCTGAAAAATCCGCACCGCCCCATCCCCTATCGCCTGGAAGGTGAGCTGAAAACCGGATTATTCATCGGTAACGACGTGCACGTGATGCGCAATGGCGAGATAATCCCCGGCGATTTTATTCCGGAGCGACACCAATGACTCAGCAACCCCATGTCCATGGTCCTGACTGCAACCACGATCACGATCACCACGATCACGACCATGGTCATGTCCACGGCCCGAACTGCGGCCATGCCCACCAGGAACCGGTGCGCAACGCCCTGAAGGACGTTGGCCGCAACGATCCATGCCCATGCGGCAGCGAGAAGAAGTTCAAGAAGTGCCACGGCGCCTGATACGCGTCCCGCAGGAGCCGGCAAGCCGGCTCCTACAGTTCTATCGTTAGACGCAAATATTTCATTGAATTTTCGGTAGCTGAACACTACCTATACCTACAGGCACATCAGCGGGCGTCCTGCCCGTTCAAGCATCACCAATCCTGGAGAGCTTCATGATCGACCTGTATTACTGGACCACCCCCAACGGTCACAAGATTTCGTTGTTCCTGGAAGAAGCCGGCCTGCCCTACGAGGTGCACCCGATCAACATTGGCCAGGGCGACCAGTTCAAGCCAGACTTCCTGAAGATCGCTCCCAACAACCGTATTCCTGCCATTGTCGACCAGCACCCGAGCGACGGTGGCGCGCCGATTTCGCTGTTCGAATCCGGAGCCATCCTGCTGTACCTCGCGGAAAAAACCGGCCAGTTCCTGCCCAAGGACCTGCGCGGTCGCCAGGAAGTGCTGCAATGGTTGTTCTGGCAAATGGGCGGCCTGGGTCCGATGGCCGGGCAGAATCACCATTTCAGCCAGTTCGCCCCGGAAAAAATCCCCTACGCGATCAAACGCTACGTCGATGAAACCGCGCGCCTCTATGGCGTGCTCGACCGGCGCCTGGCGGACCGCAGCTTCGTTGCCGGCGAGACCTACAGCATTGCCGATATGGCGATCTACCCGTGGATCGTGTCCCATAAATGGCAGAGCCAGCGCCTGGAAGACTTCCCCCACCTGCATCGCTGGTTCAACCTGATCAAAGAACGCCCGGCGACAGTGCGGGCCTATGACCTGGTGCAGAAGGTCAACCCACCGAAATCCTGATACACGCTCCTCCCTGTGGGAGCTGTCGAGCCCCGGCGAGGCTGCGATGCAGGCGCTGGGGCTGCCAGATACAGCGCGATGCTCCTATCGCAGCCTGGCTAAAGCTCGACAGCTCGCACATCTGCTCAATCAAATCCTGAAAATTAGCATCGCCTCCCGCTTGCGTCGGTTCGCCGCGCTCACTAACGTAGCGCCTTTACTGACGCTACCCCCCGCAGGAGCTTTGCCATGGCCTCGCCAGCCCTCTCACGTTTTCTTCCCCGGTTCGGCGTTGCCGCGGCAGTGGCCAGTGCCTTGGGCCTGGCCGGTTGCCAGTCACTGAACAGCCAGGACACCCTGCCCCCCGTTTCCGGCGTGCAGCCGCTCAAGGGCCTGGCGCAGAATGTTTCCGTACGGCGTAACAGCCAGGGCATGCCGCTGATTGAAAGCAGTACCTTCCACGACGCGCTGTTCACCCTCGGTTATGTGCACGCCAGCGACCGGATCAACCAGATGGTTACCCTGCGCCTGTTGGCTCAGGGCCGACTGGCGGAGATGTCCGGTCCGGACGTGCTGGATGTCGACCGCTTCATGCGCGCCGTCAACCTGAAGAAAAGCGCCAGCGAGCTGTACAACGCCTCGTCGCCGCGCCTCAAGCGCTTCTTTGAAGTGTATGCCCGCGGGGTCAACGCCTACCTGTTCCGCTACCGCGACAAACTGCCGACGGACCTGGCCCAGACTGGCTACAAGCCCGAGTACTGGAAGCCAGAGGACTCGGCGCTGTTGTTTTGCCTGCTGAATTTCAGTGAGTCGGCCAACCTGCAGGAAGAGTTGTCCGCCCTGGTACTGGCGCAAAAAGTCGGCGCCGACAAACTCGCCTGGCTGACCCCAAGCTACCCGGACGAACCGCTGCCTGTGGCGGAGTCCGACAAGCTCAAGGGCGTCAATCTCGGGCAGATTCCCGGCCTTGCCACGCTCAACAGCATCAACGAACACCTGGGCAGCCTTAACACCCTTGGGGTTTCCACCTCCAGCAACTGGGCCATCGCCCCGCAACGCAGCCGCAGTGGTCGCAGCCTGTTGGCCAACGACCTGTCTACGCCTATGCAGGCGCCGTCCCTGTGGAATTTCGTACAAATCCGCGCGCCGAAATACCAGGCGGTCGGGGTGTCGATTGCCGGGATTCCTACCTTGCTGTCCGGTTTCAACGGCAAGGTGGCCTGGAGCATGAGCCAGGTGTCCGGCGATACCCAGGACCTGTTCCTGGAGAAGGTCAAACGCCAGGGCAGCGCGCTGTACTACGAGCACAACGGCAAATGGCTGCCGACAATCGTGCGTAACGAAACCTTCTTCGCCAAGGGCCAGCGGCCGATTCGCGAGGCGGTGTACGAAACCCGCCACGGACCGTTGCTCAACAGCGCCCAGTCGCTGACCAGCGGTTACGGCCTGGCCCTGCAAACCGCCAGTTTCAAGGACGACAAGAGCCTGGATGCGTTTTTCGACCTGTCCCGGGCGCAGAATGTGGAAAAAGCCTCGGACGCCAGCCGCGAGATTCGGGCCATCGCCCTGAACATGGTATTTGCCGACGCCATCAATATCGGCTGGCAGGTCACCGGGCGTTTCCCCAACCGCCGCGAAGGTGAAGGCCTGCTGCCCTCGCCGGGCTGGGACGGGCGCTTTGACTGGGATGGCTACGCCGATGCGATGCTGCACCCCTATGACCAGGACCCGCCACAGGGCTGGGTCGGCACGGCCAACCAGCGCACGGTGCCTCACGGCTACGGCATGCAACTGTCCAATTCCTGGGCCGCGCCGGAGCGCAGCGAACGCCTGGCGCAACTGGCCGGCAACGGCAAGCACGACAGCCGCAGCGTGATCGCCATGCAGTACGACCAGACCACGCTGTTCGCCGCCAAACTCAAAAGCATGTTCCAGGCGCCAGGCATGGCCCAGCCACTGAAGCAGGCGATTGATGCCCTGCCTGCCGCAGAGCGGGCCAAGGCCCAGCAGGCCCTGGGCCGCCTGATGGCGTTCGACGGGCGGCTGGCAGCCACCTCGGCCGACGCCGCGATCTACCAACTGTTCCTGCAGGAAAGCGCCAGGCAGATTTTCCTCGACGAGCTGGGCCCGGAATCCAGTGCCACCTGGAAAGCCTTTGTCAGCAACGCCAACCTGTCCTACGCGGCCCAGGCCGACCATCTGCTGGGGCGTGAAGACAGCCCGTTCTGGGACGACCTGCGCACCCCAGGCAAAGAAGACAAGCCGGCGATTCTCGCCCGCAGCCTGGCTGCTGCAATCACCGCCGGCGACAGCCAGTTGGGCGCAGATCACAAGGCCTGGCAATGGGGCAAACTGCACAGCTACACCTGGAAAAACACCGGCGGGCAGACGATTCGCGGCCCATTGGCAGCCGGCGGCGATCACAGTACGTTGAACGCAGCGCCCTACAATTGGGGGCAGGATTTCGCCACCAGCCAAGTCCAGGCCCTGCTCATGATTGTCGATTTCGGCCAGGTGGAACCGATGATGGGTCAAGGCGGGATCGGCCAATCCGGCAACCCTGCCAGCCCGAACTATGCCAATGGCATTGATCCATGGCTCAAGGCGCAATACCTGAGCTTCCCGATGCAGCCACAGAACTTTGAAAAGGTGTATGGCAAGACTCGTCTGACCCTGGTTCCGGGAAAGTAATCCCACGTAGGCGACCCGCCCGCACTGCAATGGTGCTGAAGATTTCTAGCGCCCGATATCGGGCGCTTCCTACGTTACCCTTCGTGTAATCCCGCCAATTAAAAAGACTGTTCAGAACTATGGTGCAGAAATTGCTACTTGCGATTCGTCTGACACCGTTCAGTAACAGTCCTAATCGCGCCACAAGCGCTTATCTTGGTTCCCAGGGATTACCTAATGAAAAAAGCATTGCTGACCCTTTCTGCACTTGCACTGTGCATGGCCGCCGGTACCGCCTTGGCCAAGGAATACAAAGAATTGCGTTTTGGTGTGGACCCTTCCTATGCGCCATTTGAATCCAAGGCCGCCGACGGCAGCCTGGTGGGCTTCGATATCGACCTGGGCAATGCCATTTGTGCGGAGCTGAAGGTCGCCTGCAAGTGGGTGGAAAGTGACTTTGACGGCATGATCCCGGGCCTGAAAGCCAAGAAGTTCGACGGTGTGATTTCGTCCATGACCGTGACCCAGGCCCGCGAGAAGGTCATCGACTTCTCCAGCGAGCTGTTTTCCGGGCCGACCTCCTATGTATTCAAGAAAGGCTCGGGCCTGAGCGAAGACATGGCCTCTCTCAAGGGCAAGACCGTCGGCTATGAACAAGGCACCATTCAGGAAGCCTACGCCAAGGCTGTGCTGGACAAGGCCGGAGTGAAAACCCAGGCCTACCAGAACCAGGATCAGGTCTATGCCGACCTGACCTCGGGCCGCCTGGATGCGTCGATCCAGGACATGCTGCAGGCCGAACTGGGCTTTCTGAAATCGCCACAAGGGGCGGGCTATGAAGTCAGCAAGCCCGTAGACAGCGAATTGCTGCCCTCCAAGACCGCAGTCGGCATCGCAAAAGGTAACAAAGAGCTCAAAGCCCTTCTGGATAAAGGTATCAAAGCGTTACACGATGATGGCACCTACGCCACCATCCAGAAAAAACACTTCGGCGATCTGAACCTGTACAGCGGCAAATAACGCTGCGGCGCCCGCCGCTCCAAGGGGTGGGCGCACTACCGATTGCCAAAGGCGTACCCCATGTTTGAAGACCTGTTGCAGACCCTCGGGCTTGGCGCGTTCAGCTTGAAAGGGTTTGGCCCGCTGTTGCTGCAAGGCACCTGGATGACCATCAAGCTGTCGGTGCTGTCCCTGGCCGTCAGCGTGCTGCTGGGGCTGATCGGCGCCAGCGCCAAGTTGTCGAGCCTGGCGCTGTTGCGCATTCCCGCGCAGCTGTACACCACCTTGATTCGCGGCGTGCCGGACCTGGTGCTGATGCTGTTGATTTTCTACAGCCTGCAAACCTGGCTGACCAGCTTCACCGACTACATGGAATGGGAATACATCGAGATCAACCCGTTCGGCGCCGGGGTGATTACCCTGGGCTTTATCTACGGTGCGTATTTCACCGAGACTTTTCGCGGCGCGATCCTCGCCGTGCCCCGCGGCCAGCTCGAGGCCGCCACGGCCTATGGCCTCAAGCGCGGGCAGCGCTTTCGCTACGTGACCTTCCCGCAAATGATGCGCTTCGCCTTGCCGGGCATTGGCAATAACTGGATGGTGATGCTCAAGGCCACGGCACTGGTGTCGATCATCGGCCTGGCCGACGTGGTCAAGGCTGCCCAGGATGCCGGCAAAAGTACCTACCAACTGTTCTTTTTCCTGGTGGTGGCGGCCTTGATCTACCTGGCCATTACCAGCGCATCAAACTTCGTCCTGCGCAGGCTGGAAGCCCGTTACGCCGCCGGCTCACGGGAGGCCGTGCGATGATCGAACTGTTGCAGGAGTACTGGCGGCCTTTCCTCTACAGCGATGGCAACCATATGAGCGGCCTGGCCATGACGATGTGGCTGCTCACGGCCTCTATCTGCATGGGTTTCGTGGTGTCGATCCCGTTGTCCATTGCCCGTGTCTCGCCCAAGCGCTGGGTCCGTTGGCCGGTGCAGTTCTACACCTACCTGTTTCGCGGCACACCGCTCTATATCCAGCTGCTGATCTGCTACACCGGTATCTACAGCCTCGCTGCGGTTCGCGCACAACCATTGCTGGATGCGTTTTTTCGCGACGCGATGAACTGCACCCTTCTGGCCTTTGCCCTCAACACCTGCGCCTACACCACGGAAATCTTCGCCGGAGCCATCCGCAGCATGGCCCATGGTGAGGTCGAAGCGGCGAAAGCCTATGGCCTGAGCGGCTGGAAACTCTACGCCTACGTGATCATGCCGTCGGCCCTGCGCCGTTCATTGCCGTACTACAGTAATGAAGTGATCCTGATGCTGCACTCGACGACGGTAGCCTTTACCGCGACGATCCCGGACATCCTCAAAGTCGCCCGGGACGCCAACTCGGCCACCTTCCTGACTTTCCAATCGTTTGGTATCGCTGCGCTGATCTACCTGACCGTGACCTTTGCCCTGGTCGGTCTGTTTCGTCTGGCGGAGCGGCGCTGGCTGGCCTTTCTCGGGCCGAGCCATTAAGGAGCCCCTATGCGGCAACAGATTCATCCCCTCCTCGCCCCCGTGCCAGGCACGGCACGGCAGATTCACAGTTTTCACTTCGGGCCAGAGCAGGCCGAAGGCAAAATCTACATCCAATCCTCGCTGCACGCCGACGAACTGCCCGGCATGCTGGTGGCCTGGCACTTGAAGGTACGCCTGGCGGAACTGGCTGCAGCCGGCCGCCTGCGCAGCGAAATCGTGCTGGTGCCGGTGGCCAATCCAGTGGGCCTGGAGCAAGTGCTGATGGACATTCCCCTGGGCCGCTACGAGCTGGAGAGCGGGCAGAATTTCAATCGCCTGTTTGTCGACCTCAGTGACGAGGTCGGCAATCAGGTCGAGGGCCGGCTGGGGGATGATCCAAGGCGCAACGTCGCGCTGATCCGCGACAGCCTGCGCCAGGCCCTCGACCGCCATGTACCGGCCACGCAGTTGCAATCCCAGCGCCTGGTGCTGCAACGTCTGGCCTGTGATGCCGATATGGTGCTGGACCTGCATTGCGACTTCGAAGCCGTCGCCCACCTTTACACCACCCCCGAGGCCTGGCCGCAGGTCGAGCCGCTGGCCCGTTACATCGGCGCCGAAGCCTGCCTGCTGGCCACCGATTCCGGGGGGCAATCCTTCGATGAGTGTTTCACCCTGCTCTGGTGGCAATTGCAGCAACGTTTTGGCGAGCGCTTCGAGATTCCCCAGGGCAGTTTTTCCGTGACCCTGGAGTTGCGCGGCCAGGGCGATGTCAATCACGGCCTGGCCAGTCTCGATTGCCAGGCGATCATCGACTATCTGATCCGATTTGGCGCCATCAGCGGCGAACCTGCACCCCTGCCCGACTTGCCCTACCCCGCCACGCCGCTGGCTGCCGTCGAACCGGTGGCAACCCCGCTAGGTGGCTTGCTGGTGTTCCACGCGCTGCCAGGGGAATACCTGGAGGCCGGGCAGTTGGTCGCCGAGGTCATTGACCCCATTCACGACCGCGTCACCCCCGTTCACTGCCGCCATGCCGGCCTGATGTACGCCCGCTCGCTACGGCGCATGGCCACGGCCGGGATGGTGATTGCCCATGTCGCCGGCCTTACGCCCTATCGCAGCGGCTATCTACTATCGCCTTGAGGATGCACGCCCCATGTACAAACTGACCGTTGAAGGCCTGCATAAAAGCTATGGCGACCATGAAGTGCTCAAAGGTGTTTCGCTAAAGGCCAAAAGCGGTGATGTGATCAGCCTGATCGGCGCCAGCGGCTCGGGGAAAAGTACCTTCCTGCGTTGCATCAACTTTCTTGAACAACCCAATGACGGCGCCATTAGCCTGGATGGCCAGCCGATCCGCATGGTCAGCGACCGCCACGGCATGCGCGTGGCCGACGAAGCCGAGCTACAGCGCCTGCGCACCCGCCTGGCGATGGTGTTCCAGCACTTCAACCTGTGGAGCCATATGAGCGTGCTGGAAAACATCAGCATGGCCCCCCGCCGGGTCTTGGGTTGCAGCAAAAAGGACGCCGAGGACCGTGCCCGGCGTTATCTGGACAAGGTAGGGCTGCCGGCACGAGTGGCCGAGCAGTATCCGGCGTTCCTCTCGGGGGGCCAGCAACAGCGAGTGGCGATCGCACGCGCCCTGGCGATGGAGCCGGAGGTGATGCTGTTCGACGAGCCGACATCGGCCCTCGACCCGGAACTGGTGGGGGAAGTGCTGAAGGTGATCCAGGGTCTGGCTGAAGAGGGGCGGACCATGATCATGGTGACCCACGAGATGAGTTTTGCACGCAAGGTTTCCAGCCAGGTGCTGTTTTTGCACCACGGACTGGTGGAGGAGGAAGGCACGCCGGAAGACGTACTGGGCAACCCGAAAAGCGAGCGTTTGCGGCAGTTTCTAAGTGGCAATCTGAAGTAAGAGGCCAAGACAAGAGGCCTTACTGTGGCGAGCAGGCTCGCCCGTGTTGGGCTGCGTAGCAGCCCCTGTAACGTTGCCGCCTGTCTTCAGATACACCGCGGCGCCAGGTTTCAGGGCTGCTGTGCAGCCCAACGCGGGCAAGCCCGCTCGCCACCACAAAAGCTACCAGCGGTTTGTGGAGGCCTGTCAGGCCACTGGCGCGGGTGGTGGCTCATCCGGCAGGGTCGGCACACCAGGCTCGGTGGGTTGTTCCGGGGTATCGGGGTCAGGCTGGCCAGGTATGCCGCCGGCGGCGGGGTCGGCCATCAGGGACCAGGCCAGAACACCAATCTGGTTGGGTTCAAGCCGGGCAAGTTCGGCGCTGATTCGCGGGTCGATCTTCATAGGGTACTCCTCAAGCGTGGCTCGGCGCGCTGTGCACGCGCCGAGGCAGTACTCCCAATAGAGTGCCTGCCCGCTGACAAATTCCCTTGCTCTGTAAGACGTTTCGATCAGGTGCGTGGCAGGGTGACGCCGCGCTGGCCCTGGTACTTGCCGCCACGGTCTTTATAGGACACTTCGCACTCTTCGTCGGATTCGAAGAACAGCATCTGTGCGACGCCTTCATTGGCGTAGATCTTGGCCGGCAAGGTGGTGGTGTTGGAAAACTCCAGGGTCACGTGGCCTTCCCATTCCGGCTCAAGCGGAGTCACGTTGACGATAATGCCGCAGCGCGCGTAGGTGCTCTTGCCCAGGCAGATGGTCAGCACATTGCGCGGAATACGGAAGAACTCGACAGTGCGCGCCAGGGCAAAGGAGTTTGGCGGGATGATGCACACGTCGCTCTTCACATCGACGAAACTCTTTTCATCGAAATTTTTCGGATCGACGGTGGCCGAGTTGATGTTGGTGAACACCTTGAACTCATCGGCGCAACGCACATCGTAGCCATAGCTGGAAACCCCGAACGAAATCAGGCGCTCGGCGCCCTCTCCGCGCATCTGGCGCTCGACGAAGGGTTCGATCATGCCGTGCTCTTGCGCCATGCGGCGAATCCACTTGTCCGATTTGATGCTCATGGCGGGTGTCCTGAATAGCGAGGTGGAAAATTCTGTTGGGCATCTTACCGGGGCTGGCCTCGCGGTTCAAAGGACGCGGGGGTTTTTCTTGATTAAGTTGCGCCCGATCACTGTCAGCCGTATGGGGCGGGCCCTGCCCCTGAATTAAAGGGCCGCAGGCCTGTAAAAGGCACCGCCAGTCACGAAAATAGAGAAACCTTCGGAAATACCATTGGCACGTTCCGGAAAAAGGGTTAAGGTGGCGCCACTGTGCTGCTTGTGTCACTGAGAATCTCTACACGATATGTTGAATTTCGATCCAACCATCTCCAAGAATTTTTCCTGCTCTTTGCACTCAGTCTCGGCCAGGGCTTTTCCTGAGTCGCAGTTAACTTTGTCCAAGGAGATACACCATGTCTAATCGCCAAACTGGTACCGTTAAGTGGTTCAACGATGAAAAAGGCTTCGGCTTCATCACTCCACAATCCGGTGACGACCTGTTCGTTCACTTCAAAGCTATCCAATCCGACGGCTTCAAAAGCCTGAAAGAAGGCCAACAGGTTTCTTTCATCGCTACCCGCGGTCAGAAAGGCATGCAAGCTGAAGAAGTTCAAGTTATCTAACTTGTACTGACTTAGTCGAAAGAACCCCGCCCTTAAAAGCGGGGTTTTTTTATGCCTGGAATTTGATGCTGCCCTTGCCAGCGAGAGCCGCCCTCAAGGTCGCCATCGTCGGCAAGCCGGGCTCCCACAACGCAAAACGCCCGGTGCATTCCCATGCACCGGGCGTTCTCATAGCTACCTTACAAGCCGTTACTGAAACAACGACTCACTCGACAAGCCATTCTTCTCCAGGATCTCCCGCAAACGCTTGAGACCCTCAACCTGGATCTGCCGCACCCGCTCGCGGGTCAAGCCGATCTCCAGGCCAACATCCTCCAGGGTACTGCTCTCATGGCCACGTAGACCGAAGCGGCGAATCACCACTTCGCGCTGCTTGTCCGTCAGCTCCGAAAGCCATTGGTCGATGCTCTGCGACAAGTCATCGTCCTGCAACAGCTCACACGGATCCGTTGGTCGGTCATC
The DNA here is from genome assembly GCF_016405645.1 of Pseudomonas sp. MF5691. NCBI lineage: Bacteria > Pseudomonadati > Pseudomonadota > Gammaproteobacteria > Pseudomonadales > Pseudomonadaceae > Pseudomonas > Pseudomonas sp. MF5691. The sequence continues at coordinate 83,411 of NZ_JAEKDC010000014.1, forward strand.
CGTCAGGGTGTCCAGCAGGGTTTTATCGGAATCCGGACCCAGCGAGACATCGACCGAAGACACACGCTCATTAAGACCCAGCATGCGCTTGACCTCTCCCACCGGTTTTTCCAGCAGGTTGGCGATCTCTTCAGGCGATGGTTCATGATCCAGCTTTTGAGTGAGCTCACGTGCTGCCCGCAGGTACACGTTAAGCTCCTTGACGACATGAATCGGCAACCGGATGGTCCGGGTCTGATTCATGATTGCCCGTTCGATGGTCTGGCGAATCCACCAGGTAGCGTAGGTCGAGAAGCGAAAACCCCGCTCGGGGTCAAACTTCTCCACTGCCCGGATCAGGCCGAGGTTGCCCTCTTCGATCAAGTCCAACAGGGACAGCCCACGATTGACATAGCGTCGGGCGATTTTCACCACCAGTCGCAGATTGCTTTCAATCATGCGCTTGCGCCCAGCAGGATCACCCTTTTGCGACAGTCGCGCAAAATGGACTTCTTCTTCGGGAGTGAGCAAGGGGGAAAAGCCGATTTCATTGAGATACAACTGGGTCGCATCGAGCGCCCGGGTGTAATCAATGTACTTATGCTGTTTTAACGCTGTGGAGTTTTTGGACTTGGTACGAACTGAAGGTACAGCGGGTCCCTCATTCGACATCGAATCCGTACCGATGCCGGTCTCCATAAGGAGAACCTCATCGTCGATGTCAAACTCCGGCGCTTCTTTACTGAGAGCCATTGTTATAGTCCTTTGGTGAGTTCGACCTCAAGCTCAAGCGACGCCTTTATCCTTGGCAACGCTGGAGCCTGTTCCTTCTACGTGAGGGAACAGGCTGACAACACATCAACGCCGGGGTAGGAATTGCAGTGGATCTACAGGCTTACCTTGGCGGCGAATCTCAAAGTGCAGTTTCACCCGGTCTGTACCAGTTGACCCCATCTCGGCAATTGTCTGTCCGACTTTGACTTGCTGCCCCTCCCGAACCAACAACCTGCGGTTATGACCGTAGGCACTGACGTAGGTATCGCTGTGTTTGATGATGACCAATTCGCCGTAGCCCCGTAAACCACTCCCGGCGTATACAACAGTCCCATCAGACGCAGCTAAAACAGGCTGTCCCAAATCCCCGGCGATATCAATGCCTTTATTCAAACTACCGTTTGAAGAGAATTTTCCAATAAGAATGCCATTTGAGGGCCATCCCCAACCCTTCGGCGCAGGCCCCACAGGTGGCAACGGCGCGGGTGCCGGCTTCCTCGCAGCCGCCGGCGCAGCGGTGCCTGCAGGCCGGGTGAAGACCGTCGTCTTGCTGGAAGAAGAAGCCGAGGAACCGGATTTTGTCACAACTGCCGTGGGTGCCGAACCCGTGCGCCCATCGAAACGTATCGTTTGCCCCGGATGTATCGTATAGGGCACCGGGATGTTGTTCCGCGCGGCCAGCGCCTTGTAATCCCAACCATAACGGAAGGCGATCGAGAACATAGTATCGCCCTTGCGCACCACGTACTGCCCGGTGGTCACCGTAGGCCGCTGCGGTGCCGCGCTATTGCGGTCGACGACCCGTGCCCCGCCGCCTGTGTTGGAACAGGCAGCCAACAAGGAACTCAAGACAAGGCCAATCACCAGTCGCTGAAAGCTCGTTTTACTCATACGCTGCGCAATGACTGTGAGACTCACCCGCCGCTCCCTTTGTGGTGGCTGAAACATGAACGCCTGTATCAGGCTTGAAATATGTCGCCAGTATAACTGGCTGCCGGACTTTAACCGGCAACAAGGTAGAAACGAAAAATTCATCTCGTTAAGTAACTACCCAACTTGATGTTGACTCAATGAACCCCGCTGTAAGACACATACCCGGCAATAGAATTCAGTGCGCCGTCATAAATGATCAGGCCAGCGGCCCATTAAGTAACGGCACAAAACGCACTGCCCCCAGGACATGCCGCGAAAAACCTTCTTCTTCGCGCACAATCAACATCAGTTGCTGCACTTCACCCGACCCGACCGGAATCACCAGGCGCCCACCCGGGGCCAGTTGGTCGAGAAGCGCCTGAGGCACATCCGTGGCCACGGCCGTCACGATGATGCCGTTATAGGGCGCCAATGCCGGCCAGCCCTCCCAGCCGTCCCCCCAGCGAAACACCACATTGCGCAGGTTCAATTCCACCAGGCGCTCCTTGGCCCGGTCCTGCAGGACCTTGATCCGCTCGACGGAAAACACCCGCTCCACCAACTGCGAGAGCACGGCGGTCTGGTAGCCGGAGCCGGTGCCGATTTCCAGCACTTTGTCCAGCGGACCCGCCGCCAGCAGCAGCTCGCTCATGCGCGCCACCATGTAGGGCTGGGAGATGGTCTGGTTATGGCCAATGGGCAGCGCGGTGTCTTCATAGGCGCGATGGGCCAGGGCCTCATCGACAAACAGATGACGCGGGGTACGACGGATGACTTCCAACACCTGGGCGTTGGACAGCCCCTCTTCGTAGAGCCGCTGGATCAATCGCTCACGGGTGCGCTGGGAGGTCATGCCGATGCCACGGCGCAACAGGTCGTCCTGTTCACGAGCCATCAGCGCAGCCCCTCCAGCCAGGGATCGAGACCACCGAAGGCATCATTGAAGGTGCGATCAAGTTGTAACGGGGTAATCGAAACATAACCTTGCATCACCGCATGAAAGTCCGTGCCCGGCCCGCCATCCTCGGCGTCGCCCGCTGCAGCAATCCAGTAGCCTTCCCTGCCACGGGGATCGACCACTTTCAGCGGTGCCGCGGCGCGGGCGCGATGGCCCAGGCGGGTCAACTGGATACCGCGAATATGGTCCAGGGGCAGGTTGGGGATATTGACGTTGAGCACTGTACGTGGCGGCAGCACCAGGGTGTCGTGGGCCTCCACCAGTTTGCGCGCGAAGTACGCGGCGGTCGCCAGGTTATCCACCTGGCGCGACGCCAACGAAAAGGCAAATGCCGTGCGTCCCAGGAAACGCCCTTCAAGGGCCGCCGCCACGGTGCCGGAGTACAACACGTCATCGCCCAGGTTGGCGCCCAGGTTGATCCCGGAAACCACTAAATCCGGCTCATCGACCAGCAAACTGTTGATCGCCAGGTGCACGCAATCGGTCGGCGTGCCATTTACGCTGATAAAGCCGTTGGCCAACGTTTGCGGGTGCAAAGGACGGTCGAGCGTCAGCGAACTGCTGGCGCCGCTTTTGTCCTGGTCCGGTGCAACCACCACGCACTCGGCGTAATCGGCCAGCGCAGCATGAAGCGCGGCAAGGCCGGGGGCGGTGACCCCGTCGTCGTTAGATATCAGAATACGCATGGGCTGTCCGTCTGCCCCACCGGCACCAGATCAACAAGCTCGCGCACCAAAACAGTGGCGAAGCATCCGGCCGGCAGGACGAATTCCAATTGCAGAATGTCAGTCTCGGGATAATGCCACGTCAACCCGCCAATGGGCAGTCGCAGAATGCGTCGCTCCTGACTCATGCCGGCTTTGGCCAGCCAATCGCACAGGTCTGCTTCGCTCGCTGCGACGGTTTGCTCCAGCGCATGGGTGGCGCCGCTGGCGGGCGATTCGCCTTCACCCCACTGCGGGCCGGTGGGATGCAGGTCGAGGATGGCCAGGCGCGGATCGCTGCACTCCGCCTCCCCGGCCGGGAAAAAGCTGCGGCTGTCGGTGAACGCCAGCAAGTCACCGACCTGGGCGCGCTGCCATGAACCATCGGCAACCCGCGCCGCCAGCACTTTATTGAACACAAAGCTGCGCGCGGTCGACAGCAGGCGCGAACGCACATTGCGCTGCTCCGGCAAGGCCTTGCGGGTCGCCCAGTCGCGGGCATCGACGACGTTACCGCCGTTATGGCCAAACCGCTGGGCGCCGAAATAGTTGGGGATACCCTGTTGGGCGATCAGTTGCAGGCGCGCATCGATCGCGGCGTGGTCACCGACCAGTTGGGTCAGGCGCAGGGTAAAACCGTTGGCCGCATGGGCGCCACGCTGCAACTTGCGCTTGTGGCGGGCGGTCTTGAGGATCTTCAGGGTGTCGTTTTCCGCCGCGCTCAGGTCTGGATCGGCCTTGCCGGGCAGTTGCACGCTGAACCACTGGCGGGTCAGCGCCTGGCGATCCTTGAGGCCGGCATAGCTGACCGTGCGCAAGGGCACGCCGGCAGCCTTGGCAATGCGCCGCGCGGCCTCTTCGGTGTTCAGGCCACGCTTTTCCACCCACAGCCACAGGTGCTCGCCTTCGCCGGTCAGCGGGATATCCAGCACCTCGTCCACCTGGAAGTCCTCAGCCGTCGCCTTGAGTACCGCGCTGCCCAGTGCTTCACCATAGGCCCGCGGCCCCAACAGTTGCAGGTCGTTCATGCGCGCAGCAACAAGGCGACGGAGTGCACGGCGATGCCCTCTTCTCGACCGGTAAACCCGAGTTTTTCGGTGGTGGTGGCTTTCACGTTGACTTGATCCAGTTCTATTTGCAGATCGGCGGCAATCACTGCGCGCATCGACTCGATATGCGGGGCCATTTTGGGCGCCTGGGCGACGATGGTGTTATCGACATTACCGACCTTCCAGCCCTTGGCATGGATCAGGCCGACCACATGCCGCAGCAGCACGCGACTGTCCGCGCCCTTGAAGGTGGGATCGGTGTCCGGAAAGTGTTTACCGATATCCCCCAACGCCGCCGCGCCGAGCAAGGCATCGCTCAAGGCATGCAGCACAACGTCGCCGTCGGAATGAGCCAGCAACCCATGGTGGTGCGCAATGCGCACGCCGCCCAGGGTGATGAAGTCGCCTTCGGCGAAACGGTGCACATCATAGCCGTGGCCAATACGCATAAAAAAACGCCCCGAGTTAATTCAGGGCGTGATTCTACCTACTTTTGCCGGACATTAACCGAGCAAAGCACGTCCATGATGACGCAAGTGGTCCTCGATGAAGCTGGCGATAAAGAAGTAGCTGTGGTCATAACCCGGCTGCAGGCGCAGCTCCAGCGGATGGCCGGCGGCCTTGGCGGCTTGTTGCAAGGCCTCGGGCTTGAGCTGGGTGGCGAGGAAGTCGTCGCGATCGCCTTGGTCCACCAGCAACGGCAGTTTTTCCGAGGCTTCGCTGATCAGCACGCAGGCATCCCATTCGCGCCACTTCGAACGCTCTTCCCCCAGGTAGCGGGAAAAAGCCTTCTGCCCCCAAGGGCAATCCATCGGATTGTTGATCGGCGAGAACGCCGACACCGACTGGTAGCGCCCAGGATTGCGCAAGGCACACACCAGCGCACCGTGGCCGCCCATGGAGTGCCCGCTGATGCCACGCTTGTCGGAAGCCGGGAAATGCGCTTCAACCAACGCCGGCAATTCCTGCACTACATAGTCATGCATCCGATAGTGCTTGCTCCACGGCTCTTGCGTGGCATTCAAGTAAAACCCGGCACCCAGGCCAAAATCCCAGGCATTCTCCGGATCGCCCGGTACACCCGGCCCACGGGGGCTGGTGTCCGGCGCGACGATGATTATTCCCAGTTCGGCCGCCATACGTTGCGCGCCGGCCTTTTGCATGAAGTTCTCATCGGTGCAGGTCAGCCCCGACAGCCAGTACAGCACCGGCAACTTGCCGCCCTGCTCCGCCTGGGGTGGCAGGTAGACGGCGAAGGTCATGTCGCAGTCCAGCACATCGGAATGATGTTTGTAACGCTTATGCCAGCCGCCGAAGCTCTTCTGGCATGACAGGTTTTGCAGACTCATGGCCGACCTCAGAAATGGATGACGGTACGAATGCTCTTGCCTTCATGCATCAGGTCGAACGCCTTATTGATATCTTCCAGGCCCATGGTGTGGGTGATGAAGGTATCCAACGGGATTTCGCCGCTCTGGGCCATTTCCACGTAGCTTGGCAACTCGCTGCGGCCACGCACGCCACCGAAGGCCGAACCGCGCCAGACGCGACCGGTCACCAGATGGAAGGGACGGGTGGAAATTTCCTGGCCGGCCCCGGCGACACCGATGATCACCGACTCGCCCCAACCTTTGTGGCAGCACTCCAGGGCCGCGCGCATCAGTTGGACATTGCCGATGCACTCGAAGGAAAAGTCCACGCCACCGTCGGTCAAATCGACGATAACGTCCTGGATCGGCCGGTCGTAGTCTTTCGGGTTGATGCAGTCGGTGGCGCCCAGTTGCTTGGCGATTTCAAACTTGGCCGGGTTGATGTCGATGGCGATGATACGGCCGGCCTTGGCCTTCACTGCACCGATCACAGCCGACAAGCCAATCCCGCCGAGGCCGAAGATGGCCACGGTATCGCCCGGCTTGACCTTGGCGGTGTTGATCACCGCACCAATACCGGTGGTGACGCCGCAGCCCAGCAGGCAGACTTTTTCCAGCGGAGCTTCTTTAGGAATCTTGGCCACGGAGATTTCCGGCAACACGGTGTATTCGGAAAAGGTCGAAGTACCCATGTAGTGGAAAATCGGCTGGCCCTTGTAGGAGAAGCGCGTAGTGCCGTCCGGCATCAGGCCTTTGCCCTGGGTTGCGCGGATGGCCTGGCACAGGTTGGTCTTGCCCGACAGGCAGAACTTGCACTTGCCGCACTCCGGGGTGTACAGCGGGATCACGTGGTCACCCACGGCTACCGAGGTCACACCCTCGCCAATCGCTTCCACTACCGCACCGCCTTCATGGCCGAGGATCGACGGGAAAATACCCTCCGGGTCGGCGCCCGACAGGGTGTAGGCATCGGTATGGCAAACCCCGGAGGCAACCACGCGCAGCAGGACTTCACCAGCCTTGGGCATGGCGACATCCACTTCCACGATCTCCAGTGGTTTCTTGGCTTCAAAGGCGACAGCGGCGCGTGACTTGATCATCCGGGTTTCTCCTGGGGCTTAAAAAGTAAGACGGGCAGTGTAAAACATGGCTCATTGATTAATAATCCAGACAAAAGCAAAACATTATTGCTGTACTGGGATAATCACCATGCTTGAAAACCGCTGGGAAGGCATTGATGAGTTCGTCGCCGTGGCCGAGTGCAGCCAATTTACCGCTGCCGCCGAACGCCTGGGCGTGTCCTCGTCCCATATCAGCCGCCAGGTGGCACGCCTGGAAGAACGCCTGCAAACCCGCCTGCTCTATCGCAGCACCCGGCGCGTCACGCTGACCGAGGCCGGGCAGACCTTTCTGCAACATTGCCAACGCCTGCAAGACGGACGCGAAGAAGCCTTGCGCGCGGTGGGCGACCTGACCAGTGAACCCAAGGGTATGTTGCGCATGACCTGCGCCGTGGCTTATGGCGAACGTTTTATCGTGCCGTTGGTAACACGCTTCATGGGGCTTTATCCGCAATTGCGGGTGGATATTGAACTGAGCAACCGCCCCCTCGACCTGGTGCATGAAGGCTTGGACCTGGCGATTCGCCTGGGCCGCCTGCAGGATTCACGAATGGTCGCCAGCCGCCTGGCGCCGAGACGCATGTATCTCTGTGCGTCGCCGTCCTACCTGGAGCGGTACGGGCGCCCCCATAGCTTGTCGGAACTGAGCCGGCATAACTGCCTGATCGGCAGTTCGGATATTTGGCAGCTGGCGCAGGACGGACGCGAATTTTCCCAGCGCGTGCAGGGAAACTGGCGCTGCAACAGTGGGCAAGCGGTGCTGGATGCGGCGTTGCAAGGGGTGGGGTTGTGCCAGTTGCCGGACTATTACGTGCTGGAGCACTTGCACAGCGGCGCGCTGGTTTCACTGCTTGAAGCCCATCAACCGCCGAATACGGCAGTGTGGGCGCTGTATCCGCAACAGCGGCATTTATCGCCAAAGGTGCGCAAGTTGGTGGAGTTCTTGAAGGAGGGGTTGGCTGGGCGGCCGGAGTATGGCGGGTGATCTGGGGTGTCAGGCCTGGCCTCATCGCAGGCAAGCCAGCTCCCACACCTGACCGCATTTCTACATGAATACGCGGTCAGGTGTGGGAGCTGGCTTGCCTGCGATGAAGTCACCTCGGTCCAGCAGCCTACCGGCGATTAGCCCACCGCAACCTAAGCCACTCCAGATCCTCCGGCCGCGTCACCTTGATATTGTCCGCACGCCCTTCCACCAGGCGTGGCGCCTGGCCAGACCACTCCATGGCCGAGGCTTCATCGGTGATGAGCGCATCAGCCACCAGGCTATCGGCCAACGCGCGGTGCAAGGCGCCGAGGCGGAACATTTGCGGGGTGTAGGCTTGCCAGATCAGGCTACGGTCAATGGTTTCCACCACCCGCCCCCGCTTGTCGACACGCTTGAGGGTGTCGCGGGCCGGTACGGCGAGCAAGCCACCCACTGGGTCGTCCGCCAACTGCATCAATAACGTGTCGAGGTCTTCGCGGCTCAGGTTCGGCCGCGCAGCATCGTGCACCAGCACCCAGTCGTCATCGCTGGCGCCCAGGGCATTGAGTTGCAGCAGTGCATTGAGCACCGAGCCTGAGCGCTCTGCCCCGCCGTCCGCGCGCTGGATACGCGGGTCGGCAGCACACGCCAGGTTGGGCCAGTAAGGATCATCGACCGCCAGACTGACCACCAGCCCCTTGAGGCTCGGATGGTCGAGAAAACAGCCAAGGCTGTGTTCGAGAATAGTGCGCCCGCCCAACTGCAGATACTGCTTGGGACGGTCCGCGGCCATACGGGCACCGACGCCCGCGGCAGGAATCACGGCCCAGAAGGCCGGCAAACAGGCGCTCATTGGGCCAACTGGTAGAGGGTTTCGCCCTCCTTGACCATGCCCAATTCATGACGAGCCCGCTCTTCAACGGTCTCCATGCCTTTTTTCAACTCAAGCACTTCGGCATCGAGCACACGGTTGCGCTCCAGCAACACCTCGTTCTCGGCGTGCTGCGCGGCAATTTGCTGGGTCAGGTCGGTCACCTGCGCCAGACTGCCATTGCCCACCCAAAGGCGGTACTGCAGGCCAGCCAGCAGCAAGAGCAGGACGAGGAACAACCAATTGGGACTGCGCATCGAATATCGGGTATCCAGTGAAAAAAGACAGCCATGCAAAACTTTTGAAGCAACTGATAGCACGAAGCCTGGAAGACCCAGGCTTGTGCTTGATAGGCATCAGATTAGTGCGCAAATTCACTCTACAGCGAGTTTTCCGACACAATCCTTTGTCTTTTTACCATCAACTACTCAGCCGCGAAACTCGCCACGACCGTTGTATTTGGCTTTTCCGCCCAGTTGCTCTTCGATACGCAGCAATTGGTTGTACTTGGAAACGCGGTCGGAACGGCACAGGGAACCGGTTTTGATCTGGCCCGCCGAGGTGCCCACAGCCAGGTCGGCAATGGTCGAATCTTCGGTTTCGCCGGAGCGGTGGGAGATCACGGCGGTATAGCCCGCAGCCTTGGCCATCTGGATGGCTTCCAGGGTTTCGGTCAGGGTGCCGATCTGGTTGAACTTGATCAGGATCGAGTTGGCGATCTTCTTGTCGATGCCTTCTTTCAGGATCTTGGTGTTGGTCACGAACAGGTCGTCACCGACCAGTTGGATCTTCTCGCCGATCTTGTCGGTAAGAATTTTCCAACCGTCCCAGTCAGACTCGTCCAGGCCGTCTTCGATCGAGATGATCGGGTAGCGCTGGGTCAGGCCCTTCAGGTATTCCGCGAAACCTTCGGAGTTGAACACCTGGCCTTCGCCGGACAGGTTGTACTTGCCATCTTCGTAGAACTCGCTGGCCGCGCAGTCCAGGGCCAGGGTCACGTCGGTGCCCAGCTTGTAGCCAGCGTTGGCCACGGCTTCGGAGATCACTTTCAGTGCATCTTCGTTGGACGCCAGGTTCGGTGCAAAACCACCTTCGTCACCCACTGCAGTACTCAGGCCACGGGCCTTCAGTACCGCTTTGAGGTGATGGAAAATCTCGGTACCCATGCGCAGGCCTTCGGAGAAGGTCTTGGCGCCCACTGGCTGCACCATGAATTCCTGGATATCGACGTTGTTGTCTGCGTGCTCGCCACCGTTGATGATGTTCATCATTGGGACTGGCATCGAGTACACGCCCGGAGTGCCGTTCAGATTGGCAATGTGCGCGTACAGCGGCAGGTCCTGGTCCTGGGCGGCAGCCTTGGCAGCTGCCAGGGATACAGCGAGGATCGCATTGGCGCCGAGGCTGCCTTTGTTTTCAGTGCCGTCGAGCTTGATCATCGCGTGATCGAGGGCTTTCTGGTCCAGCGGGTCCTTGCCCAGCAACAGGTCGCGGATCGGACCGTTGATGTTGGCTACTGCCTTGAGGACACCCTTGCCCAGGTAACGGCTCTTGTCGCCATCACGCAGTTCCAGCGCTTCGCGCGAACCGGTGGAAGCACCGGACGGCGCGCAGGCGCTGCCGATGATGCCGTTATCGAGAAGCACGTCGGCTTCGACGGTGGGGTTGCCACGGGAGTCGAGAACTTCACGACCTTTGATGTCGACGATTTTTGCCATTGTTGTAAACACTCCAAAGTTGACGAAAACGACGCAGCTGAAGGAAATCTTTTGACCGACCGCAAGGGTGGAACAACGGGGCAGGCTTGCAGACGACAAGACTCAGGCCCGGGGGCCTGAGCATAAAGCGCGGAAAGTTTACCGGAGAAACGCGGGTTACGCGGTCTCTACCGTCGGAAAACTCTTGACCAGTTCGTCCAATTGCTTGAGTTGGGCCAGGAATGGCTCCAGCTTGTCCAGGCGCAGAGCGCAAGGACCGTCGCACTTGGCGTTGTCCGGATCCGGGTGGGCTTCCAGGAACAGGCCTGCCAGGGACTGGCTGATACCGGCCTTGGCCAGATCCAGTACCTGGGCACGTCGGCCACCGGCGGAATCGGCGCGACCACCAGGCATTTGCAGCGCATGGGTCACGTCGAAGAACACCGGGTATTCGAACTGTTTCATGATGCCGAAACCAAGCATGTCCACCACGAGGTTGTTGTAGCCGAAGCTCGAACCACGCTCGCAGAGGATCAACTGGTCATTACCCGCTTCCACGCACTTGTTCAGGATGTGTTTCATCTCCTGGGGCGCGAGGAACTGGGCTTTCTTGATATTGATCACAGCGCCGGTCTTGGCCATCGCGACGACCAGGTCGGTCTGGCGCGACAGGAAGGCCGGCAACTGGATGATGTCGCATACCTCGGCGACCACACCAGCCTGTTCAGGCTCGTGGACGTCGGTGATGATCGGCACGCCGAAGGCTTGCTTGATGTCCTGGAAGATCCGCATGCCTTCTTCAAGGCCCGGGCCGCGATAGGAGGTCACGGACGAACGGTTCGCCTTGTCGAAGCTGGCCTTGAATACATAAGGGATACCCAATTTCTCGGTAACCTTTACGTACTCTTCACAGACCTGCATCGCCATGTCGCGGCTTTCCAGCACGTTCATGCCGCCAAACAGCACCATGGGCTTGTCGTTGGCAATTTCGATGTCGCCTACGCGAATGATCTTCTGGGCCATCAGGTTTACGCCTTCTTCTGATGTTGCGTCAGTGCTGCTTTAACGAAACCGCTGAACAACGGGTGACCGTCGCGCGGCGTCGAAGTGAACTCAGGGTGGAACTGGCAAGCGACGAACCATGGATGATCCGGGGCTTCGACCACTTCAACCAGCTTGCCATCACCGGAGCGACCGGAGATTTTCAGGCCAGCCGCTTTGATCTGCGGCAGCAGGTTGTTGTTCACTTCGTAACGGTGACGGTGACGCTCGACGATCACGTCCTTGCCGTAGCAGTCGTGCACCAGCGAGCCGGACTCCAGCAGGCAATCCTGTGCGCCAAGGCGCATGGTGCCGCCCAGGTCGGAGCTTTCGGTACGGGTTTCGACAGCGCCGGTGGCATCTTCCCACTCGGTGATCAGGCCCACGACCGGGTGGCCGCTGGTGTGATCGAACTCGGTGGAGTTGGCGTCTTTCCAGCCCAGCACGTTACGAGCGAACTCGATAACGGCCACTTGCATGCCCAGGCAGATACCCAGGTAAGGCACCTTGTTCTCACGAGCGTACTGCACGGCAGTGATCTTGCCTTCCACGCCACGCAGGCCGAAACCGCCTGGCACGAGGATCGCATCCACACCTTCGAGCAGCGCGGTGCCCTGGTTTTCGATGTCTTCGGAGTCGATGTAGCGCAGGTTGACCTTGGTACGGTTGCTGATGCCCGCGTGGCTCATCGCTTCGATCAGCGACTTGTACGCGTCCAGCAGCTCCATGTACTTGCCAACCATGGCGATGGTGACTTCGTGCTCAGGGTTGAGCTTGGCGTCAACCACCGCTTCCCACTCGGACAGGTCCGCGCCATTGCACTGCAGGCCGAAACGCTCGACCACAAAATCATCCAGGCCCTGGGAATGCAGGATGCCTGGGATCTTGTAGATGGTATCGGCGTCTTCCAGGGCAATCACCGCACGTTCTTCAACGTTGGTGAACTGGGCGATCTTGCGACGCGAGGAAATGTCGATCGGGTGATCGGAGCGGCATACCAGCACGTCCGGCTGCAGGCCGATGGAACGCAGTTCCTTGACCGAGTGCTGGGTAGGCTTGGTTTTGGTTTCGCCAGCGGTGGCGATGTACGGCACCAGGGTCAGGTGCATCAGCATCGCGCGCTTGGCGCCGACTTCGAAACGCAACTGGCGGATGGCTTCGAGGAACGGTTGGGATTCGATGTCACCCACGGTGCCACCGATCTCGACCATCGCCACGTCAGCATCGCCTGCACCCTTGATGATGCGGCGCTTGATTTCGTCGGTGATGTGCGGGATCACCTGGATGGTTGCACCCAGGTAGTCACCACGGCGCTCCTTGCGCAGCACGTGCTCGTAGACACGGCCGGTGGTGAAGTTGTTGTTCTGGGTCATGGTCGTGCGGATGAACCGCTCGTAGTGGCCCAGGTCCAGGTCGGTCTCGGCGCCGTCGTGGGTGACGAACACTTCACCGTGCTGGAACGGGCTCATGGTGCCCGGGTCGACGTTGATGTACGGGTCCAGCTTGAGCATGGTGACCTTAAGTCCCCGCGCCTCCAGGATGGCCGCCAACGAAGCGGAGGCAATGCCTTTCCCCAATGAAGAAACAACACCGCCCGTGACGAATATGTAGCGCGTCATGAAAAACCCTAGAAGTCTGCGTTAAAGCGGTCGGAGCCGCCGGGGAAAGCGAAGGAAGGCCGAAGCCCCCGATCACCTGCATTAATCACAGTGCACCTTTCAAAAAAACCGCCGCGTTGTGACAGACCAGCAATGGAACACCGGTACGTTGATCGCTACACATTTTTTGGAATCGCCCAGCAAAGACTGCTTGGTAATCGGCAACAACTGTGTTTCAGGAGAATCCACAGAAGTTGTATCAAGAAGGGAGCGTAGTCTACCGGAAAGGCGCTATCAGCTCAAACCTTGATCGCAGGTTGGTGGCGCCCAATGTAATTGCCAGTCATCCCCCTGCCCTGTCGAGGCCCCTGCCAGGTTGGCCACGGCCACCAGACGGCTGCCCTGGTAGAGCAGCGGCAATCTGCCACGGATAAAGCCCGGTACAGCCGTTTCGTTCAGCAGACGCTTGAGGTCGCGCCGGCCACGGCCGGGCACGTCCATGACTTCACCGCCCTGGCGGTAGCGGATGCTCAAAGGGCCTTCAGGGGCATGCCCGCTGAAATACAACTGCCCGTTGCCAGGTAACTGTAGTGGGTTTTGCGGGTGCGACCAGCTCAAAGGACTGTCGGAAAACTCTGACCAATTGGTAGGTATCCACCAGATACGATCGTTGCAACGCTGCAATTGGCCGTCAGCCAAACGCCACACCGGCTGCGCGTCCTCCTTGGCATCGCGCAAGGCGCTCCAACCAACCCAATGTTCGCTGTCGGGCATCGCCGTCAACGGCGCCAGCCAATAGCGCAGGACGTTGCGCTGCCGAGCGTCGGAAAGATCGCGCAGTGGCGCAAGTGCCAACGATGGCAGCGCCAGCCAGGGAAACGCCGACGGCAGTTGAGCGGCCTGCATATCCAGTTGCGCCAACTCATCGAGCAGCTCCTGGGCCTGCGCCAGATGCCCGGCAGTACGGGCCAGGCTATTCACGGCCTGGGGCCAGCGCGCCGTAAGTACGGGAAACACATGATGGCGCAGGTAATTCCGGGAAAAGCGTGGGTCGCCGTTGGAGGGGTCTTCGATCCAGCTCAACTGCTGCTCGCGGGCGTAAGTTTCCAGTTCGGCTCGCGACACCTCCAGCAGCGGCCGCATCAGGTGCCCCCCACCCAAAGATCGCTGGGCGGGCATGCCGGTGAGGCCCCGCACTCCCGCGCCCCGCAGCAGGCGAAACAGCAAGGTCTCGGCCTGATCGTCACGGTGCTGGCCAGTGAGTAGCAACTCACCTGGGCCGATTGCCTCGGCGAACGCCTGGTAGCGCGCGTCACGGGCCGCACGCTCCAGGCTTGCACCCGATGGCACCTGCACACGCATGACCCGCAGCGGCACACCGGCGGCATCACAGACCGCCTGGCAATGGGCTGGCCACGCGTCGGCCGCAACCTGGAGGCCGTGGTGAACATGGATAGCCTGCAGTGGCGGCAAGGATTGGGTTTTTGCCAGATCGGCAAGGAGGTGCAGCAGAACCGTGGAGTCGAGTCCGCCGGAGTAGGCGATCTGCCAGGCCGGGGCGTCGCGCCAGGGGGCCAGGGTTTGCAGGAGTTTGGCGGTTAGAGTTGGTTTCATCGCACGTTACCGCCGCAAAACTGGAATACGTTAGCCAAGCATATACAACGCCAATGTGGGAACGGGCTTGCCCGCGACAGCGGTGTACCAGTCAACCCATCTGGCACTGACACATTGCTATCGCGGGCAAGCCCGCTCCCACAGGGTAATGCAGTAGCTTAGAGACCGTAGCTCATCAGGCGCTCGTAACGACGGGCCAGCAGCGCCTCGTTGTCGAATTTCTTGAGCATGTCCAACTGCGCGCAGAGTTCGGCGCGGATGGTGGCCGATGCGGCCGCCGGGTCGCGGTGGGCGCCGCCCAGGGGTTCGGCAATCACTTTGTCGACGATACCCAGGCCTTTCAGGCGATCAGCGGTGATCCCCATGGCTTCGGCAGCATCCGGGGCCTTTTCTGCGGTTTTCCACAGGATCGAGGCGCAGCCTTCCGGCGAGATCACCGCATAGGTGGAGTATTGCAGCATGTTCAGTTGGTCGCAGACGCCAATGGCCAGCGCACCACCGGAACCGCCTTCACCGATCACGGTAGCGATGATCGGGGTTTTCAGACGCGCCATCACGCGCAGGTTCCAGGCAATCGCTTCGCTCTGGTTGCGCTCTTCAGCGTCGATGCCTGGGTAGGCGCCAGGGGTGTCGATAAAAGTCAGGATCGGCATTTTGAAACGTTCAGCCATTTCCATCAGGCGGCAGGCCTTGCGGTAGCCTTCCGGACGCGGCATGCCGAAGTTGCGACGCACTTTCTCACGCACTTCACGGCCTTTCTGGTGACCGATCACCATCACTGGCTGGTCATCCAGGCGAGCAATGCCGCCGACAATCGCCGCGTCATCGGAGAAGTGGCGGTCGCCATGCAGCTCGTCGAATTCGGTGAAGATGTGGTCGATGTAGTCCAGGGTGTACGGACGGCGCGGGTGGCGGGCCAGGCGCGCGATCTGCCAACTGGTCAGCTTGCCGAAGATGTCTTCGGTGAGCGTCTTGCTCTTGTCTTGCAGGCGGGAGATTTCATCGCCGATATTCAGCGAATTGTCATTGCCGACCAGGCGCAGCTCTTCGATCTTGGCTTGCAGGTCAGCGATCGGCTGTTCGAAATCAAGAAAATTCGGGTTCATAAGCGTCCGTCTTGGGTCGACGGCCAGGGAGTGCCTGGCCAGCCGGTTGTCTATTCGCGCCCTACCTTAAGGGAGAGGCGCGTCAAGGTCGAGATTAAATGTCGAGTCGAGGTCAGGGGTACAAGGGCAGCCCTGACCGTCAACGGTATTGGAGGAAGACGTTGTCACGCCCGAACTGGTCACGCAATGCTTGAATCAAGCCATCAGCCGGGTCAATTCGCCACGTCTCGCCAAACTGCAACATCGCCTTGGCATCGCTGCCGGTGTACTCCATGGTCACCGGGCACGCACCACGGTGACGTTTGAGCAGATCCCCCAGCCAGCGTAGCTGATCGCCCTTGAGCGCTTCGGTTTTCACCTTCAGGCGCAGGCTTTCGGCCAGGTTGGTGCGGGCATCTTCCATGCTCATTACGCGTTTGATCCGCAGGCGCAGGCCGCCGGAGAAGTCATCGTTGCTGACCTCGCCCTCCACCACCACCATCGCGTCGGTCTGCAACAGCGACTGCGCGGAATGGAACGCATCGGCAAACAGCGACGCTTCGATACGCCCGGAGCGGTCGTCGAGGGTGATGAAACCCATCTTGTCGCCCTTTTTGTTCTTCATTACCCGCAGGGCAATGATCATCCCGGCCACGGTCTGGGTATCGCGCGCCGGTTTCAGGTCGATGATGCGCTGGCGGGCAAAACGCCGGATTTCGCCCTCATATTCGTCAATCGGGTGGCCGGTGAGGTACAGGCCCAGGGTGTCTTTTTCACCCTTGAGGCGTTCCTTGAGGGTCAGCTCCTTGGCCTTACGGTGGTTAGCGTACACATCGGCATCTTCTTCGACGAACAACCCGCCAAACAGGTCGGCATGCCCACTGTCATGGGTGCGGGCGGTTTGTTCAGCGGCCTTGATCGCTTCTTCCATGGCGGTCAGCAGTACCGCGCGGTTACGGTCGATATTGGCCTGGTAGGCCTTCGACTCGTCATGGAAGTACGGACCAAGACGGTCAAGTGCGCCGCTGCGGATCAGGCCATCGAGGGTACGTTTGTTGATGCGCTTGAGGTCGACCCGGGCGCAGAAGTCGAACAGGTCCTTGAACGGACCGTCCTGGCGCGCCTCGGTAATCGCCTCAACCGGGCCTTCGCCCACGCCCTTGATCGCCCCCAGGCCATAAATGATGCGGCCTTCGTCGTTCACCGTGAACTTGAACTCCGAGGCGTTCACGTCCGGCGCGTCGAGGCGCAGCTTCATGGTCCGCACTTCTTCGATCAAGGTCACGACCTTGTCGGTGTTGTGCATATCCGCCGACAGCACCGCCGCCATGAACGGCGCCGGGTAGTGGGCCTTCAGCCAGGCAGTCTGGTACGACACCAGGCCGTAGGCGGCGGAGTGGGATTTGTTGAAACCATAACCGGCGAATTTTTCCACCAGGTCAAAGATGTTACCGGCCAGGTCGGCGTCGATATTGTTGGTGGCACAACCCTCAATGAAGCCGCCGCGCTGCTTGGCCATTTCCTCGGGTTTTTTCTTACCCATGGCCCGGCGCAGCATGTCCGCACCGCCAAGGGTGTAGCCGGCCATGACCTGGGCGATCTGCATCACCTGTTCCTGATACAGGATGATGCCATAGGTCGGTGCCAGTACCGGCTTGAGGCCTTCGTACTGGTAGTCGGAGTGCGGGTAAGCCAGTTCGGCGCGCCCGTGCTTCCGGTTGATAAAGTCGTCCACCATGCCCGATTGCAGCGGGCCCGGACGGAACAGGGCCACCAGTGCGATCAAGTCTTCCAGGCAGTCGGGCTTGAGCTTTTTGATCAGCTCCTTCATGCCGCGGGATTCAAGCTGGAACACCGCAGTGGTTTCGGCTTTTTGCAGCAGCGCGTAGGTAGGTTTGTCGTCCAGTGGGATAAAAGCGATATCCAGCGGCGCTTCATCCACCTTGGCGCGCTCACGGTTGATGGTCTTGAGCGCCCAGTCGATGATCGTCAGGGTACGCAGGCCGAGGAAGTCGAACTTCACCAGGCCGGCCGCCTCCACGTCATCCTTGTCGAACTGGGTTACCAGGCCATCGCCTTCTTCGTCGCAATAGATCGGCGAAAAGTCTGTCAGCTTGGTCGGCGCGATTACCACGCCACCGGCGTGCTTACCAACGTTACGCACCACGCCTTCGAGCTTGCGCGCCATGTCCCAGATTTCGGCGGCTTCTTCATCGACCTTGATGAAGTCGCGCAGGATTTCTTCCTGCTCGTAGGCCTTTTCCAGGGTCATGCCGACTTCAAAGGGGATCATCTTCGACAGACGATCCGCCAGACCGTAGGACTTGCCCTGTACCCGCGCCACGTCGCGAATTACCGCCTTGGCCGCCATGGAACCAAAGGTGATGATCTGGCTTACAGCGTTACGGCCATATTTCTCGGCCACATATTCGATGACACGGTCGCGACCATCCATGCAGAAGTCGACGTCGAAGTCGGGCATCGATACCCGTTCCGGGTTCAGGAACCGTTCGAACAGCAGGTCATATTCCAGCGGGTCGAGGTCGGTGATCTTCTGCACATAAGCCACCAGCGAGCCGGCACCCGACCCCCGGCCAGGGCCCACCGGTACGCCGTTGCTTTTGGCCCACTGGATAAAGTCCATTACGATCAGGAAGTAACCCGGGAACCCCATCTGGATAATGATATCCAGCTCGAAGTTCAGCCGGTCGACATACACCTGGCGCTTGGCCTCGTAATCTTCGGTGGTGTCCTTGGGCAGCAGGACGGAAAGACGCTCTTCCAGACCATCGAACGACACCTTGCGGAAATACTCATCGATGGTCATGCCATCGGGAATCGGGAAGTTGGGCAAAAAGTGTTTGCCCAGCTTCACTTCGATATTGCAGCGCTTGGCAATTTCGACGGAGTTTTCCAGGGCCTCGGGCAAGTCGCTGAACAGCTCAGCCATTTCCTCGGCGCTTTTGAGGTACTGCTCTTCGCTGTAGTTCTTCGAGCGACGCGGATCGTCCAGCGCCCGGCCTTCGCCGATACACACGCGGGTTTCGTGGGCCTCGAAGTCTTCCTTCTTGATAAAACGCACATCGTTGGTGGCGACCAGCGGCGCACCCAGCTTTTCGGCCAGGGCCACGGCAGCGTGCAGGTGCTCTTCGTCGTTGGGGCGATTGGTGCGCTGAACTTCCAGGTAGAAGCGGTCAGGGAACACCGCCATCCACTCCCGGGCGAGCACTTCTGCCTCCTGGGGATTGCCGCCCAGCAAGGCGAGGCCAACCTCCCCTTCCTTGGCAGCCGACAGCATAATCAGCCCTTCGCTGGCCTCGGCCACCCATTCGCGCTCGATGATGATCGAGCCGTTGCGCTGGCCGTCGATAAAACCGCGGGAAATCAGTTCAGTCAGGTTGCGATAACCCACGCCGTTCATCGCCAACAGGCTGATGCGACTCAAGGCGTTATCGGGGTCTTTGTTGGACAGCCACAAGTCGGCGCCGCAGATCGGCTTGATGCCGGCGCCCATGGCGCTCTTGTAGAACTTGACCAGGGAGCACATGTTGTTCTGGTCGGTCACCGCCACGGCCGGCATATTCATGCCCACCAGGGTTTTGACCAGCGGTTTGATCCGTACCAGGCCGTCGACCAGGGAGTATTCAGTGTGCAGGCGCAGGTGAACGAATGAAGCCGGCATAGTGATCCTGTCTAGATACGTGTGAAAACAACAAGGCCCGGATTGTACCGGGCCTTGAGTAAAACATCAGCCTGCGCCTAAAGCTCGACCAGGCTTTCGCGCACCTCATAAGCCTGGCGTACCGGGGCAAACGAGCGGCGGTGGATCGGCGTCGGGCCCAATCGAGCCAGGGCTTCCAGATGAACGGGCGTCGGGTAGCCTTTATGGCCGCCTATGCCATAGCCCGGATAGATCAATTCGAACGCCGCCATCTCACGGTCACGACTGACCTTGGCCAGGATGGAGGCGGCGGCAATTGCCGGCACCTTACTATCACCCTTGACCACCGCCTCGGCCGGCATCGCCAGCTTCGGGCAGCGATTGCCGTCGATCATCGCCAGCTTGGGGGTGATGTGCAGGCCCTCGACGGCGCGCTGCATGGCCAGCATCGTGGCATGCAGGATGTTCAGTTCGTCGATTTCTTCGACTTCGGCCCGGGCGATATGCCAGCTGAGGGCTTTTTCGCAAATTTCATCAAAAAGCTTTTCACGACGGGCTTCGGTGAGCTTCTTCGAGTCGTTGAGACCGAGGATCGGACGATTCGGATCAAGAATCACCGCCGCCGTGACCACCGCGCCGCACAACGGGCCGCGCCCTACTTCATCGACACCGGCGACCAGTTCGTGGGTTTGGGCGACCAGGCTGAAATCCAGGCCCATTTGCGTCTTCATAGGGTTTCCTGCTGGCGGCCGATCAAGGTCAACACGGCGTCTGCGGCCTGGTTCGACGCATCACGGCGCAAGGTACGGTGAATTTCGTCAAAGCCGCGGGTTTGCTCTTCGCCACCATCGATCAACGGCAGAATGGTCTGGGCCAAGGCCTCGGGGGTAGCAGCGTCCTGCAGCAACTCCGGCACCAACAACCGCTGGGCCAGCAGGTTGGGCAAGGAGATGTACGGGCTTTTGACCATGCGCTTGAGAATCCAGTAGGTCAGCGGCGCAAGGCGATAGGCCACAACCATCGGCCGCTTGTAGAGCAAAGCCTCCAGCGTGGCGGTACCGGAGGCGATCAACACCGCATCACAGGCCGCCAGGGCCAGGTGCGAACCACCGTCGAGCAGGGTCAACGGCAGGTCACGTCCTACCAGCAAGGCCTCGATCTGTGCACGCCGTTGCGGGCTGGCGCACGGCAGTACAAACCGCACCCCGGGCTTCAAGGCCAGCAGACGCTCGGCCGCATCGAAAAACAGTGCGCCCAGGCGCCCGACTTCACCGCCACGGCTACCGGGCATCAACGCCACCAGCGGCCCGTCGGGCAGGCCCAACGCGGCGCGGGCGGCGGCGCGATCAGCCTGCAGCGGAATGGTATCGGCAAGGGTGTGGCCGACAAACCTGACCGGCACGCCCTTCTCTTCGTAGAACCGCGCCTCGAAAGGCAGCAGGGTCAGCATCAGGTCGCAGCCTTCGCGGATCTTCAGCACACGCTTTTGCCGCCACGCCCATACGGACGGGCTGACGTAATGCACGGTCTTGATCCCGGCCTGACGCAGTTTGAGTTCGATATTGAGGGTGAAGTCCGGTGCGTCGATACCGATAAAGACGTCCGGTTTTTCTGCAATCAGGGTCTGGATCAGCAGTTTGCGCCGAGCCAGCAGCTCGCGCAGGCGCCCCAGCACTTCCACCAGCCCCATGACCGACAAACGCTCCATGGGAAAGTAGGAAGTCAGGCCTTCGGCCTGCATCAGCGGGCCGCCGACCCCAATGAATTCAACGGCTGGATGCTGCGCCTTGATGGCGCGCATCAGGCCAGCGCCGAGGATATCGCCGGAAGCTTCTCCGGCCACCAATGCAATACGCAGCGTGGCCATGATCAGCGGGTGATGCCGCGAGTCGATGCCTGGATCGAATCGCGGAAGATGGCAACTTCTGGAAACAGCGCCGCCGGCTCGGCCAGCTCGGCCAGCGCCTGGTCAACCGTCAGCCCCTGGCGATACACCACTTTATAAGCGCGGCGCAGGGCGTGGATGGCATCTTCGCTGAAACCACGTCGGCGCATGCCTTCGAAGTTCATGCTGCGGGCTTCGGCAGGGTTGCCAAAAACCGTGACGAACGCCGGTACATCCTTGCCAATAGCGGTACCCATGCCGGAAAAGCTATGGGCACCAATATGACAGTACTGATGCACCAGGGTGAAACCGGAAAGAATCGCCCAGTCGTCAACGTGCACATGGCCGGCCAGCGCAGTGTTATTGACGAGGATGCAGTGGTTGCCGATCACACTGTCGTGACCGATATGGGCGTAGGCCATCACCAGATTGTGATCACCCAGGGTCGTTTCCGCCCGATCCTGCACTGTGCCACGATGAATGGTCACGCCTTCACGAATGATGTTGTGATCACCGATTACCAGGCGGGTTTCCTCACCCTTGTACTTCATGTCCGGCGTATCTTCGCCTACCGAGGAGAACTGGTAGATGCGGTTGTGTTTGCCAATGCGGGTCGGACCCTTGAGGATCACGTGCGGCCCGATGACAGTCCCCTCGCCGATTTCCACACCTGCGCCGATGATCGACCAGGGGCCGACCTCAACGTCGGCGGCCAGCACGGCCGTCGGATCGATGATTGCGCGAGGGTCAATCAAACTCATAGTTTGCGTTCCGCACAGATGATTTCGGCGGAACACACAGGCTTGCCGTCAACGGAGGCCTGGCATTCGAATTTCCAGATCTGGCGCTTGCAGCTCACGAACTTGGCTTCCAGGATCAACTGGTCACCTGGGGTGACCGGGTTGCGGAAGCGCAGCTTGTCGGAGCCCACGAAATAGTAAAGCGTGCCATCGGCAGGCTTGAGGTCGAGCATTTTAAAACCGAGGATACCAGCGGCCTGGGCCATTGCCTCAATGATCAGCACGCCCGGCATGATCGGATGCGCGGGAAAGTGACCGTTGAAGAATGGTTCGTTGATGCTGACATTCTTGTAGGCACGAATGCGCTTTTCCTCAACATTCAGTTCCACTACACGGTCCACCAGCAGGAACGGGTAACGGTGAGGCAGGTATTCGCGAATCTCGTTGATGTCCATCATTTCGGGGGGAAGCCTGTAATAAAGATTGGGAGCGCGCGGACTAAGGCACGCCCCTCTAGCAAATCAAGAAGGCAGTCTAGCTGCTGTGCACACTTGATATGGAAATGGTATCAGCCATCTGATGAAACATTACTGCCAGGGGTCACGTCCCCAACACGCTTTTCCAGATGTTTCAGGCGCCGCGCCATGTCGTCGAGCTGCCTTAAACGGGCCGCGCTCTTGCGCCACTCGGCCGCGGGTTGCATCGCTGTACCGGAAGAGTAGGCCCCTGGCTCGGTAATCGAGTGGGTCACCATGGTCATTCCGGTAATGAATACGTTGTCGCAGATTTCAATATGGCCCACCAAGCCGACACCGCCGGCCAGCATGCAATGCTTGCCGATCTTGGTGCTGCCAGAGATGCCGACACACGCGGCCATGGCCGTGTGATCGCCAATCTGTACGTTGTGGGCGATCTGGATCTGGTTGTCCAGCTTCACACCATTGCCAATCACGGTATCGGCCAGGGCCCCGCGATCGACGGCAGTGTTGACGCCAATCTCCACATCATCACCGATCAGCACACCGCCGACCTGGGCGATCTTCTGCCAGATGCCCTTCTCGTTGGCGAAGCCAAAGCCTTCGCCGCCGATCACGGCACCCGACTGAATCACCACTCGCTGCCCGATACGCACATCGTGGTACAGGGTCACGCGCGGCGCGAGCCAGCCACCTGCACCGATTTCACTGCGGGCACCGATAAAGCAATGGGCTCCGACAGTCACACCGGCGCCAATGCGCGCACCACTCTCGATCACCACAAAAGCACCGATGCTCGCCGCAGGATCTACCTGAGCATCATCGGCGATGACAGCAGAAGGATGGATACCAGGAGCCGCTTTGGGTTTCGGATCGAACAGGTGCGACACCCGCGCGTAAGCCGCGTAAGGGTCAGCCACCACCAGCGCATCCCCGGCAAACGTCTCGGCGTCAGCGGCCTTCAGCAATACGGCTGCAGCCTGGCTGTCGCCCAGGTATTTACGATATTGGGGGTTTGCGAGGAAGCTCAACTGAGCTGGGCCAGCCTCCTGCAAGGTGGCTAGCCCAGTGATTTCCTTCTCCGGGGAGCCACGCAAGGTAGCCCCCAGGAACTCGGCCAATTGACCGAGTTTGATAGTCGCGGTCATGGCTTACTTCAGCTGGTTCATGCGCTCGATCACCTGGCGGGTGATGTCGTATTGAGGCTTGACGTCAATCACGGCGCCACGCTCGAAGACCAGGTCAAAGGCACCTTTCTTGATGACTGCTTCCACGGCGCTGTCGAGTTTTGGCTTCAGTTGCTTAAGCATTTCACGGTCAGCAACAGCCTTGGCTTCGTTCAGCTCCTTGGACTGGAACTGATAGTCACGGGCCTTTTGCTTGAACTCAAGCTCCAGACGCTCGCGCTCGCCTTGCTGCATTTTATCGCCACCGGCGACCAGACGATCCTGGATGCCCTTGGCGCTGCTTTCCAGGGTCTTGAGCTTGGTCAGTTGCGGACCAAATTTCTTCTCGGCATCCACGGCGTACTTCTTGGCCGCATCGGATTCCAGCAGAGCCATCTGATAGTTCAGGACGGCGATTTTCATTTCGGCAAACGCCGGGGTCGCTACCAGCACAGTTGCCAGAAGAACCAATTGAGTCAACTTACGCACGATGCACTCCTACAGAATCCGTTGTCGTTATCTTGGGTCGGACGCTTAGAACGTCTGGCCGAGGGAAAATTGGAAAATCTGGGTTTCAGCGTTATCCGGTTTCTTGACTGGCATCGCCAAGGCGAAGCTCAGCGGACCCAGGGCAGTAATCCAGGTCACCCCCACACCCACGGAACTGGCCAGATTGCTCAAGCTGACGTCGTTGCACTGGGTGTTGGACTTCAAGCCGCTTGGGTTACGGATCTGCTCGCACTTGGAGTCGAATACGTTACCCACATCCCAGAAGACCGAGGTCCGCAGGGAACGCTGGTCCTTGACGAACGGCAGCGGGAACAGAATTTCAGCACCACCTTGAATCAGCACGTTACCACCGAATGGCAGCGGATCATTGTCCGAGTCACGCACGGTGCCGACGTTACCGGTTTCACCAACACCACGGCTTGGCGTACCACGTGGACCCAGGGTGCTGTCCTTGAAGCCACGTACCGAGTTGAAACCACCGGCGTAGTAGTTCTCGTAGAACGGCAGGCCATCGGTCGAACCGTAGCCATCACCATAGCCCAATTCCGTGTGCAGGCGCATGGTGTAGTTATCGCTCAACGGCGTGAACAACTGGCCACGGTAGTCGAGTTTGAAGAACGACAGGTCGCTACCTGGGGTGGTGGCTTCCAGGGTCAGGCTCTGGGAATGACCACGGGTCGCCAGCACGCCTTTGTTCAGGGTGGACTCGGACCAACCGGCAGAGGCCTTGAAGTTGAGGAACTTGTCACCTTCACGACGGGTGAAGTCGAAGATCTCGTCCACGGTGTAGACACCGGTCTTGATCTCATCCTGCTGCGCGGTCAGGCCGAAGGTCAGACGCGAAGTCTCACTGATCGGGTAGCCCACGTTGACACCGGCACCCAGGCTGTCGATCGCATAGCTTGCAACGTCGACGTCGAGGTCTTTGTAGTCGGTGGTGCGGTAGAAAGCGTTGTAGCCCAGGCTCACACCATCAGCAGTCCAGTAGGGGTCCACATAACCGAAGTTGTAGCGGCTCTGGTATTCACTGCGGGTCAGGCCGATGGAAACCTTGTTACCAGTACCCAGGAAGTTGTTCTGGGTGATCGAGCCACCAAGGATCAGGCCGGCACTCTGTGCAAAACCGACACTGGCGGTGATCGAGCCGGAGGCTTGTTCTTCCACGGCGTAGTTCACGTCGACCTGGTCATCCACACCCGGTACGGCCGGGGTTTCGACGTTGACTTCCTTGAAGAAGCCCAGGCGCTCAAGACGGGTCTTGGACTGGTCAATCAGGTAGGTCGAAGCCCAGCCACCTTCCATCTGACGCATTTCACGACGCAGCACTTCGTCCTCGGACTTGGTGTTGCCACGGAAGTTGATGCGGTTGACGTAGGCACGCTTGCCTGGATCGACGACAAAGGTGATGTCCACAGTGTGGTCATCATCGTGCGGGGTCGGCACGCCGTTGACGTTGGCGAAGGTATAGCCTTCGTTACCCAGGCGACGGGTGATCAGCTCGGAAGTCGTGGTCATCAGCTTGCGCGAGAACACCTGGTCCTTCTGGACCAGCAGCAGGGACTTGACCTGGTCTTCAGGCACTTTCAGGTCGCCGCTGAGCTTCACGTCACGAACACGGTACTTCTCGCCTTCGTTGACGTTGACGGTGATGTACACGTGTTTCTTGTCCGGGGTGATGGACACCTGGGTCGAAGCGATATCCATGTTGATATAGCCACGGTCCAGATAGTAGGAACGCAGGCGCTCCAGGTCACCGGAGAGTTTTTCACGGGCGTACTTGTCGTCGTTCTTGAAGAACGACAGCCAGTTGGTGGTCTTGAGTTCGAACAGGTCGATCAGGTCGTCGTCGGCGAACTTGGTGTTACCCACCACGTTGATGTGCTGGATCGCCGCCACAGTGCCTTCGTTGATGTTGACCTTCAGACCGACACGGTTGCGCGGCTGCGGCACCACTTCGGTTTCCACGGAAGCGGAGTAACGGCCCTGGGCAACGTATTGACGTTGCAGCTCGTTACGCACGCCTTCGAGGGTGGCACGCTGGAAGATCTCGCCTTCGGCCAGGCCGGACTGTTTGAGACCCTTCATCAAGTCTTCAGTGGAGATCGCCTTGTTGCCTTCGATCTCGATACTGGCGACAGAAGGCCGCTCGACGACAGTGATGACCAGGACGTTGCCTTCACGACCCAGTTGGATATCTTGAAAGAAGCCGGTTTTGAACAGCGCACGAGTGGATTCCACCAGGCGACGGTCGTCAGCCTGTTCCCCAACGTTCAACGGCAAGGCGCCAAAGACGCTACCCGCGGAAACCCGCTGGAGGCCGTTGACGCGAATATCGGAGATGGTGAAGGACTCGGCGTGAACTTCGGCGATCATCAATACGGTGAGAACCGCAGTTAGCAGCAGACGTTTCATGAAGTCCTTTCTTATTCCAACTGGCAATAAACAAACTGCCGCAAAATGCGGCAGATTCGCAATTCAGCGAAGCGTTACAGACGTCCCAGATCGTTGACCAAGGCTAACAACATCACCCCGACCACCAAACTGATACCGATCTGTATCCCCCAACCCTGCACCCGATCCGACAAGGGGCGACCACGCACCCACTCGACGAGATAAAACAACAGATGCCCCCCATCCAATACTGGAATGGGCAACAAATTCAGAACTCCTAGGCTAATACTCAGATAAGCCAGGAAATTCAGGAAATCAGCAACGCCCGACTGGGCAGAAGCGCCCGCCACTTTAGCAATGGTTATCGGCCCACTCAAGTTTTTTACCGAGAGCTCGCCGAACAACATTTTCTTCAGCGAATCGAGGGTCAGCACACTCATGGTCCAAGTGCGTCTTGCACCTTCGCCAATTGCAGCCAACGGCCCGAAGCTGACCTCCCGCACCATCGATGGCGGCCATTCGACACCTTTGACCCCGGCACCCAGGTATCCGCCGGCTGCCTTGGCCTCTCCACGCACCGCGAGGGTGACAGGGACGTCGATTTGAGCACCGTCGCGCTCAACTTTCAGCACAATTTTCGTATCAGGACGTACACGAACCAGATCGACCACTTGCTGCCAGTCACCCAGCACTTGGCCATCCAGGGCCAGCAAACGATCACCGGTCTTGAGGCCGGCCGCCTGGGCCGGCCCCTTCGGATCGAGCTCAGCCAATACCGGCGGCAGTGCCGGGCGCCATGGACGAATACCGAGGGACTTGATCGGATCAGGTTCATCAGCGCCCTTGAGCCACTTGTCCAGGACCAGCTCGCGCGGTGTCTCGGCCGTGGAGTCCTGCTCGCGCACCACCAGTTGTACGGTGCCGCTCTCACCCAGGCGTCGAACCAGCTGCAGATTGACCGCCCCCCAGCCTGTAGTAGGCTCGCCATCAATAGCAACAATTTCCTGCCCGGCGCTCAAACCAGCCTTGGCGGCGATGCTGCCCGCCTCCACCGCACCGATGACCGGCCGCACTTGCTGACTGCCCAGCATTGCCAGGACCCAGAAGAACACCATGGCCAGCAGGAAGTTGGCGATCGGGCCGGCAGCCACGATAGCGATCCGCTGACGAACGGTCTTGCGATTGAAAGATTGATCCAACTGATCAGCCGGCACTTCGCCTTCGCGCTCGTCGAGCATCTTGACGTAGCCGCCCAGGGGAATGGCAGCAATCACGAATTCGGTGCCCTTGCGGTCGTGCCAGCGCAGCAGCGGCATGCCAAAACCCACGGAAAAACGCAGGACTTTGACGCCACAACGGCGCGCCACCCAGAAATGACCGAATTCGTGGAAAGTGACCAGCACACCCAGAGCAACCAGGGTGCCGATAATCATGTAGAGCGCACTCATCTAATCTCTCCGCATTCCAATCCAGCGCCTGCCGACTAACCTGCGTGGCGTTTCAACCATTGCTCGGCCAAGACCCGGGCCTTGGCATCCGCCTCGAACACGGCGCCCAAATCATTCACGGCAACCACCGGCTCAAGGCTCAAAATTTCCTCGATGATACTCGCGATCTGTGGAAAGCGGATGCGCCGATCAAGAAACGCAGCAACCGCGACCTCATTGGCCGCATTGAGCATCGCCGGAGCGCTGTTGCCCGCCTCTGCCGCCTCACGTGCCAGGCGCAGGCAAGGGAAGCGCTGATCATCCGGTGCTTCGAAATCCAGGCGGGCAATAGCAAACAGGTCCAGGGGCGCCACACCCGAGTCAATCCGCTCTGGCCATGCCAGGGCATTGGCAATCGGCGTGCGCATGTCCGGGTTGCCCAACTGGGCCAGCACCGAGCCATCCACGTAGTCGACCAGGGAATGAATCACACTTTGCGGATGAATCACCACTTCGACCTGATCGGCGCGAGCATCAAACAACCAGCAGGCTTCGATCAGTTCCAGGCCCTTGTTCATCATGCTGGCCGAATCCACCGAGATCTTGCGCCCCATCGACCAATTGGGATGAGCGCAAGCCTGATCGGGAGAGACGTGCTCCAGCTCGGCCAGCGGCGTCTGACGGAACGGGCCGCCAGAGGCTGTCAGCAGGATACGCCGTACGCCGACCTGACTCAGGCCGCGGGCAAAATCGCCCGGCATGCACTGAAAAATCGCGTTGTGTTCGCTGTCCAGCGGTAACAGTACCGCTGCGCTCTTGCGCACGGCCTGCATAAACAGCGCGCCGGACATGACCAGCGCTTCTTTATTGGCCAACAGGATCTTTTTGCCAGCATCCACCGCTGCGAGGGTTGGACGCAAACCCGCGGCGCCGACAATAGCAGCGACCACGGTATCCACTTCAGAGGCAGCGGATACCTGGCACAAGCCCTCCTCACCGACCAACACCTGGGTCGACAGACCCGCAGCCCGCAGATCGTCCTGCAAACCACGGGCAGCGGTCCCATCCGGCACCACTGCGAACTGCGGCCGGTGCCGCACGCACAGCGCCAACAGCTCGCTCAAGCGACTGAAGCCGGTCAGGGCAAATACCTGGTAGCGCTCAGGGTGACGGGCAATCACATCCAGCGCGCTCAATCCGACCGAGCCGGTTGCCCCCAGCACGGTTACCTGCTGCAGGCGGCTCACGAAGCGGCCATCCACAACAATACGGCAAACACCGGGATCGCCGCCGTCAGGCTGTCGATGCGGTCCAGCACACCGCCATGGCCCGGCAGCAGGTTACTGCTGTCCTTGATGCCAGCCTGGCGCTTGAACATGCTTTCGGTGAGGTCGCCGACCACCGAGATCAGTACGACCACCGCCGCGCCCATCAGGGCCAGGAGGATTTGTTTGCCCCCCCAATCACGCATAACGCCAACAACCAGGGTAATCAACAACGTCAAGGCCAGCCCGCCGTATACCCCTTCCCAGCTCTTGCCGGGACTGACCGCTGGGGCCAGCTTGCGCTTGCCAAAAGCACGGCCGGAGAAGTACGCACCGATATCCGCGCCCCAGACCAGGACCATCACCGCCATGATCAACCAGTTGCCCAGGGCCATATGCTTGATATAGACCAGGCCCTGCCAGGCCGGCAGCAGGATCAGCAGGCCGATCACCAGCTTGCAGGCGACGCTGGACCACTTGCTGCTGGTCCGCGGGTAGGTCAACACGAGGAATGTCGCCAACGCCCACCACAGCACCGCCGCCCCGAGCACCCAGGGTGCGACATCCGGCAGGATGTACATCAGGAACAGCAACAACGCGACAACGGCGGCGTACACCACCCGCGGCAGTTGTTCGGCAAACCCTGCCAGGCGCGCCCATTCCCAGGCGCCCAGGGTCACGACCAGACCAATGAACAGCGCAAAGCCTGCACCTTCGAGCAGGAAAAACCCGCACAGGGCGATCGGCAGCAGGATCAGTGCCGTGATGATTCGTTGTTTAAGCATTAAACCCGGGCTCCAGCTTCGATCTGCTCGCTCGTTTTACCGAAGCGACGCTGACGGGAAGCGAAATCGGCCAGCGCATTACGCATGGCATCGTGTTTGAAGTCCGGCCAGAACAGGTCGGAGAAGTACAGCTCGGTAT
The DNA here is from genome assembly GCF_016405645.1 of Pseudomonas sp. MF5691. NCBI lineage: Bacteria > Pseudomonadati > Pseudomonadota > Gammaproteobacteria > Pseudomonadales > Pseudomonadaceae > Pseudomonas > Pseudomonas sp. MF5691. The sequence continues at coordinate 113,596 of NZ_JAEKDC010000014.1, forward strand.
AGGCCAACTGCCACAACAGGAAGTTGCTGATGCGGTGCTCGCCACCGGTACGGATGCACAGGTCCGGCAACGGCAGGTCGCCGGTCACCAGACAGGTTTGCAACAACTCGGGCGTGATGTCTTCCGGCCGCAGATGACCGGCCTGCACTTCACGCGCCAGGCGCTGGGCGGCCTGAGCAATGTCCCACTGCCCGCCATAGTTGGCGGCGATTTGCAGGACGAAGCGGTTGCTGCCAGCAGTGATAGCCTCGGCCTCACGCATGGCCGTCTGCAGTTCCGGATGGAACCGCGAGCGATCGCCGATGATACGCAGGCTGATGTTGTTGTCGTTCAGACGCTTGGCCTCACGACGCAAGGCCTTGAAGAACAGGTCCATCAAGGCGCTGACCTCTTCGGCCGGGCGCTGCCAGTTTTCACTGGAGAAGGCAAACAAGGTCAACACCTCGACCTTGGCCTCGGCACACACCTCGATCACGGCCCGTACCGCATCGACACCCGCTTTATGCCCGGCGACACCCGGCATAAAGCGTTTTTTCGCCCAGCGATTATTCCCATCCATGATGATCGCGACATGGCGCGGCACCACAGAGGGCACAGTCTGCTTGGTCTTTTCCATGAAGGCGTCCTGACCCCTTATACGGCCATCAGGTCCTTTTCTTTCTCTTCCGTGGCCTTGGTGATCAGGGCCTCGGATTCCTTGGTCAACTTATCGATATCGGCGATGGCACGACGTTCTTCGTCTTCGCTGATTTCTTTGTCCTTGACCAGTTTCTTCAGGTCACCCAAGGCATCGCGACGGATGTTGCGCACGGCAACGCGAGCATCTTCAGCTGCGCTGCGCGCCTGCTTGGTGAAGCCCTTGCGGGTTTCTTCGGTCAGGGCCGGCATGGAGATCAGCAGCAACTCACCCAGGTTGGTCGGGTTGAGGTTCAGGCCAGCGCTCTGGATAGCCTTGTCGACGGCAGCGAGCATGTTGCGCTCGAAGGCCACGACCTGCAGGGTGCGCGAGTCTTTTACGGTCACGTTGGCCACGCCGCTCAGCGGGGTGTCGGAACCGTAGTAAGGCACCATCACGCTGCCCAGGATGCTTGGGTGGGCCTTGCCGGTACGAATCTGGCCAAACGCGTGGTTCAGAGACTCCAGGGATTTTTGCATACGCGCTTGGGCGTCTTTCTTGATTTCATTGATCATTGTTGGCCTTCCTCGATCAGAGTCCCTTCTGCGCCGCCGTGTACGATATTCAGCAGGGCGCCGGGCTTGTTCATGTTAAATACGCGCAGCGGCATCTTATGGTCGCGGCACAGGCAGATTGCCGTCAGGTCCATCACACCCAGCTTGCGATCCAGCACTTCATCATAAGTCAGATGATCGAACTTCTCGGCATGCGGGTCTTTGAATGGATCGGCAGTGTAGACACCATCGACCTTGGTGGCCTTGAGCACTACGTCGGCATCAATTTCGATGGCACGCAGGCAGGCAGCCGAGTCGGTGGTGAAGAACGGGTTGCCGGTACCGGCGGCAAAAATCACCACCTCTTTGGCATTCAGGTGGCGCATGGCTTTGCGGCGATCATAATGATCGGTCACACCCACCATGGAAATGGCCGACATCACGATGGCCGAGATGTTGGCACGCTCCAGGGCGTCGCGCATGGCCAGGGCGTTCATCACAGTGGCCAGCATGCCCATGTGGTCGCCAGTGACCCGATCCATGCCAGCAGCGCTGAGCGCGGCGCCACGGAACAGGTTGCCACCACCGATCACCAGGCCGACCTGGACGCCGATACCGACCAGTTGGCCGACTTCCAGCGCCATGCGGTCAAGCACCTTGGGATCGATCCCGAACTCTTCCGAGCCCATCAGGGCCTCGCCGCTAAGCTTGAGTAGAATGCGTTTATAGCGAGCCTGATAACCACTGCCCTGCTGAGCCATTGCGAATCTCTCCTGCGGCGTATTTTTAAAAAATTCTTGGCGAGCCGTTTACGGCTTGCGTTCACTCTAGCTGGACGCTGTCACAGCGCCATCGGAACACGGCTTTGTAAGCCAGTTCCAAAGGGAAGCCAAATAAAATTGAGCATCCCATTTGAAAAGAGGCTGCGCGCGTGAGCGGGCAGCCTCTCTTGGGCGACAGTTGAAAACTGTCTTATTGCTTAGCGGCAGCCAGCTGGGCAGCAACTTCTTCAGCGAAGTTGTCGACCGGCTTCTCGATGCCGTCGCCTACTTTGAAGTAGGTGAAGGAAACGATTTCAGCACCGGCTTTCTTGGCCAGCTCGCCAACCTTGATTTCAGGGTTCTTGACGAACGCCTGCTCAACCAGGCTTGCTTCGGCCAGGAACTTGCTGATACGGCCTTTGACCATGTTCTCAACAATGTTTTCTGGCTTGCCTTTGATTTTTTCTTCGTTCAGCTGCAGGAACACAGCTTTTTCGCGCTCGATCGCTTCGGCAGAAACTTCCGAAGGCAGCAGGAACTCAGGGTTGCTGGCCGCTACGTGCATAGCGATGTCTTTGGCCAGTTCAACGTTGCCGCCCTTGAGGACAACTGCAACACCGATCTTGTTGCCGTGCAGGTAACCACCGACAACATCACCTTCAACGCGCACCAGACGACGGATGTTGACGTTTTCGCCAACCTTGCCGACCAGTACCAGACGATCAGCTTCTTGAGCGGCGATCAGCGGAGCGGCGTCAGTCAGTTTGTCGGCGAACGCTTTTTCAACGCTAGCAGCAACAAATGCCTTGAAGTCGTCCTGCAGAGCCAGGAAGTCGGTCTGCGAGTTCACTTCCAGCAGAACGGCAGATTTACCGTCTTCCTTCAGAGCGATAGCGCCTTCAGCAGCGACGTTGCCTGCTTTCTTGGCAGCCTTGATCGCGCCCGAAGCACGCATGTCATCAATGGCTTTTTCGATGTCGCCGTCAGCCTTTTCCAGGGCTTTCTTGCAATCCATCATGCCTTCGCCAGTACGCTCACGCAGTTCTTTAACCAACGCTGCAGTAATTGCTGCCATTTTCAAATTCCTCTTGGATAGGTTTTCAACCATTCCACCCGACTTGTACGGGCGTTCAATTCTTCCCGAACCACCCTTGTTAACCGCTGCACGTTACAGATGCTGTAGCTGTGCCGCTCACAAATGGTTTTCGAGGTGGCAAAAAGGGGGCCAAGCCCCCTTTTTGCTTACTGAGTCAACGCCAGGGCGTCAATTACTCAGCTGCAGCGACCGGTGCTTCTTCAGCAGCGAACTCTACGGTGCCGCCGCCAACATTGTTGCGGCCACGGATTACAGCGTCAGCCATCGAACCCATGTACAGCTGGATAGCGCGGATTGCGTCATCGTTGCCTGGGATGATGTAGTCAACGCCTTCCGGGCTGCTGTTGGTATCGACTACGCCGATAACCGGGATACCCAGCTTGTTGGCTTCGGTGATCGCGATGCGCTCGTGATCAACGTCGATAACGAACAGTGCGTCAGGCAGACCGCCCATGTCCTTGATACCACCCAGGGAACGATCGAGCTTTTCCAGGTCACGGGAGCGCATCAGCGCTTCTTTCTTGGTCAGCTTGGCGAAAGTACCGTCTTCGGCTTGCACTTCAAGGTCACGCAGACGCTTGATGGAAGCACGGATGGTTTTGAAGTTGGTCAGCATGCCGCCCAACCAGCGGTGATCGACGTACGGCGAACCGCAACGTGCTGCTTCTTCAGCAACGATCTTGCCAGCGGAACGCTTGGTGCCGACGAACAGAATCTTGTTTTTGCCCTGAGCCAGGCGCTCTACGAAAGTCAGAGCTTCGTTGAACATTGGCAGGGTTTTTTCAAGGTTGATAATGTGGATCTTGTTACGCGCGCCGAAAATGTACTTACCCATTTTCGGGTTCCAGTAACGGGTCTGGTGACCGAAGTGCACACCGGCCTTCAGCATATCGCGCATGTTGACTTGGGACATGATAGTTCCTTAATAAGTCGGGTTTGGCCTCCACGTATCCCAATGACCAACCAGCGGCTTCAAGGCCTCCGGCACCCAGGTCATCGTGTCGACACGTGTGTGGATTTAAGCTTTGCGGGGTATCCCCGGAAAGCGGCGCATTTTATACCACAGCATCGGCAAAAACGAAACCCGCAATCGCACTTGCTTGCCGCCAGCGCCACCCAAGCCATTGAATCGGGTGAAAATACCCACACCTTATAGAGAGAAGCGATAGCCAGACACTCATGGTTTACACCTTGCGTCTGTTAGAATCGCGTTTTTTGGGCTTGTGCGAACGCTGCACCTTTTTGTCGCACGCCCGTAAACCGTATTGATTTCAGCGCGTCGCGCTAGAGAGAGCCTGTATGACCGTTACCCTGAAAACCGCCGAAGACATCGCAGGTATGCGCGTTGCCGGCAAACTGGCGGCCGACGTACTGGAAATGATTGCCGAACACGTCAAGCCCGGCGTCACCACCGAAGCCCTGGACCGCATCTGCCATGACTATATTGTCGACGTGCAGAAAGCCATCCCCGCGCCGCTGAACTACAAAGGCTTCCCCAAGTCGATCTGTACCTCGATCAACCACGTGGTCTGCCACGGCATCCCAGGCGACAAGCCGCTCAAGGACGGTGACACGCTGAACATCGACGTCACCGTGATCAAGGACGGCTATCACGGCGACACCAGCCGTATGTTCCATGTCGGCAACGTGCCGGTGTGGGCCGAGCGCCTGTCCCAGGTCACCCAGGAATGCATGTACAAGGCCATCGAGCTGGTCAAGCCGGGCTGCCGCCTGGGCGATATCGGAGAAGTGATCCAGAAGCACGCAGAAAAGAACGGCTTCTCGGTAGTCCGTGAGTTCTGCGGCCACGGCATCGGTAAAGTGTTCCACGAAGAGCCACAGATCCTGCACTACGGCCGTGCCGGCACCGGCATGGAACTCAAGGCAGGCATGACGTTTACCATCGAACCGATGATCAACCAGGGCAAGGCCGACACCAAGGTGCTGGGCGACGGCTGGACGGCCATCACCAAGGACCGCAAGCTCTCGGCGCAGTGGGAACATACCCTGCTGGTCACCGAGACGGGCTATGAGATCTTCACCCTGCGCGCCGACGACACGATTCCCCGCGTTTCGGCCTGATGCTTGCAGCGGGCTTTCCAGATAGCAATGTTGTGACCTACACCTAGATAGAAAGGAAAGCCGATCAATGCCCCAGGTGGATCCAGAACTCTTCGACCGTGGCCAGTTCCAGGCGGAACTGGCGCTGAAGGCCAGCCCCATAGCAGCCTTCAAGAAGGCCATCCGCCAGGCCCGCGAGGTGCTCGACGAGCGCTTTCGCAGCGGCCGGGAGATTCGCCGGCTGATCGAGGATCGTGCCTGGTTCGTCGATAACATCCTGCAAAAGGCCTGGGAGCAGTTTGATTGGAGCGAGGACGCCGACATCGCCCTGGTGGCCGTCGGCGGCTACGGCCGTGGCGAACTGCACCCCTACTCCGATATCGACCTGCTGATCCTGCTGGACAGCGCCGACCATGAGATCTTTCGTGACTCCATCGAGCGTTTTCTGACGCTGTTGTGGGATATCGGCCTGGAAGTCGGCCAAAGCGTGCGTTCGGTGGCTGAATGCGCCGAAGAGGCCCGCGCCGACCTGACCGTGGTCACCAACCTGATGGAAAGCCGCACCATCTGCGGCCCCGAGCGTCTGCGCCAGCGCATGCTGGAAGTCACCAGCACCGCGCATATGTGGCCGAGCAAGGAGTTCTTCCTGGCCAAGCGCGCCGAGCAGAAAGCCCGGCATCACAAGTACAACGACACCGAATACAACCTGGAACCCAACGTCAAGGGCTCGCCCGGCGGGCTGCGGGATATCCAGACCATTTTGTGGGTCGCCCGTCGCCAGTACGGCACCCTCAACCTGCGGGCCCTGGCCGGCGAAGGCTTTTTGGTGGAGAGCGAAAACGCCCTGCTGGCCTCGTCCCAGGAGTTCTTGTGGAAGGTGCGCTACGCCCTGCACATGCTGGCCGGACGCTCCGAAGACCGCCTGCTGTTCGACCACCAGCGCTCCATCGCCACCCTGCTGGGCTTCGAGGGCGAAGACGCGAAGACCAGCATCGAAAGCTTCATGCAGCAGTACTACCGGGTGGTCATGAGCATCGCCCAGCTCAGCGACCTGATCATCCAGCACTTCGAAGAAGTAATCCTGGCCCCCGAAGACGAAGCGCCGCCGCAACCGATCAACGCCCGCTTCCAACTGCACGATGGCTATATCGAGGCGCGTAACGACAATGTGTTCAAACGCACGCCGTTTGCCATGCTGGAAATCTTCGTGCTGATGGCCCAGCAACCGGAAATCAAGGGCGTGCGCGCCGATACCATCCGCTTGCTGCGGGAAAACCGTCACCTGATCGACGACGAATTCCGCCACGACATCCGCAACACCAGCCTGTTTATCGAGCTGTTCAAGTGCAAGGTCGGCATTCACCGCAACCTGCGGCGCATGAACCGCTACGGCATCCTCGGGCGCTATCTGCCGGAGTTCGGCTTTATTGTCGGGCAGATGCAACACGACCTGTTCCATATCTATACAGTCGACGCCCACACCCTGAACCTGATCAAACACCTGCGTAAGCTGCAATACACCCAGGTGTCAGAGAAATTCCCGCTGGCCAGTAAGCTAATGGCCAAGTTGCCCAAGCCTGAACTGATCTACCTGGCCGGCCTGTATCACGATATCGGCAAGGGCCGGCATGGCGACCACTCGGAAATCGGCGCAGTGGATGCCGAAGCCTTCTGCCAGCGCCACCAGTTGCCGCAGTGGGACAGCCGCCTGATCGTCTGGCTGGTGCAGAACCACCTGGTGATGTCCACCACCGCCCAGCGCAAGGACTTGTCCGACCCGCAGGTGATCCATGACTTTGCGCAGATCGTCGGCGACGAAACCCGTCTCGACTACCTGTACGTGCTGACCGTCTCCGACATCAACGCCACCAACCCGACCTTGTGGAACTCGTGGCGCGCCAGTCTGTTGCGCCAGCTCTACACCGAGACCAAGCGCGCCTTGCGCCGTGGCCTGGAGAACCCGGTGGACCGCGAAGAGCAGATCCGCCGCACCCAGAACGCGGCCCTGGATATCCTGGTGCGCGGCGGCAACGACCCGGACGATGTCGAGCAGCTCTGGTCGCAGTTGGGGGATGATTACTTCCTGCGCCACACCGCAGGCGACGTGGCCTGGCATACCGACGCGATCCTGCAGCAGCCGGCCGACGGCGGCCCATTGGTGCTGATCAAGGAAACCACCCAGCGCGAGTTCGAAGGCGGCACGCAGATCTTTATCTATGCGCCGGACCAGCATGACTTCTTCGCCGTGACCGTGGCCGCGATGGACCAGCTGAACCTGAACATCCATGACGCGCGGGTCATTACCTCCAGCAGCCAGTTCACCCTCGACACCTATATCGTGCTCGACACCGAAGGCGAGTCCATCGGCGACAACCCCGAACGCGTGAAGAAGATCCGCGAGGGCCTGACCGAGGCCCTGCGCAACCCGGACGACTACCCGACCATCATCCAGCGCCGGGTACCGCGCCAGCTCAAGCACTTCGCCTTTGCGCCCGTGGTGACGATCCACAACGATGCCCAGCGCCCGGTGACGGTACTCGAGCTCAGCGCCCCCGATCGCCCTGGCCTGCTGGCGCGGATCGGCGGGATTTTCCTGGAGTTTGACCTGTCGTTGCAGAACGCCAAGATTGCCACCCTGGGCGAGCGGGTCGAAGACGTGTTTTTTATTACCGATGCCGACAACCAGCCACTGTCCGACCCTGAACTGTGCCGCCGCTTGCAGGACGCCATCGTCGCGCAATTGAGCGTGAATCAGGAGCCTGGCGCGGAGTTGTCCAGAATAACCATTTGAGTTGAATTTAATTTCCCTGTGGACGCGGACCTTGTAGGGGCTGGCTTGCCTGCGATGCGGGCGGCGCGGTGTATCTGGTGCACCGAGGCGATGCCATCGCAGGCAAGCCAGCTCCCACAGGGCCGCGCTCAACGATAGAGGCCCCGATGAACAACGCTCTGAACCAACTGCAACCCTACCCGTTCGAGAAATTGCGTGCCCTGCTGGGCAGCGTCACACCAAACCCGGACAAGCGCCCGATTGCCCTGTCCATTGGTGAACCCAAGCACAAGTCCCCGGATTTTGTAGCCCAGGCCCTGGCCAACAATCTGGATCAGATGGCGGTATACCCCACTACCCTGGGGATCCCCGCGTTGCGCGAGGCTATTGGGGCCTGGTGCGAGCGGCGCTTCGACGTGCCCAAGGGCTGGCTGGACCCGGCGCGCAATATCCTGCCGGTCAATGGCACCCGCGAAGCCCTGTTCGCCTTCACCCAGACCGTGGTCAACCGGGGCGACGATGCCCTGGTGGTCAGCCCGAACCCGTTCTACCAGATCTACGAAGGCGCAGCGTTCCTCGCCGGCGCCAAGCCGCACTACCTGCCGTGCCTGGATGAAAACGGCTTCAACCCGGATTTCGACGCGGTCTCGGCCGACATCTGGAAACGTTGCCAGATCCTGTTCCTGTGCTCCCCCGGCAACCCGACCGGCGCACTGATCCCGGTCGACACCCTGAAAAAACTGATTGCCCTGGCCGACCAGTACGACTTCGTGATCGCCGCCGACGAGTGCTACAGCGAGCTGTACTTCGACGAGCAAACTCCGCCGCCAGGCCTGCTCAGCGCCTGCGTCGAGCTGGGCCGCCAGGACTTCAAGCGCTGCGTGGTGTTCCATAGCCTGTCCAAGCGCTCCAACCTGCCGGGCCTGCGCTCGGGGTTTGTGGCCGGAGATGCGGAAATCCTCAAGGCCTTCCTGCTGTACCGCACTTACCACGGCTGCGCGATGCCGGTGCAAACCCAGCTGGCAAGCATCGCCGCGTGGCAGGACGAGGCTCATGTACAGGCCAATCGTGACCTGTATCGGGAAAAATTCGACGCCGTATTGGCGATTCTCAAGCCGGTACTCGACGTGCAAAACCCCGATGGGGGCTTCTACCTATGGCCGAACGTCGAGGGCGACGATGCCGCGTTCTGCCGCGATTTGTTCGCGGAAGAACATGTGACCGTGGTGCCGGGCTCGTACCTGTCGCGGGAAGTGGATGGCTTCAATCCAGGGGCCGGACGGGTGCGCCTGGCATTGGTTGCGCCATTGACCGAATGTGTTGAAGCCGCCGAACGGATGCGCAACTTCATCCAGCGTCGTCGTTGATGACAGGGGCCGCTCCCGCCCAGGAGCGGCCTGCGCGTTGAGATCGCGCAAGGGCAACAGGGGTAAGTCAGCCCACACGGCTACTTCTGGGTCCCCAGGTTGGCCTCACTCATATCCAGGTCGGCCAGCACTTCGCGCAGCACGTCATCGCCAATCTGGTGGTGACGGCTCAGGCTATACAGCTCCAATCGCTGCGCGCGCAGGGCCTTGAGCCGTAACTTGCGCTCCAGATGATCCATCTGCAGCGCCAGCGCCTGGGCTTCGGCCGAGTCATTGAACACCTCCAGTTGATGGCGATATTCCGACATGATCCGTGCCTTGAGCTCTGCCGCCAGTGCAGCCTGGGCCGCATCCAGGGGCGCCGCGTCGGCGGCCTCCTCTGCTTCCAGGGCATGAATCGCGGCTTCGGCGGTTTTCTTCCAGGCATCACGCACCTCGCCGCGCCGCTTGTCATCCGGGCTCTTCTCGATCCCCCGCAACAACAAGGGCAAGGCGATACAGGCGGCGACCAATGACAACAGGATTACCCCGGCGGCAATGAAGATCAGCAGGTCGCGCTCGGGAAACGCCTGGCCAGGCGCCATCAGCAACGGTACTGACATCACACCGGCCAGGGTCACCGCCCCGCGCACCCCGCCAACCGTCAACAGCCAGCAGGACCGCGCGGTGGGCACCAGTGTCAGCTCACTTTTACCGCGCAGGCGACGCAGCAGACCGGACAGACGCCAAATGCTCTGTACCCAGATAAACCGCAACACCAACAACACCAGGAAGATCGCGATCACGTCCAGGCAGCGATAGAACAAGGTCGGCCACAGCGTGGCTTCGTGGCTGGTCACCGCCTTGATGATGTCCGGCAACTGCAGGCCCAGCAGCAGGAAGATCAAACCGTTGAAGGCAAACTCCAGCAACGACCAGACACTGCGATTGAGCAAGCGTGTACTGGTCTGGCGTGGCAGCAGGTCCAGCCAGCTCTGCATCATGCCCGCCGCCACGGCCGAGAGAATCCCCGAGGCGCCCAGGCGTTCAGCCAACACATACGCCGCAAACGGCAGCAGCAACATAAACACCACATGGGTCGCCGGATCATCCCAGCCCCGGGCAATCATCCAGGCCCGCAGGCGCCCCACCAGCCAGCTCAAGGCTACGCCAATGGCCAGGCCACCGACCGCCACCAGCACAAATGTCAGGCTGGCATCGGCCAGGGAAAATACCCCAGTCAACGCCGCCACCAGGGCGAACTTGAAGGTCACCAGGCCCGACGCATCATTCATCAAGGCCTCGCCCTGAAGCATGTGCATCAAAGGCGTGGGCAAGCGGTTCTGGGAAATCGCCGACACCGCCACCGCATCCGTCGGCGACAACACTGCCGCCAGGGCGAAAGCCACCGGCAAGGGAATGCTCGGCAACAACCAGTGGATAAAGTACCCGGCGCCCACCACGGTAAACAGCACCAGCCCCACGGCCAACGTCAGGATCGGCCCACGCAGGCGCCACAGCTCACGCTTGGGCATGCGCCAGCCATCGGAGAACAGCAACGGCGGCAGGAATAGAAACAGAAACAATTCAGGGTCCAACGCCACATGCAGCCCCAGGGTCGGCCACGCCAGCAAGGCACCAGCGGCAATCTGCACCAACGGCAACGGCAAAGGGATCACACGCCCGACCAGACGCGAAACGCTGACCAGCATCAGCAGGATAAGAACGGTGTAGGCGGTTTGCATAAAGCGGGGTTCCTGGACAATCGACTTGCAATGACACACTTGAGGCAACAACGCGCCTTTGAAGTGCCATATTAGCTGCCTATGCTGTTGCCGGGCTTTTGCACATAAGTCGCACCTCGTACCGTAAGGAGTGACGAGCGGCACCGAAACTGTTTTGTCGTGGCATAATCCGTGATCGTTTGTTTCCAGCAGCCCAAAGGGGGCAGTTCCTTGACCGATTCAAGCAAAACATTGCACCTTTTTGGCATCAAAGCCTGCGACACCATGAAAAAGGCCCGTACCTGGCTCGATGAAAATGCCATCAGCTATGAGTTTCATGACTACAAGACGGCCGGTATCGACCGCGAACACTTGACCCAATGGTGCAATGAGCACGGTTGGCAGGTGGTTTTGAACCGTGCAGGCACGACCTTTCGCAAACTCGAAGACGAACGCAAAGCCGATCTCGACCAGGCGAAAGCCGTTGAACTGATGCTCGCACAACCCTCGATGATCAAGCGCCCAGTGCTCGATCTCGGTGACAGAACCCTGATTGGCTTCAAGCCAGATAGTTATTCGGCGGCCCTCAAGTAGGCCAGCCACTTCATTTTTGTAGAGGTAACAGCATGTCCAATTCCCTGTTCAGCCTGGGCTTCGGCGTCGGCACCCAGAACCGCCAAGGTGCTTGGCTGGAAGTGTTTTACGCGCAGCCATTGCTCAACCCTTCGGCCGAAATCGTCGCTGCCATCGCGCCGATCCTTGGCTACACCGAAGGCAACCAGGCGATCACCTTCACCATTGCCCAAGCCTCGCAACTGGCTGATGCACTGAAAAGTGTAGATGCCACCCAGGCCGCCCTGCTGACCCGCCTGGCCGAAAGCCACAAGCCGCTGGTCGCCACGTTGTTGGCCGAAGATGCCGCACTGACCTCCACCCCTGAGGCCTACCTCAAGCTGCATCTGCTCTCCCACCGCCTGGTCAAGCCCCATGGCCTGAGCCTGGCGGGTGTGTTCCCGCAACTGCCGAACGTAGCCTGGACCAGCCAGGGTGCGATCGACATCGGCGAACTGGCCGAGCGCCAACTGGAAGCGCGCCTGCGTGGCGAGCTGCTGGAAGTGTTCTCGGTGGACAAGTTCCCGAAAATGACCGACTACGTGGTCCCGGCCGGCGTGCGTATCGCCGATGCCGCACGTCTGCGCCTGGGTGCCTATGTGGGCGAAGGCACCACCGTGATGCACGAAGGCTTCATCAACTTCAATGCGGGCACCGAAGGCCCGGGCATGATTGAAGGCCGTGTATCGGCTGGCGTCTTCGTCGGCAAGGGGTCGGACCTGGGCGGCGGTTGCTCCACCATGGGCACCCTGTCGGGCGGCGGCAACATCGTGATCAAGGTGGGCGAAGGCTGCCTGATCGGCGCCAACGCCGGTATCGGTATCCCATTGGGTGACCGCAACACCGTGGAATCGGGCCTGTACGTGACTGCCGGCACTAAAGTGGCGCTGCTCGATGAGCAGAACCAACTGGTCAAGGTGGTCAAGGCCCGTGAACTGGCTGGCCAGCCGGACCTGCTGTTCCGCCGTAACTCCGAGACCGGTGCCGTGGAGTGCAAAACCCACAAGTCGGCCATCGAACTGAACGCAGCGCTGCACGCTCACAACTAAGCAGCGACTCGATGCCACCGGAGCCGGCCGTGCCTTGCAGCACGGCCGGTTCATATGAGTCTTGAACCCATGCTTGTGCCCTCGCCCTGGCGCGCCGATTTCCCGGCCATCGCCACCTTGCAACGGCAAGACCAGACCTATCTGGACAACGCCGCTACCACGCAAAAACCTCAAGCCCTGCTGGACGCCCTTGGCCATTACTACGCCAATGGCGCGGCCAATGTGCACCGTGCCCAGCATTTGCCAGGCGCCCATGCGACCCAGGCGTTCGAGGACAGTCGCAGCAAAGTGGCGCAATGGCTCAACGTCGGTGACAGCGGGCAGATCATCTTTACCCACGGCGCGACGTCTGCGCTGAACCTCCTGGCCTATGGCCTGGAGCACCTTTTCAACCCGGGCGATGAGCTTGTCATCAGCGCCCTGGAACATCACGCCAACCTGCTGCCCTGGCAGCAACTGGCCAAACGCCGCGAGCTCACGCTGGTGGTGCTGCCCCTCGACGATGAGGGTTTGATCGACCTGCAAGCCGCCGCCACGATGATCGGCCCACGCACCCGCCTGCTGGCGGTGAGCCAGTTGTCCAACGTGCTGGGCGTCTGGCAGCCGTTGCCGCAGTTGCTGGCACTGGCCAAGGCCCACGACGCCTTGACCGTGGTGGATGGCGCCCAGGGCATCGTCCACGGCCGCCATGACGTGCAGGCCCTGGGCTGCGACTTCTACGTATTTTCCAGCCACAAACTTTATGGTCCGGACGGCGTCGGCGTGCTTTACGGCCGCACCGAAGCCCTGCATCGGCTGCGCCACTGGCAGTTTGGCGGCGAGATGGTGCAGCAGGCGGACTACCACAGCGCCAGCTTCCGCCCGGCGCCCCTGGGTTTCGAGGCGGGTACGCCACCGATTGCCGGGGTGATTGGCCTGGGGGCGACCCTGGATTACCTCAACTCCCTGGATCAACAGGCGGTGATCGCCCACGAAGCGGCACTGCACGACTACCTGTTGCGCGGTCTACAGGCACGCAAGGGCGTCCATCTGCTGGGCTCGCCTCAAGTCGCCCTGGCCAGCTTTGTGGTGGAGGGCGTGCACAACGCCGACCTCGCCCACCTGCTGACCGAGCAGGGCATCGCGGTACGCGCCGGTCATCACTGTGCGATGCCTTTGCTCAAGAGCCTGCATCTGTCGGGGGCGATCCGGGTTTCCCTGGCGTTGTACAACGACTCCGATGACCTGGAGCGTTTCTTTGAAGCGCTGGATCAGGCCCTGGACATGCTGCGATGAGCCTGCCCGCAGATGCACGTGTCGCGTTGCAGGCCTTTCAGGCCGTCGGCAGCTGGGAGCAACGCGCGCGCTTGTTGATGCAATGGGGCGAGCGGCTGCCGGCGTTGGCGCCTGAGGACAAGGTCGACGCCAACCTGGTGCAGGGCTGTGAAAGCCTGGTGTGGCTGGTGGGATGCTTGCGCGACGGCCATTGGCAGTTTGCCGCCAGCAGTGATGCACGCTTGATTCGCGGGTTGGTGGCGTTGCTGCTGGCGCGGGTCAACGGGCTGTCGGCGGAGGATTTGCAGGCAGTCGACCTGCCCGACTGGTTCAACCAGTTGGGGCTTTCCCGCCAGTTGTCGCCATCGCGCAGTAATGGCCTGAATGCGGTCCTGCAGCGCATGCGCCAATTGAGCCAAGCACAAAACTGAATGTGGGAGCTGGCTTGCCTGCTCCCACACTGTGATGGATGTCCAGCCGTGAGATTCAGGCGGGCTTGACCCGCTCGGACGGCCTGCGCACCCCAGCCACAATCTTGTCCACCGCCTTGGTCGCCGCGACCATGCCAAAAGTCGCCGTCACCATCATCACCGCGCCAAACCCGCCGGCGCAGTCCAGCTTGACGCCATCACCGACAAAACTCTTTTGCAAACAGATGCTGCCATCGGGCTTGGGATAGCGCAGTTGTTCGGTGGAGAACACGCAAGGCACGCTGTAGTGCCGGGTCACGGTGCGCGAGAACCCGTAGTCGCGGCGCAAGGTGGAGCGCACTTTCGAGGCCAGCGGGTCGTTGAAGGTGCGGTTCAGGTCGCACACCTGGATCAGCGTCGGGTCAATTTGCCCGCCGGCGCCGCCGGTGGTGATGATCTGGATTTTGCGCCGCTTGCACCAGGCAATCAGCGCCGCCTTGGCGTTGACCGCGTCGATGCAGTCAATCACACAGTCGATGGTCGGCGTGATGTACTCAGCCATGGTGTCGCGGGTTACGAAGTCCGCCACCGCGTGCACCGTGCAAGCGGGGTTGATCGCACGCAGGCGTTCGGCCATCACTTCGACCTTGGGCTTGCCCACCGTGCTGTCCAGGGCGTGCAACTGACGGTTGCTGTTGCTGACGCACACGTCGTCCAGGTCAAACAGCGAAATCTCGCCCACCCCGCAACGGGCCATGGCTTCAGCGGCCCAAGAGCCGACACCGCCCACGCCGACGATGGCCACATGGGCCGCTTTCAAGCGTTCCAGGCCTTCTATGCCATACAAGCGGGCGACGCCGGCAAACCGTGGATCTTCTGTACTCATGACCATTACCCCAAAAACCGGCGCGCATTATAGGGCTACGCAGCGATAAGTTCTAAGCTACAAGCTATAAGTAAAGAACTTACCGACGCTTTCGCTGCCCAATGCCCGGTTTTTCCTGGCTTGCTGTACGCAGAGTGCAGGGCCGATGGTAGGATGCGCGCCGTTCGGCGTACACCAACACGTCTATTCGTTCCACACCCTTTGGAACCCGAAACAGCTATGTCATCGCGTAAATTTGGACTCAACCTGGTGGTGGTGCTGGCAATTGCCGCGCTGTTCACCGGTTTCTGGGCGCTGATCAACCGCCCGGTCACTACCCCCAACTGGCCTCAGCAGATTTCCGGGTTTTCTTACTCGCCGTTCCAGCAGGGCCAGTACCCGCAAAAAGACCAGTACCCGACCGACGAACAAATGCGTCAGGACCTTGCGATCATGAGCAAGCTGACGGACAACATTCGGACCTATTCGGTCGACGGTCCTCTGGGGAATATCCCCAAGCTGGCGGAAGAGTTCGGCCTGCGTGTGACCCTGGGGATCTGGATCAGCCCGGACCTTGAGCGCAACGAGCGCGAAATCCAGCGGGCCATCGAGATCGCCAACAGTTCGCGCAGCGTGGTGCGTGTGGTGGTCGGCAACGAGGCCATCTTCCGCAAGGAGATCACCCCCGAGGAGCTGATTGTCCTGCTGGACCGGGTGCGCGCCGCCGTCAAAGTGCCAGTGACTACCTCCGAGCAGTGGCACATCTGGGAACACAACCCGCAACTGGGCAAGCATGTCGACCTGATCGCCGCGCACGTTCTGCCGTACTGGGAACATGTGCCGATGGCCCAGGCCGGGCAATTCGTCCTCGACCGGGCCAAGGACCTGAAGAAGACCTTCCCGAAAAAGCCACTGCTGCTGTCGGAAGTCGGCTGGCCGAGCAATGGCCGCATGCGCGGTGGCGCGGACGCCTCCCCGGCTGACCAGGCCATTTACCTGCGCACTCTGGTCAACAAGCTTAACCGCCAGGGCTACAACTACTTCGTGATCGAAGCCTTCGACCAACCCTGGAAAGCCAGTGACGAAGGCTCGGTGGGCGCCTACTGGGGCGTGTTCGACGCTGCGCGCCAGCAGAAATTCAACTTTGAAGGGCCGGTCGTGGCGATTCCGCAATGGCGGGTGCTGGCCATCGGCTCGGTGGTGTTGGCACTGCTGTCGCTGACCTTGCTGATGATCGACGGCTCGTCCCTGCGCCAGCGTGGCCGTACCTTCCTGACCTTCATCGCGTTCCTGTGCGGCTCGGTGCTGGTCTGGATCGGCTATGACTACAGCCAGCAATACAGCACGTGGTTCAGCCTGACCGTGGGCTTCTTGCTCGCGCTAGGTGCCATGGGCGTGTTTATCGTGTTGCTGACCGAGGCCCATGAACTGGCGGAAGCGGTCTGGACCCACAAACGCCGGCGTGAATTCCTGCCGGTTGAAGGGGATTCGCACTACCGCCCGAAAGTCTCCATCCATGTGCCGTGCTACAACGAGCCGCCGGAAATGGTCAAACAGACCCTCGACGCCCTGGCCGCCCTCGATTACCCGGACTACGAAGTCCTGATCATCGACAACAACACCAAGGACCCGGCGGTGTGGGAACCGGTACGCGACTACTGCCTGACCCTGGGCCCGCGCTTCAAGTTCTTCCACGTCGCGCCCCTGGCCGGCTTCAAGGGTGGCGCGCTGAACTACCTGATCCCGCACACCGCCAAGGATGCCGAAGTGATCGCGGTGATCGACTCGGACTACTGTGTGTCGCCCAACTGGCTCAAGCACATGGTGCCGCACTTCGCCGACCCGAAAATCGCCGTGGTGCAGTCGCCCCAGGATTACCGCGACCAGAACGAAAGCACCTTCAAGAAGCTCTGCTACGCCGAATATAAAGGCTTCTTCCATATCGGCATGGTCACCCGCAACGACCGCGACGCGATCATCCAGCACGGCACCATGACCATGACCCGCCGCTCGGTGCTCGAAGAACTGGGCTGGGCCGACTGGTGCATCTGTGAAGACGCCGAGCTGGGCCTACGGGTATTCGAGAAAGGTCTGTCGGCTGCGTACTACCACACCAGCTACGGCAAGGGCCTGATGCCCGATACCTTTATCGACTTCAAGAAACAGCGGTTCCGCTGGGCCTATGGCGCGATCCAGATCATCAAGCGCCACACCGCCAGCCTGCTGCGCGGCAAGGACACCGAGCTGACCCGTGGCCAGCGCTACCACTTCCTCGCGGGCTGGTTGCCGTGGGTAGCGGACGGCATGAACATCTTCTTCACCGTCGGTGCCCTGTTGTGGTCGGCGGCGATGATCATTGTGCCGACCCGGGTCGACCCGCCGTTGCTGATCTTCGCAATCCCGCCGTTGGCGCTGTTTGTGTTCAAGGTCGGCAAGATCATCTTCCTCTACCGCCGCGCCGTTGGTGTGAACCTCAAGGATGCGTTCTGCGCAGCCCTGGCCGGGTTAGCGTTGTCCCATACCATCGCCAAGGCAGTGCTGTATGGCTTCTTCACCACCAGTATTCCGTTCTTTCGTACACCGAAAAACGCGGATAACCACGGCTTCTGGGTAGCGATTTCCGAAGCCCGCGAAGAGATGTTCATTATGTTGCTGCTGTGGGGCGCGGCGCTGGGGATCTACCTGGTGCAGGGCCTGCCAAGCAATGACATGCGCTTCTGGGTGGTGATGCTGCTGGTGCAATCACTGCCGTATGTGGCGGCGCTGATCATGGCGTTCCTGTCGTCACTGCCGAAACCGGCAGCGGTGGCGGAGCCCGCGACGGCCGCGTAAAAACTTGCGCAATGCACTAAACGGCGGCCTCTGGTCGCCGTTTTGCTATAAGATAACGGCCCTTTATGGGTTCAGGCAGCCACTGCCCCCCCTTGTGGGAGCGGGCTTGCCCGCGATGGCATCGCTGCGGTGCAAGTGCTACACCGCGGCGCCTGCATCGCGGGCAAGCCCGCTCCCACATTGGATATATTTCACTCTCGTCTTGCGCCCTGACACACCTTCGGAGTTTTCCCATGACGGCCCACGCCGACCTTTCGCCGACCCTCCAACTCGCTATCGACTTGATCCGCCGCCCGTCGGTGACACCGATCGACGCCGATTGCCAGAAGCTGATGATGCAGCGCCTGGGCGACGCCGGCTTTGCGCTTGAGCCGATGCGCATCGAAGATGTGGACAACTTCTGGGCCACCCACGGCAAACACGAAGGCCCGGTGCTGTGCTTCGCCGGCCACACCGACGTGGTCCCGACCGGCCCGGTGCAGGCCTGGCAGAATGACCCGTTCGACGCATTGATCGACGAACACGGCATGTTGTGCGGGCGTGGCGCGGCCGACATGAAAGGCAGCCTGGCCGCGATGCTGGTGGCCTCCGAGCGCTTTGTGAAGGACTACCCGGACCACAAGGGTTCGGTGGCGTTCCTGATCACCAGCGACGAAGAAGGCCCGGCGCACCACGGCACCAAGGCAGTGATCGAGCGCCTGGCAGCACGCAAGGAGCGCCTGGACTGGTGCATCGTCGGTGAACCGTCGAGCACCACCCTGGTGGGCGATGTGGTCAAGAACGGCCGTCGCGGCTCCCTCGGTGCGACCCTGACCGTGCGCGGTGTGCAAGGCCACGTGGCTTACCCGCACCTGGCAAAGAACCCGATCCACCTGGCCGCCCCGGCCCTGGCCGAACTGGCCGCCGAGCATTGGGACAACGGCAATACCTTCTTCCCGCCGACCAGCTTCCAGATTTCCAACCTCAATTCCGGCACCGGGGCCACCAACGTGATCCCGGGTGACCTGACGGCGGTGTTCAACTTCCGTTTCTCCACCGAGTCCACCGTCGAAGGCCTGCAACAGCGGGTCGCGGCGATTCTCGACAAGCATGGCCTGGACTGGCATGTGGAGTGGGCGCTGTCGGGCCTGCCGTTCCTGACCGAGCCGGGCGCGCTGCTCGATGCGGTGTCCGCCAGCATCAAGGCCATTACCGGCCGCGAGACCCAGGCGTCCACCAGCGGCGGCACGTCCGACGGGCGCTTTATCGCGACCCTCGGCACCCAAGTGGTGGAACTGGGCCCGGTCAACGCGACGATCCATCAGGTCAACGAGCGCATTCTGGCCAGCGACCTCGATGTGCTGACCGAAATCTACTACCAGACCCTGATCAAGTTGCTCGCCTGATGCTTGCTTGCCCCATTTGCAGTGCGCCCCTCAATGAGGTGGATAGTGGCGTGGTATGCCCGGCCGGGCACCGGTTCGACCGGGCCCGCCAGGGTTACCTGAACCTGTTGCCGGTGCAGCACAAGAACAGCCGTGACCCAGGCGATAACCTGGCCATGGTGCAAGCGCGCCGCGACTTCCTCAATGCCGGGCACTACGCGCCTGTGGCCAGGCGCCTGGCCGCCCTGGCAGCCGAACGCAAACCCCAGCGCTGGCTGGATATCGGTTGCGGCGAAGGCTACTACACCGCGCAAATCGCCGATGCCCTGCTGCGCGCCGATGGTTATGCCCTGGATATTTCCAAGGAAGCAGTCAAGCGCGCGTGCAAACGCAACCCGACGCTGACTTGGCTGATCGCCAGCATGGCCCGCGTGCCGCTGGCCGACGGCAGTTGCCAGTTCCTCGCCAGCGTGTTCAGCCCCCTGGACTGGCAGGAAGCCAAGCGTCTGCTCAGCCCGGGCGGCGGCCTGATGAAGGTCGGACCGACCAGCGGCCACCTGATGGAACTGCGCGAACGCCTGTACGACGAAGTGCGCGAGTACACCGACGACAAGCACCTGGCCCTGGTGCCAGACGGCATGAGCCTGCAACACAGCGAAGTGCTGGAGTTCAAGCTCAGCCTGGCCGACCCCGGGGACCGCGCCAATCTGCTGGCGATGACCCCCCATGGCTGGCGTGCCAGCGCCGAGCGCCGCGCCCAGGTGATCGAGCAGGCCGAACCGCTGCTGGTCACCGTGTCGATGCGCTACGACTATTTCGTGCTTCAATAACCGACTATTCCGGGCCTTTGCGCCCACCCTGAATCCGCGAATGGATTTTCGAATCCCGCAACGAGGAACATCCATGCGCCAACCCGATATCGAGATTTACCTCAAGGACGCCGACGTCGACTACAAGGCTATCGCCGCCTGGCTCGGCGCTGCCCTGGGGCCGTGCACCGACTGGGTACAGAAGGGCCAGACCTACAAGTGCAAGGCCGGCAATGTGCCAGTGACCTGGCTGCCCAAGGCCGTGGGCAAATGGAACAGCCTGTACCTGGAAAGCGACCAGACCCCGTGGGAAGACGACATCGCCTGCGCCCGTGCGGCCTTTGCCGCGCTGAACGTTGAAGTGCGCTGCGCGCCGGGGACGTGGGTCGAGGAAGAAGGTGAAGAAAGCGCCGACACCTGGATTCGGATCAGCACCGACGGTGAAGAGCAGATCACCTGGAAAACCACCTGATTCTGAACTGTGAACCCAATCAGATGTGGGAGCGGGCTTGCTCGCGAAAGCAGTCAATCAGTCAACCTCTACAGTGACTGATTCAGCGCTTTCGCGAGCAAGCCCGCTCCCACATGGGTTCAGCGGCGTTGCAGAAATCTGCTTTAAAGACCGACTACATCCTCAGCCTGCAAGCCCTTGTCGCCGGTCACCACGGCGTATTCCACCTGCTGGCCCTCGGCCAGGGAGCGGTGGCCTTCACCGCGGATAGCGCGGTAGTGCACAAACACATCCTTGCCATCCTCCCGCTGGATAAAACCATAGCCCTTGGCGTCGTTGAACCACTTCACATTGCCGGTTTCGCGCGTTGTCATCTGTTTGCTCCCACTGGTTTTTATTGTTGAGTCAGTCGCATTGAACTGCCGAGTATAAGACAGGCTCAAAAACGATCAACTCAACTTTACATCGCTGCTTTTTTGCCGATTTTCGGCGAATACGGCACACTACCCGCCCGAGCGCCTGCTCGGTTTTTTCCACTCAAAGCAGCACGCCTATGACCCGCTCCCCGTTCCGCCGTCTGGTATTTGGCACCTTGCGCCGACTGTTGTACCTCTGGGTTCGCTCGGAGACGATCAACCAGTCGTCCCTCACCCTTAACCTGGACCGCAGCCGGCCGGTGTTCTACGTCCTGCAATCGCCCTCCCTGACCGAACTGGCCGTGGTGGATGCCGAGTGCACCAAGGCCGGCTTGCCGCGCCCGGTGCTGCCGGTGTCCGTTGGCCCGTTGATGGAACCGGCGGCGTTCTTCTACCTGACCCCGGACCCGGACTGGCTCGGCCGCCAGGACAAGCGCGGCGCGCCGCCGACCCTGACCCGCCTGGTCAACACCCTGACCGAGCATGCCGAAGAAAACGCCCAGATCATTCCGGTCAGCGTGTTCTGGGGCCAGTCGCCCGCCAGCGAGTCGAGCCCCTGGAAACTGCTGTTCGCCGACAGTTGGGCAGTCACCGGGCGCCTGCGCCGGCTGTTGAGCATCCTGATCCTGGGGCGCAAGACCCGAGTGCAATTCTCTGCGCCAATCAACCTGCGTGAATTGATCGAGCACAATAAAGGTCACGAACGCACCGTACGAATGGCCCAACGCATCCTGCGGGTACACTTTCGCAACCTGAAGACTGCGGTGATCGGCCCCGACCTGTCCCACCGGCGCAACCTGGTCAAAGGCCTGGTGAATATGCCACTGGTGCGCCAGGCGATCCTCGACGAGGCCGAGCGGGAAAAGATCACCCCGGAAAAAGCCAAGGCCCAGGCCCTGCGCTATGGCAACGAAATTGCCTCGGACTACACCTACACCGCCATCCGCTTCCTCGAAGTGGTGCTGAGCTGGTTCTGGAACAAGATCTACGACGGCATCAAGGTCAACAATATCGAAGGTGTGCAAAAGGTCGCCCAGGGCTACGAAGTGATCTACGTGCCCTGCCACCGCAGCCATATCGACTACCTGCTGCTGTCTTACCTCCTATTCAAGAACGGCCTGACCCCGCCGCACATTGCTGCCGGGATTAATCTCAATATGCCGGTGATCGGCAGCCTGTTGCGCCGCGGCGGGGCGTTTTTCATGCGCCGTACCTTCAAGGGCAACCCGCTGTACACCTCGGTGTTCAACGAATACCTGCATACCCTGTTCACCAAGGGCTTCCCGGTGGAGTACTTCGTCGAAGGCGGCCGCTCGCGCACCGGGCGCATGCTGCAACCCAAGACCGGGATGCTGGCGATCACCCTGCGCAGCTTCCTGCGCTCCTCGCGCATGCCCATCGTGTTTGTGCCGGTGTATATCGGCTATGAACGGGTGCTGGAAGGCCGCACCTACCTGGGCGAACTGCGCGGGGCGACGAAAAAGAAAGAGTCGATCTTCGATATCTTCAAGGTCATTGGCGCGCTGAAGCAGCGCTTTGGCCAGGTGGCGGTCAACTTCGGCGAGCCGATCAAGCTGGCGGAATTCCTTGACCAGGAGCAACCGGACTGGCGCGCCCAGGATCTGGCACCGAACTACAAGCCGGCCTGGTTGAATGAGACCACCAACCGCCTCGGCGAGCGCGTGGCCCAGCACCTCAACGAGGCGGCCGCGATCAACCCGGTGAACCTGGTAGCGTTGGCGCTACTGTCCACTAGCCGCCTGGCCCTGGACGACCAGGCCATGGCCCGGGTGCTGGACCTGTACCTGGCGCTGCTGCGCCGGGTGCCCTACTCGCCCCACACCACGCTGCCCGAAGGTGACGGCCAGGCCTTGATCAAGCACGTCAAGGACATGAACCTGCTGTCGGAACAGAGTGATGCCCTGGGCAAGATCCTCTATCTGGACGAGCAAAACGCCGTCCTGATGACCTATTACCGCAACAACGTGCTGCATATCTTCGCCCTGCCGGCGCTGTTGGCCAGCTTCTTCCAGAGCAGCTCGCGCATGAGCCGCGAACAGATCCTGCGCTACACCCGTGCGCTCTATCCGTACCTGCAATCGGAGTTGTTCATCCGCTGGACCCTGGACGAACTTGACGCAGTGGTCGACCAGTGGCTCGAAGCCTTGGTAGAACAAGGTCTGCTGCGCTTTGAAAACAACATCTACCTGCGCCCGGCGCCCAGTTCGCGCAACTTTGTGCTGCTGACCCTGCTGTCCAAGAGCATTGCCCAGACCCTGCAACGCTTCTACATGGCCATTTCCCTGCTGCTCAACAGTGGCCAGAACAGCATCAGCGCCGAAGAGCTGGAAGACTTGTGCACGGTCATGGCCCAGCGCCTGTCGATCCTGCATGGCCTGAATGCCCCGGAGTTCTTCGATAAGAGCCTTTTCCGACATTTTATTCAGACGTTGCTCGAGCAAGATGTGCTGCGTCGCGATGAAGCCGGCAAGTTGAGTTACCACGACCTGCTCGGCGAATTGGCCGAAGGCGCAGCCAAACGGGTGTTGCCGGCGGAGATTCGCCTGTCGATCCGCCAGGTCGCGTTGCACCGCAATGAAGAAGCGCCCGCACCGGACGCCGAGGCGGACGAAACCCGCTAGATTTACCAGGGCGCCAGGGTGTTTCTGGCGCCGTTGACAAGGAGCTGTACCATGAAAAAAATCATCCTCTTGGGCCTGACCGCCCTGCTGGGAGCCTGTCACTCGATGAATCCTGCGCCCAAAGCCAGCCTTGATGGCGAAGTGTTCTACCTGCAACGCATCGCCCTGCCGCCCGCCGCGACCTTGAGCGTCAGCCTGCAGGATGTGTCCCTGGCCGATGCGCCCGCCGTCACCCTGGCCGAGCAGAAAGGCCCGGTCAACGGCCAGGTGCCGCTGCCCTTCCACCTGAGCTACGACCCGGCCCAGGTCAAGCCTGGCCACAGCTATTCGGTCAGCGCTCGCATCGAGCTGGATGGCAAGCTAATGTTTATCACCACCGAGCGCCATTCGGTGCAGTTGAACGGCCAGGATTCCCAGCCGCTGCGCCTGCGCGTTGACGCCGTTGCCCACTGATCCAGTCGATTAAAAGGAAGCGCCCATGCTCCGTAACTCTCTTCGCCTCACCACCTTGTGTGCCGGCCTGCTGCTCGGTGCCAACGCCATGGCCCTGTCCCTCGGTGACCTGTCCCAGGGCGACGCTACCGGCGGCCTCAAGGACGCCCTGACCCAAGGCGCACAGATTGCCGTCAAGCAACTGGGGGCTCCCGGTGGCTTCAGCAACAACCCCGAGGTCAAGATCGGTTTGCCGGGCAAGCTGGAGAAAGCCGCCGGCGCCCTGAAAATGCTCGGCATGGGCGATCAGATCACCCAGCTTGAAGACAGCATGAACAAGGCTGCCGAATCCGCCGTGACCCAGGCCCAGCCGATTCTGGTGAATGCCGTGAAAAACATGAGCGTGAACGACGCCAAGGGCATCCTCAGCGGTGGCCAGGATTCGGCGACCCAGTATCTGGACAAAAGCAGCCGTGAGCAGATCCGCGCCAAGTTCCTGCCGATCGTCAAGCAATCCACGGACAAGGTCGGTGTAGCCCAGCAATACAACGCGCTCGCCAAAAAGGCGCCCCTGGGTTTACTGGGTGGCAAGAGCGACAGCGTCGAAAACTACGTGACTGAGCAAGCGCTGGACGGCTTGTTCAAGATGATTGCCCAACAGGAAGAAAGCATTCGCCAGAACCCGGCAGCCGCCGCGACCAGCCTGGCGAAGAAAGTGTTCGGTGCCCTCTAGGTACACCGTCGGTAACCAACAACAACGCCCCGAATAATTGGGGCGTTGGTGTTATTGCCCAGCGGACATGCCCCTTACTACCATCAGCTGTAGCTGATTTTCCCCTCGTACTTGATGGTACTGGAGAACTGCGGCGGTTGAGCGTGGTGGTGGTGGTGGCAGGGCGGAGGCTTGCATTTGGATTTACCGCGCTTGCCCATTTTGAAGGCCATCATCGGCATCATGCCCAGACCTATACCTATACCACCCATTGCAAATAAACCCATAGGTAATTCCTCGCAGGTTGATAAAGCCTTGTTCTGTAACAACCCCGTTGCCAGAAGAAGGTACCTGTAACTCAGGTACCCCTAAGTGGCAAACACGCAGGAAAAAGTTCCTAAACCCTGTAGCCGATTCACGCAGGCTTATGCCGAGTGCGGCTTGACCCGGAACCACGCCGCATACAGCGCCGGCAAAAACAGCAGCGTCAACGCCGTCGCCACAATCAACCCGCCCATGATCGCCACCGCCATCGGCCCGAAAAACACACTGCGCGACAGCGGGATCATCGCCAACACCGCCGCCAGGGCCGTCAGCACAATCGGCCGGAAGCGCCGCACGGTGGCTTCGATAATCGCCTGCCAAGGCTCCAGGCCCGCCTTGATGTCCTGCTCGATCTGGTCCACCAGGATCACCGAGTTACGCATGATCATCCCCGACAACGCGATGGTCCCCAACATGGCCACGAAGCCAAACGGCTGGCGGAACACCAGCAGGAACAGCGTCACCCCGATCAGCCCCAGCGGCGCGGTCAGGAACACCATGGCCGTGCGCGAGAAGCTGCGCAGTTGTAGCATCAGCAAGGTCAGCACCACCACGATAAACAGCGGCACCCCGGCCTTCACCGAGTTCTGCCCTCGGGCGGAGTCTTCCACGGTGCCGCCCACGTCCAACAGGTAACCGTCCGGCAATTCGGCACGTACATCGGCCAGGGTCGGCAGGATCTGCTGGACCAGGGTCGCCGGTTGCTCCTTGCCGTAGATATCAGCACGTACAGTCACCGTTGGCAGGCGGTTGCGGTGCCAGATAATGCCCTCCTCGAAGCCATATTCCAGGGTGGCGATCTGCGACAGCGCCACGCTGGTGCCGTTGTCGGTCGGCACCGCCAGGCTCGGCAGCAGCGACAGTTCGGTGCGCTCATGCACGGTGCCGCGCAGGAGGATTTCGATCAACTCGTTGTCTTCCCGGTATTGGCTGACGCTGGAGCCGGTCAGGGAACTCTGGAGGAATTTCGACAGGTTGGCGGTGCTCACGCCCAAGGCGCGGGCGCGGTCCTGGTCGACATTGAGGTAGACGATCTTGCTCGGCTCTTCCCAGTCCAGATGCACGTTGACCACGTGGCTGTTCTCACGCACCTTGGCCGCGACCTTGCGCGCCAGGGCCCGCACTTCTTCGATGTGCTCGCCGGTCACGCGGAACTGCACCGGGTAACCAACCGGCGGGCCGTTCTCCAGGCGGGTGACCCGCGAACGCAGGTCGGGGAATTGCTCGTTGAGGGTTTCGATCAACCAGGTGCGCAGGGTTTCGCGCTCCTCGATGGTCTTGGCCAACACCACAAACTGGGCAAAGCTGGCCGCCGGCAGTTGCTGGTCCAGGGGCAGGTAGAAGCGCGGTGAGCCGGTGCCGACATAGGCCACATAGTTTTCGATCCCCTCATGCGCCTTGAGCAAGCCTTCGAGACGCTTGACCTGCTCGGCGGTGCTGCTCAGGGAGGCGCCTTCCGCCAGTTTCAGGTCGACCATCAGTTCCAGGCGCCCGGACGCCGGGAAGAATTGTTGCGGGACAAAACGGAACAGCGCCACCGAGCCGATAAACAGCAGCACGGTCAGCACAATCACTGTTTTGCGGCGGCGCACACACCACTCCACCCAGCGCCTTACGCGCTGGTAGAACGGCGTGCCGTACGGATCCGGCCCATCAGTACCGTGCTTGGCCGCATGAATTTTCGCCAGGTCCGGCAGAAGCTTTTCCCCCAGATACGGCACAAACACCACAGCGGCGACCCACGAGGCCAGCAGCGCGATGGTCACCACCTGAAAGATCGAGCGGGTGTATTCGCCGGTACTCGATTGCGCGGTGGCAATCGGCAGGAAGCCGGCTGCGGTGATCAGCGTACCGGTGAGCATCGGAAACGCCGTACTGGTCCAGGCGAAACTGGCTGCCTTGAGACGGTCGTAGCCCTGCTCCATTTTGATCGCCATCATTTCCACGGCGATGATCGCGTCGTCCACCAACAGGCCCAGGGCTAGGACCAGCGCCCCCAGGGAAATCTTGTGCAGGCCGATGCCCAGGTAATACATGCAGGCAAACGTCATCGCCAACACCAGCGGAATCGCCAGTGCCACCACCATGCCGGTGCGCACACCGAGGGAAAAGAAACTCACCAGCAATACAATCGCCAAGGCCTCGGCCAAGACCTGGACGAATTCGCCCACGCTGGTCTTCACCGCAGCCGGCTGGTCCGACACCTTGCGCAGTTCCATGCCTGCCGGAAGGTTCTTCTGCAGGCGTGCGAACTCGCCCTCCAGGGCCTTGCCCAGTATCAGGATATCGCCACCATCGCGCATGGCCACGGCCAGGCCGATTGCGTCGTCCCCCATATAGCGCATACGCGGCGCCGGAGGGTCGTTGAAGCCCCGGTGAATCTCGGCCACATCGCCGATGCGGAAGGTACGGTCGCCGACGCGGATCGGGAAATTGCGGATCTCTTCGACCGTCTTGAAGTTACCCGACACCCGCAGTTGCACGCGCTCGCTCGGGGTCTCGAAGAACCCGGCGGTGGATACCGCGTTCTGCTCCTGCAACGCCTGCTGCACCGCTGCCAGGGGCAGGCCGAGGGTGGCGAGCTTGAGGTTGGACAGCTCGATCCAGATCTTCTCGTCCTGCAACCCCAGCAGCTCGACCTTGCCCACATCCGGCACCCGTTGCAGCTGGATCTGGATACGGTCGGCGTAGTCCTTGAGCACCGCGTAGTCAAACCCCTCGCCGGTCAGGGCGTAGATATTGCCAAAGGTGGTGCCGAATTCGTCGTTGAAGAACGGGCCCTGGATGTCCGGTGGCAGGGTCTGGCGGATATCGCTGATCTTCTTGCGCACCTGGTACCACAGGTCGGGAATCTGCGCCGAGTGCATCGAGTCCCGCGCCATAAACGTGACCTGGGATTCGCCCGGGCGGGAGAACGAGACAATGCGCTCGTACTCGCCGGTTTCCATCAGTTTCTTTTCAATGCGCTCGGTGACCTGGCGCGAGACTTCCTGGGCCGTGGCCCCTGGCCAGTTGGTCTTGATGACCATGGCTTTGAAGGTGAACGGCGGGTCTTCACTTTGCCCCAGCTTGGTGTAGGACAACGTACCGACGACGGCCAACAGCAGCATCAGGAACAGGACGATCTGGCGATTGCGCAACGCCCATTCGGAAAGATTGAAACCCATCGGGGACTACTCCTTGTTGGCCGTCAGATTCACCACCCGGTTGGAGCGATCCACCGGGCGTACTTGCTGGCCCTCATGGAGCACATGGACACCGGCGGCAATCACCCAGTCGGTGGGGCTCAGGCCTTCAAGCACCGGTACGCTTTTTTCACCGAACGCGCCGATGCGCACCGCCGTGCGCTTGAGGGTGTTATCCGGCTTGACCAACCAGACGTAGGACGCGCCGTTCTCTGCGCTGAGGGCAGACAGCGGTACCGACAACGGAATCACGCCGTCGGCCTGGATAAAGACCCGCGCGCTCTGCCCCAGCTCCGCCGGGACTTTGCCGGCGTTGAAGGCGACACGGGCGGCGAAGGTGCGCGACTTGGGATCGGCCGCCGGCGACAGCTCGCGAATGCGCCCCTCGAAGCGTTGGTCGGGCTGGCTCCACAGCTCCACGGAGACCGGCTGGCCGACCTTGAAGCGACCGAAGCTCTGCTCCGGGAAGCTGATCAACACTTCACGCTCGCCATCGGTGGCCAGGGTGAACACGGTCTGCCCGGCCGACACCACTTGCCCGACTTCCACTGCACGCTTGGCGACCACGCCATCCTGGGGCGCGCGCAGCACGGCATAGCCGGCCTGGTTGTTGGCCACGTCGAATTCAGCCTTGATCTGCTGCAGGCGTGCGACCCCAGAACGGTAGAGGTTTTCGGAATTGTCGTACTGGGAACGGCTGACCATCTGACGGTCCATCAGGGTCTTGTAGCGATCACGCTCGGCCCGTACCAGGCTCAGGTTGGCCTCGGCTGCCGTGACCTGGGCACGGGTGGCCTGCAGTTGCAGGCGTACATCCTGGGGGTCGAGCTCTGCCAGCGGCTGGTTGGCCTTGACGCGCTCGCCCTCCTCCACCAGCCGGCGACTGACTTTGCCACCAATGCGAAAGGCCAGGTCCGGCTCATAACGGGCGCGAACCTCGCCTGGATAACTGTCCATTGCCAGCGCCGAGGGCTGTGGCTGCACCACCATGGCCGGGCGGACGGTGGTTTGGGCCGCTTCTTCATGGCCGCAGGCAGCCAATAAAAGAGCAAGGCTGGCAGGCAACGCGAGGTGCAGAAAAATGCTGCGCATGCTGAAGGACCTTTCGCAAATGGTGCTTGGAGTAATTATACTGGCCAGTATGTTATTAATACCAAACTCACCAGTCCAGTATTAAAGTGAAAATGTCCGACAATCCTGTAAACACCAATAGCCCCGGGCGTCCCAAGGACATGGCAAAACGCCAGGCAATCCTCGACGCGGCGAAAATCCTGTTTTTGAGCAATGGTTACGCGAGTACCAGCATGGATGCCGTGGCCGTTGAGGCTGGCGTGTCGAAACTGACGGTCTACAGCCACTTCACCGACAAGGAAACGCTGTTCACCGCCGCCGTTGAGGCCAAGTGCGAAGCACAACTGCCGGTGATGTATTTCGAGTTGCCGGACGACGTGCCAGTGGAGAAGGTGCTGCTGAACATCGCCCGAGGCTTTCACCTGCTGATCAACAGCGAGGAATCGGTGAACCTGCATCGCCTGATGATGACCTCAGGCAATCAGGATCCGAAGCTGTCGCAGATCTTCTTCGAAGCCGGCCCCATGCGGATGTTGCAGGGCATGGAGCGCCTGCTGGGCAAGATCAATCAAAGTGGCGCATTGCGCATCGACAAGCCGTTTACCGCAGCCGAGCACTTCTTTTGCCTGCTCAAGGGCACGGCAAACTTCTGCTTGCTGTATGGCTGCGGCGAACGCTTGAGCGAAGCGGCCGCCGAGGAGCATGTGCAGGAAGTGGTGGGATTGTTTATGCGGGCGTACCGGCCTTGAGCGCTTTCTTCGGATAAATATCGTACCGGCTGGATTTGCCATCCAGCGCATGGCTCGGCTTGGGCCCCTCAATGCACGGCGCCTTGCGTGGGCGCTTCACCACCACCCGGTGGCTGGCCAGGGCCAAGGCCGCCGCGAGCAATGCCGGGGCATCCGGATCGTCACCCACCAGCGGGCGGAACAGGCGCATTTCCTTCTTCACCAGGGCGGTTTTCTCCCGATGGGGAAACATTGGGTCGAGGTAGATCACCTGCGGCAGCTCACCTTCCCAATTACGCATCACCTCGATGGAATTGCCCTTGAGCAGGGTCATCCGCGCAACAATCGGCGCCACTTCAAAATCCTCCGCCCCACGCGCCAGGCCATCTTCGAGCAAGGCACCGATCAACGGCTGACGTTCGATCAGGCTCATCTCGCAGCCCAGGCTGGCCAGCACGAAGGCATCCTTACCCAGGCCGGCCGTGGCATCCAGCACTCGCGGGCGCACGCCTTGGGAGACCCCCACCGCCTTGGCAATCATCTGCCCGCTGCCCCCCCCATAGAGCCGCCGATGGGCAGCACCGCCCTCGACAAAATCCACCCGCACCGGGCCAGGCGCATCCGGGCCCAGCTGTTGCAGCTGCAGGCCATGCTCACCCACTTGCAGGGCAAAATCGGCGTCCGCCAGTTGCAACGGCAGGCCGAGCTGCTCGGCCCAGTGCTGGGCACGGGCCTGAAAACCGTCGGCCAAGGCCTCGACCCGAATGCGGCTGGCCGCGGGTTGTTCGCTCATCGTTTACTACGCTCAAAAATATTAAGGATCGGCAAACAGCGGCCGATAAAAAAGGATCAGGCATTTTGCCAGACCCTGAGCGTCGACCGAGAGAAATGTCAGACATTCATTCCCTATTCACCGGTGTCCTGCCGACCCACAACCACTTCGGCCTGCGCAATACCCAAGCGCTGGCCGGCGTCAGTCATGTGTGGCAGGACTTCTTCGCCCGGGCGTTGGCCGAGCAGCTTGGCCAGGAGCCAGGCGCGCAGTTGGCCGCCGATCCGGTGCCGGTGGATGCCTCGGTCGAACCCAGCGCCGGCAGCGACCTGCTGACGCAAATCGTCACCCAGCGTCATTGCGATGTCCAGGACACCGAGATCGCCCCGCCTGAGCCACTGTTCCTGCCGATTGCCGAGTTCGAACTGGACCTGCTGCCACCGGCGGCCGTGCCGTTCCCGGAGGATGAAATCGTTGCCCAGCAACGCCAGCAGAACTTCGAGAGTGGCTGGGTACGGCCGATTGTCCTGACCGCCGGCCAGCCATTGCCCGAGCCAGGCCCGGCGCCGCAACCCAAGCCGCTGTTCCTGCCGATTGCCGAATTCGAACTGGACCTGCTGCCACCGGCGGCCGAGCCATACCCCGACGAGGAACTGGTGCAACAGCAAAAGGCCCTGGACTTCGATTGCGGCTGGGCCCGCCCATTGATCCTCAACAACCTGCGCCTGGCGGCCTGACCCTTAGCGGCACACCCACCAACGCCCCATATCCAAATGGAAATGGTTGCGATGGGCGGCGTTGTAATCCGGGCTCAAGACCACGTTGAAATCATTGCACGCACTGTCGCGCACCTGCCGCAAAAAACGCGCGCTGGCCCCCTCTCCTGGCCAATCCTTCAACACATTGATGCTGCGTCCATCCGCCAGGCGAAACCCGGCAATGTCCAGGGCATTGGCCGAGGCATGCTGGCTGAGTCGCCCTTCAGCCCGCCCATACATATTGCGGCAGGCAAAACTGCCGAGGTGATCGACCCGCGTCACCGCCTGGCCAAACACCGCCTGGGCAGCCGGCTGCAAGCTGTGGCGCTCGAACAGGGCAAACGCCACCGCCAAGGGGCAACTGGCGAGAAAACTGCTGCTCAACCCCACCTCCGCGCCCTGAACCCGCAACGTGTTGCGCAATGGGCAAGCCGCATCCGCCGGGCTGTCCGCTTGATGGCTGACCCGCAACCCGGAGGTTTTCAGCACCTGGTCGCACAGGGCGGGATCGTCCTGCAAGCGCCCCAGTTTGAAGCGGGTCAGCAGGTTAGGCGCAGCTTGCACATCCAAGGGCGCCCAGGGGTTCCACTCAGCGGGCAGCGGCACCCAGCCGCGCCAGATGCCTACGAGTAGGCCGCCGGCGAGTAGCAGCAACACACCCAACACTTTGAAAAAAGCCACGTCTCAACCCTTGCACAACTGATTTGCCTGGCTGAACGGCATCGAGCGCTCGGTAAAGGTAAAGGTTCCCAGTTCCTGAACCTCCCGCGCGGCCCTGAAGAACTCCCCATAGGCCGCCAGGGCCATGGCCGAGCCGACGCTGATGCGCTTGACGCCCATCTCGCTCAGTTGCGCCACCGAGAGCTTGAGGCCACCTGACATCAACACATTCACCGGTTTTGGCGCCACCGCCCGTACCACCGCCAATACTTCCTCAGCACTGCGCAGGCCCGGGGCATACAGCACGTCGGCACCCGCTTCGGCGTAGGCCTGCAAACGGCGAATAGTGTCGGGAAAATCCAGGCGACCATGTAGGAGGTTTTCCGCACGGGCCGTCAGCATGAAGGGAAATGGCAAGCTGCGTGCCGCAGCGACGGCAGCCTCGATGCGTTCAACAGACAGATCAAAGGGGTAGATCGGGTCGACCGCAATCCCGGTAGCGTCTTCGATAGAACCGCCGACGATGCCAGTAGCGGCTGCCCGCAACAGGCTTTGGGCACAACCTTGAGGCGTATCGCTGAAGCCGTTTTCCAGGTCCGCCGCCACCGGCAGCGCGGTGGCCTGAACGATCATCCCGGCGTTGCCCAGAGTATCCTCCAGCGATAGCGCGCCTTCAGCATCCGGACGCCCCAGACTGAAGGCAAAACCCGCGCTGGTAGTGGCCAGGGCTTCAAAACCGAGGCTGGCGAGCATCTTGGCGGAACCGGCGTCCCACGGGTTGGGCATCACGAATGCACGATCACGCTCGTGCAGGGCTCGAAAGGATTCGGCGCGAAGGGTTTGGGCATCCATGACTGACTCCAGGCACAAAAAAACCCTAGAGTAACCCCAGTTGCTCCACCGCGGGTTCCCGATGCAACTGCGCCAGCGCCGGCAACCCCGGCAACCGCTCCATCAATTGCTGATGAAAGCGTATGGCCAGTTGGGCCGCCAGGCGGTTATCCGAGGTGTGCAGGAACACGTAAGGCGTGCGCCCCTCCTCAATCCAGCCAGCGACTTTTTCAAGCCAGGGCACGAGGAACGGGTCGTTGGCTTCCAGGTCCGGGTGACCGATAAAGCGTACCTGGGGAAACTGGGTCAACGCCGCTGGCCGGGGCGGTACCTTGGGCTTTTTCGATTGGGCGTGGAGCACCGCTGCCGAAGTCGACGTGCAACTGAACAAAGCTCGTGGATCCAGGCAGATACGCTCGACCCCGCGATCACGCAGCAGGCGGTTGAGGCTGCGCTCGGCGTCACCCTTGGCGAAGAACTCACGATGACGCACCTCCACCGCCAACGGGCGCTCCAGGCCGTCGATAAACCCTGCCAGCTCCCCCAGCCGCTGCGGGGTGAAGCTGGCCGGCAGTTGCAGCCACAACGGCGACACCCGCTCGCCCAGCGGGCTCATCAAGCCAAGAAAGCTTTCGGCGGCGGGCAACTGTTCGCGCAGGTCGGCACTGTGGCTGATATCACCGGGAAATTTGGCGGTAAACCGAAAGTGCGCGGGCATGATCTCGGCCCAACGCTGCACGGTGGCCACCGAGGGCCGCGCGTAGAAGGTGGTGTTGCCTTCGCAGGCATTGAACACTTGGCAATACAGCCCGAGAAAATCCGTGGCGCGGGCGTCTTGCGGATACAGGTACTCGCGCCAGGCGTTTTCACTCCAGGACGGGCAACCGAGGAAATAAGGCAACAGCATCAGATGTGGATATCGAGACCCAGCACTTCCATATCCCATTCGACAAAGCCGGCAGTGGTCAGGTAGCTGGCCAGGGCCGTAGCGACGTTTTTGCTCATGGAGCGCGGGAAGATCATGTCTTGCTGGCGGGCCGGAACGCCGCCGATACGCGAACCGCTGGCACCTTGGGCACGGGCGGAAACTGCCGCGCCCTGGGAGGTTTCGGGCTGGACTTCAATAAAGTCGGGGGATTCTTCGACGGACTCGTCTACCGTCACGTTCGCCTTGCGTGGCTTGCGCTTGAGGGGGTAGGACTGGGTAGAAAAGCCGTCTATACGCATACATGCAGATCCGCTATCAATGATGGCAATTTAGCGGCACTTTCCTTGGCACGCAAATGCTCTGGTGATAACTAGAACACATAAACGGGCAAAGGTTTAAACCCAGGGACAAATTCTGACGATTGGCGCGAATTGCCTGCGATCAACGGTGGGGCTCGGCAGCTCCCACACTAGAGGCTGAGCGCAATAAGCCTAGAGCCCGCGCTCGGCCTTGGTCTGTGCCACTTTATCGCGCAGGTACACCGGAGCGGCCTGATCAGCCGGGATCGCCTCGCCGCGCTCCCAGGCAAAACGCGCCAGGCTCAGCAGGTCTTCGGCATGGGGCAACATCCCGGCATCCTGGCCGGCCGTGGCCACGGCGATACGTTCGCCATAACCCCACCCCGTACCAGCGCCAAACCAGTCGCCACTGGCATCGGCCGGCAACGCGGCGGCCTCGGGCGGCTGCACGGCCTCGACGCCGACCAGGCGCATCTCACCAGCGGTTTCGCGGTAGCAGCCCCAATAGACCTCATCCATCCGCGCATCAATGGCGGCCGCGACCTGGCGTGCGCCATGTTCACGCAACGCGCGCTGGGCCAACACGGCGAGGTTGGACACCGGCAGTACCGGCCGCTCCAGGGCAAACGCCAGGCCCTGCACCACACCGATGGCGATGCGCACACCGGTGAATGCACCCGGGCCGCGGCCAAAGGCGATGGCGTCTACCGCCGACAGGGTGGTGCCGGCATCGAGCAATAGCTGCTTGATCATCGGCAGCAGCTTTTGCGCGTGCAGGCGCGGGATCACCTCATAGTGGCTCGTGACCTTGCCGTTATGCAGCAGGGCAACGGAGCAAGCTTCAGTCGCGGTGTCCAGGGCCAGCAGGGTGCTCATCGGTATGGGTGTCCAAATCGAAAAAAAGTGCGCCAGTATAAACAACAACGGCCCGCAAGCGGGCCGTTGAACGTCAAGCCAATCGTCAGATCAGTTCAGCGCTTCCAGCACCTTGGCGGTGATGGCTTCCACCGAGCCAACGCCCGGGATGTGGCTGTATTTCGGCTTGCCCTGGGCAGCCGACAGCTTCTGGTAGAACTCTACCAGCGGCTTGGTCTGGGAGTGGTAGACCGACAGGCGATGACGCACGGTTTCTTCGGTGTCGTCTTTGCGCTGCACCAGGTCATCACCGGTTACATCATCCTTGCCAGCCACTTTTGGCGGGTTGTAGACGATGTGGTAGACGCGACCCGAGGCTTCGTGAACGCGGCGACCGGCGATACGCTGGACGATCTCTTCATCTTCAACGGCGATTTCAACCACAGCGTCCAGCTCGACGCCGGCTTTCACCAGGGCTTCGGCCTGGGGAATGGTGCGTGGGAAACCGTCGAACAGGAAACCGTTCTTGCAGTCGTCCTGGCTGATGCGTTCCTTGACCAGGTTGATGATCAGGTCGTCGGAGACCAGGCCACCGCTGTCCATCACGCTCTTGGCGATCAGGCCCAGCTCGGTGCCGGCCTTGACGGCAGCGCGCAGCATGTCGCCAGTGGAGATTTGTGGAATGCCGAACTTTTCAGTGATGAACTTTGCCTGAGTACCTTTACCGGCCCCGGGAGCTCCCAGCAGAATGACGCGCATCGATGTGCTCCTCAATTTTTTATAGAGATGACGCTCGGATTCGCCGCGTGGGGCCAATCTCGTAGAATATGCTCGTAAAAATACGAATCCAGGCCGCCCAACCGGCCAAAGGCTGATCAAGATACACAGCGAGCCCTAACCACACAAGCCGCCAAAAGTCGGAAGAACCCGCACCACACAAGCCTTTTGGTCGCGGTATCCCTTGGTGCAACCCGGACACAAAACCGCCGGCACAGCCCTTTCGGGTCAGCCGGCGGTTTTGTGTGCAAGCCCTTGAGAACACGCCAGAAATGTCAGCCGGTGTTACGCAGCCCGGCGGCAATACCGGCCACGGACACCAGCAGCGCCTGTTCCAGAGGGCTGTCCTGTGTCGCCTCCTGCTGGCGGGAGCGGGCCAGCAGTTCGGCCTGCAACAGGTGCAACGGGTCGAGGTAGGTGTTGCGCAGGCGGATGAACTCCAGGGTGTCGGGGCTATGGGCCAGCAGCTGCGACTGGCCGGTCAGGCCAAGCACCACGGCGCAGGCCTGCGACAATAGGTCGCGTAAATGCGCACCCAATGGCAACAGGTCGGCTTGCACCAGACGCTGGTCATAGAGCCGGGCGATATCGGCGTCAGCCTTGGCCAGGACCATTTCCAGCATGTCGATACGGGTGCGGAAGAACGGCCATTGTTCGCGCATCTGCCCCAGCAATTCACCTTCGCCGCGCTCCAGGGCCTTGCTCAATGCCGCTTCCCAGCCGAGCCAGGCCGGCAGCATCAGGCGGGTCTGGGTCCAGCCGAAGATCCACGGGATTGCACGCAGGCTCTCGATGCCGCCGGCACGGCGCTTGGCCGGGCGACTGCCCAGGGGCAAGCGGCCCAGTTCCTGCTCGGGGGTGGACTGGCGGAAATACTCGACGAACTGCGGATTTTCCCGCACCACTGCGCGATAGGCGCTGACACCATCAGCCGCCAATTCATCCATCAAATGGCGCCAGGCCGGCTCCGGTGGTGGCGGTGGCAATAAGGTCGCCTCCAGCACTGCGGCCAGGTACAGATTGAGGTTCTGCTCAGCGATATCCGGCAAGCCGAACTTGAAACGAATCATCTCGCCCTGCTCGGTGGTGCGGAAACGCCCGGCTACCGAGCCCGGTGGCTGCGACAGAATCGCCGCATGGGCCGGGCCGCCGCCACGGCCCACGGTGCCGCCGCGACCATGGAACAACAACAGTTCCACCTGCTGCTCGCGACAGATATCCACCAGACGTTCCTGCGCCCGGTACTGGGCCCAGGCCGCAGCCGTGGTGCCAGCGTCCTTGGCCGAGTCCGAATAGCCGATCATCACTTCCTGCGGGCCTTGCAACCGCGCGCGATAACCGGGCAGCAGCAACAGGCGCTCGATTACCGGGC
Source organism: Pseudomonas sp. MF5691 (assembly GCF_016405645.1). Lineage (NCBI taxonomy): Bacteria > Pseudomonadati > Pseudomonadota > Gammaproteobacteria > Pseudomonadales > Pseudomonadaceae > Pseudomonas > Pseudomonas sp. MF5691. The sequence goes on from NZ_JAEKDC010000014.1 coordinate 150,932, forward strand.
CGGCGTTGTCCAGGTCGGCCAGGGTCTCGAACAACGGCACCACACGCATCGGCCGCTGCACCCCGGACTCCTTGAGCAGCAACTGCACTGCCAGCACATCGGATGCCGCGCCCGCCATGGAGATGACGTAGGAACCGAGGGAAGCCGCCGGCGCAGCGGCGATTTCCTTACAGGTATTGAGCACTTCGGCGGTATCGGCCGAAGGCTTGAAATACCCCGGCAACAACGGGCGACGATTGGCCAACTCCTTCATCAGGAAGGTGATGCGCGCGTCTTCGTCCCAGTCCTCATAGCGACCCAGACCCAGGTAATCGGTGATTTCGGTCATCGCCGCCGAATGCCGGCTGGAGTCCTGGCGTACATCCAGGCGCACCAGGAACAGGCCGAATGTCACTGCACGGCGCAGGCAATCGAGGAGCGGGCCGTCGGCAATCACGCCCATGCCGCAGGCGTGCAGGGACTGGTAGCACAGCTCCAGCGGCTCCAGCAGGTCACGATTGTTTTGCAGCACATCGGCTGGCGCCGGGAGGCTGCCGGTCAACGCCGCGTGCGCCCAATTGCGGGTGGCGCGCAGGCGTTCGCGCAGTTGTTTGAGCAAGGCTCGATAAGGTTCGACGCTGTCGCCGACCTTGGCCTGCAACTCAGGGCTGGCCTGCTGCATGGACAGTTCCGAGGCCAGGTGGTCGATATCCCGTAAATACAGATCTGCCGCCATCCAGCGCGCCAGCAGCAGCACTTCACGGGTCACCGGCGCCGTCACATTGGGGTTGCCGTCACGGTCGCCGCCCATCCACGAGGCGAAGCGGATCGGCGCCGCCTCCAGGGGCAGGCGCAGGCCGGTGGCGGCGTGCAAGGCTTGATCGGCCTTGCGCAGGTAGTTGGGGATCGCGTGCCACAGCGAATGCTCGATCACCGCAAAGCCCCACTTGGCCTCGTCCACCGGGGTGGGCCGGGTACGGCGGATTTCTTCGGTGTGCCAGGCTTCGGCGATCAGCCGTTGCAGGCGTTGGCGAATCTGCTCGCGCTCGGCGCTGGTCAGGTCACGGTGATCCTGCAAGGCCAGTTGTGCGGCGATGGCGTCGTATTTCTGGATCAGGGTGCGGCGCGCGACTTCGGTCGGGTGGGCAGTGAGTACCAGCTCGATCTCCAGCCGCGCCAACTGCCGGGCCAGGGATTCGCTGCTGTGGCCCTCACTCTGCAGCCGCGCCAGCAGCTCGGGCAACACCCGCGATTCGAACGGGGCCAACTGGGACTCATCGCGCCGATGAATCAGTTGGTACTGCTCGGCGATATTGGCCAGGTTGAGGAACTGGTTGAACGCCCGTGCTACCGGCAGCAGCTCGTCTTCCTGCAACTGGTTGAGGCTGGCGCTGAGTTCTTCACCGGCCGCCGCATCCGTGGTCCCGCCCCGGCGATCGGCCTTGGCGCCCTTGCGAATCTGCTCGATCTTGGCGAGGAACTCATCACCGTACTGTTCTCGAATCGTGTTGCCCAGCAATTCACCCAACAGGTGAACATCTTCACGCAAACGTGCATCGATATCGCTCATCAGCCAATCTCCAGCCAGGAATCCGTGATGCTTTGATCTTTAAGAGTGCCGATCAAGCCTTGGTCTGACAAGGAACTTTAAACCTTGGCGGTTGCAGCTAGTCTCAAGGGTACGTCGTCGCGTTATCCACGCTACGACTGGTCACTCATCACCGCCCGCTACCCCGGGCATCACTGAGGTTGCCATGAAAATCCGAGAACTGGCCCAGCAATGGGAAGAAACCGCCAAGGGTCGCCTGACCAAGACCGAATATGCCATCCACCTGGATGTAGAGGCCGCTGCCCGGCTGGCGGCCATCCGCGAGATGTACCCCAAGCGCAGCACCGAGGAATTGCTCGGCGAGCTGATCGGCGCCGCCCTGGAAGAGCTGGAAGCCAGCTTTCCGTATATCCGGGGCCAGCATGTGGTTGCCACCGATGAAGAGGGTGACCCGCTGTATGAAGACGTCGGCCCCACGCCGCGCTTCCTGTCGCTGTCACGGCGCTACCTGCACGACATGTCAGCCACGCCTGACGATCAGAAACACTGATCCACATTCGCTGATAAAAACCATCCCCCAGCGTACCGGGCCTTTCATAGGCCCGGCATACCGCTGCAGGTGGCAAAAGTTCCGATTTTTTATCGCCGCCCCCTCAGTCAGATTTGTTCAGATATTTTTTCGGGCAAATCGCCATCTTTGGCTGAACTATTCAAAAAAGCCTCGGGTCACAGCCAGTAAGCCATCACTTGGAACAGGCGTTTGAAAAGGCACACTGAGCTTCACCGCCAAACGCAGACGCTGAACACCGTAGATGGATTTGATGTTTTTCAGGAGTTATCTAATGGAGTTGAAGACGATGAAGACCAGCACTGCCAAATCCTCGTTTAACCACCTGCGCGGGCTCAAATTGGCCGCGTTGGCAATCGGCACCAGCTTCGTCCTCGCGGGCTGCGCCGGCAACCCGCCGACCGAACAGTACGCAGTGACCCAATCGGCCGTGAACAGCGCTGTAAGCGCTGGCGGTACCGAATACGCTGCCGTGGAAATGAAAGCTGCACAGGACAAGCTCAAGCAAGCCGAGCTGGCCATGCATGACAAGAAATACGACGAAGCCCGTCGTCTGGCCGAGCAGGCTGAGTGGGACGCTCGCGTGGCAGAGCGCAAGGCCCAGGCTGCCAAGGCCGATCTGGCGCTGAAGGATTCTCAGAAGGCTATTGAGGAGCTGCGTAACGAAGGCATGCGCCCTGCTGTGATCCAGCAGAAGTAAGCACCGCCATTGTTTGCATCGCACCCGAAATCGAATTGAAAGGACGACACCACTATGCGTAAACAATTGATGATCCCTGCCCTGCTGGCGATGAGCGTTGCACTGGCGGCTTGCTCCACCCCGCCTAACGCGAACCTGGAAAACGCACGGACCAACTTCTCGGCCCTGCAAGCCAACCCGCAAGCGACCAAAATCGCCGCCCTGGAAACCAAGGACGCCAGCGAATGGCTGGACAAGGCTGACAAGGCGTACCGCGACAAGGAAGACGAGAAGAAGGTCGACCAACTGGCCTACCTGACCAACCAGCGCGTTGAAGTGGCCAAGGACACCATCGCCCTGCGCGAGTCCGAAGCCAAGCTGAAAAACGCTGGCGACCAACGTGCCCGCGCCCTGCTCGAAGCCCGTGACGCGCAGATCAAGCAACTGCAAAGCAGCTTGAACGCCAAGCAGACTGAACGCGGGACCCTGGTGACCTTTGGTGATGTGCTGTTCGCTACCAGCAAGGCTGATCTGAAATCCAGCGGCCTGGTGAACATCAACAAACTGGCGCAATTCCTCCAGGAAAACCCGGATCGTAAAGTCATCGTCGAAGGCTACACCGACAGCACCGGCAGCGATGCCTACAACCAGACCCTGTCCGAGCGCCGCGCTACTTCGGTGCAGGTTGCACTGATCAAGATGGGCGTTAACCCAAGCCGCATCGTGACTGCTGGCTACGGCAAAGCATACCCGGTTGCCGATAACGCCAGCGTTTCGGGCCGTGCCATGAACCGCCGCGTTGAAGTGACCATCTCCAACGACAACCAGCCGGTCAAGCCACGTTCTTCGGTTCAATAACCGACTGACAGCTACTGGTCTGAAAGCCCTGCCTGTGTTCCAGGCAGGGCTTTTTTGCATAAGAACTGCGGGCAGACTCTGCGGATCAGCCGAAATTGATTTGGCTGTTGTTCTCTTGAGGCATCTGCATGCCTTGCTGCTGATCGCCACTCATCTGCTTGCGCAGCGGGTCCTCTTCCTCGTTAGCACCGCCACTGCCGCCACTGCCCTGGGAGCCGCCTGCACCTCCCGCACCGCCCAACAGTTGCGCCAGGAGTTTCTTCAGCGCTTCAGGATCCATACCGCCCTGCTGCTGACCGCCTTCGACGCCCTTGCCAACCATATTGCCGGAATCCCCCATGCCGGCGCCGCCGAAGTTACCGAACCCGCTGCCACCACCGCCTACTCCATTAATACTCATAGTGATACTCCACGTAATTAAGGGTTACTCGTCAGCGCTGCTGACGACCCAATCAGTGGTGTCATACGGAATATGGTTCCAAAAACTACCGGCAGGCTCACTCCTGCAGTTGCGGGGTTTCCTGGCCCATGCAACGCACCGCCTGCTTCTTGCTGTTTACCAGCACGCCCGTCAGCCCCTTTTGCTCGGTATCGAACAGCACCAGCACACCGTCGACGCATTGCGCCACTTGAGGGGCCGGGGTCAGGGAAACTTTGTAGTCCTCGCCGGGCACGGTCTTGAGCATGGTGTAGTCGCTGAGCAGCAACGCATCCTCAGGCTTGGCGAAGTGCAGGTAGCCGTAGTACCACAGGCAGCCAACGGTACCGATGATGGTGCCGATGCCGGTGAGGATCAGGGGGATCATGTTGCGTTCTTCGCTCATTGCGGGCTCTCTGATGATTCGGTTTTAGGATTGGCAGCCGCCGGATAATTGGGAATTTCCCCCAGGCGGCGCAAACCGTTGAAATGCTGCGGATCGTCAAGATAGCGCAGCATTACGGTTTGCCAGGTCTTGTCGGCAAAGGTCTGCACGTGACCGCCCCGGGTCAGTTGCAACACCCTTGGCGGCGGCGCAGCTTGATACAGACGGATGCCGTTGGAAAGCGGCACGATCGGATCATCCAGACTGTGGAACAGCAGTTTCGGCACGCCAGTCAGCTGTGGCATGCCATGGATCGCACTGTCGGCGTCTGGCACCAGCCACGACAACGGCACCTGGAACGGCCATGTTAGCCAGGAAGTGCTCAGGGCGAATTGCCCTACATCACGATAACTGGCGGGCACGCCATCGAGCACCAGCGCTTTGAGCCGGGGCTGTCGCTCGGGGTGTGCGGCCAGGTAATGCACGGCCAACGCCCCGCCCAGGCTCTGGCCGAGGACCACCAGCGGCTGCCCTTGGGTTTCAGGGGCCTGGTCGAGCCACTGGAAGGCGGCATCCAGATCCTGGTAAATGGCCGGCAACGAAGGTTTGCCTTCTGACACGCCATAGCCGCGATAGTCCAGCATCAGCACTTGATAGCCCTGGGCCGGCAACCACCAACTGCCGCCCAGGTGCCCGGAGAGGTTGCCCCCATTACCGTGCAGGTGCAGCACCGTGCCCTTGAGCGGCACGCCGGCCTTGGCTGGCAGCCACCAGGCCCGCAACTTCAGGCCATCGGCGGTGGTCAGGGTGACGTCACGGTATTCCAGGCGCGCCTGCTGTGGACTGAACGGCAGGCCGGGCTCGGGGTAGAACAGCAGCGAGCTGCAGCCATTGAGGGTGAGGAGCAGGCATAGAATGCCGAGGAGTCTCATCCGTTGAAACCTCGCAAATGGGTGGGGACACAACCCTGATAATCAATGAAGACTAACTGTGGGAGCTGGCTGTCAGTTACTCCACCGGTGGCTGACAGACCGCGATCGCAGGCAAGCCTGCTCCCACAGTTGATGGGATTTGGTCAGAGGATATTGGAGTAATCCGCCTCGATCCGGTCCAGGCTCAGGTGGTTGAGGAAGTTGGAGAAGCACATCCATGCCGACAGCGCGTTCATGTCACGGAACTGATCCGGCAGGTATTTGGGCGGCACCACCAGGCCTTCGTCCACCAACTGGCGCAAAGTACGCATGTCTTCCAGGGTGGTCTTGCCGCAGAACAACAGCGGCACCTGCTCCAGCTTGCCCTTGCGCACGGCCAACTGGATATAGTTGTAGACCATGATAAAGCCCTTGAGGTACGACAGATCCTTGGTAAACGGCAGCCCCGTCGGCGTCGAGCCGCGGAACACCCGGCTGGCGTTGCCGTAGCTCTCGGCCATTTCAAAGCCTTGCTCGCGGAAGAACTCGAACACCTGCAGGAAATCGGCGCCCTCTTCCACCATATGGATCGCGCGGGTGCGGTTGGTCAGCTTGCGCAGGCGGCTGGGGTAAGAGGCAAAGGTGATGATCTCCATCAAGATTGCCAGACCTTCCTGGGTCACGGTCGACGACGGTGGGCCCTTGGACAGGAAGGTGCAGATCGGCTGGTTCTGGCCATTGAGGGTGGTGCCCACATGGACCAGCCCTTCGTGCACTTCCAGGGCCCGCACATCCCGCTCGTTGAACATCGCATCGGCGCGGATCTTGATGTAGTCGGCGCCCGCCGCCGCGTCGGCAACGATGCCGTCGGACTCAAACACGCGAATGGTTTCTTCGGCTTCGCCAAACACTTTGTTCAGGCGGCTTTGCAGCAGGCCCACAGCGTCCTTGGCGGTCAGGGTCTTGGCTTCGTCCTTGAGGTCGCCACGACCGTCGATGTTATTCAGGTAGTCGGAAAGCATCAGGCCCAGGTCGGCCAGGGTCGGGTCGCCGGCATGGAACGCATCGGAGGCGGCGCCGTAAAGCTCCTGGGAAATCAGGCCGAAATCCTCGGTGCCACGGGCTTCGAGCATGCGCACCACCATGCGGTACTCCTTGCACATGCGCCGCATGATCTGCCCGACCGGGTTGAACTGGCCCAATTGGCGGGTGATATCGCGCTCGATGTTCTGGAACTCCAGCTTCACCTTGCTGGAATCGAACGACAGTGGCCGGTTCAGGTAATAGTCGCGATCCACGGCCGGCATGTGCTTGCCCTTGCCCTGGAGGAAGCCCTTGCGAATGTTGTCGTCCCACTTCACGGCGTCGAGGACGCGAATCGGTGTCTGCGCCAGCACAATGCGATCGGACAAGGTGCGTATCGTCTGCTGGTAATCGTCCACCCGGTGCTCCCTCTTTAAACGTTATTTGCCCACACGCTTATAGCGTACGGCTTCGACAAACACATCGGCGTTGGCCGGATCATCCAGGTAAGCCAGGATCTGGCTCATGGGGCTGTCGAGCAATATGCCGTCACCTTCGACGGTATCCACGTGGCTGCCAATCAGGATTTTCTGCGCGATGGCCTGGTTGATTGCCTCGGGGTCGAGGTTGTAGACCACCAGTTCGCGAGCCTCATTCAATTCAAAGCCGGCGAGGATAAAATGCCCACCCAGCTTGTCCGGCAGCGGCGCCGACAGGTACCAGCGGTTGCCGTGGCGGGACACGCTGAACAAATATTCGTCGCGCTTGACCGGTTTGGTTTGCGAAGTGCTCACCGCCTTGTAGCGATGCTGTCCAGCGCGACTGATCTGCAGGTCGAGCGGTTCGCCCCAGGCGTTCCTGCTGGCCCACTTGCCCAGCAGCGCGTCAGGTGCGGCCTCGCTGGCCGGCAGGGGCTCCTTGAAGGTCACCAGGCAGCCGCTCAGGAGCAGCAACACCATCGCGGTCACAACCACACGCCAGGTTTTCATCCATCACTCCACAGCTGTTTTGGGTGGCCCGGCTCCCACACGACTAGACCGAGGCCAGTACCAGGTGCATGTAACGCTTGAGAATCTCGAGCATTTCTTCGCCAGTCAGGGCCTCGGGCTCGAACAGCAGGCCCTGATATTCCATCCGACTGATAATCGCCGTCAACACTTTGGCATCTTGCTGGGGTTCGCGGGAGCCCAATACCTGGAAAAACTGGCAAGTGCCCTGCAACAGAATCTGCTGATGGGAGCGCACCAGGTCGGCCAGGCGCGGGTTCAACAAGGCCTCCTGGCGAAACGCCTGCTCGGCCATCAGGTACTCGCGACGGTTAAGCAGTTGGCGCAGGACGTAATCGGCGGTCAGCCGCGCAATATCATCGGCCAGTTGCGAGCGCGACTCGGCGCTGCCATCACCATAAGCCACCATCTCGCGCAGCAAGCCCTCATTGCGCACCCACAACTTGCCCATGAACGCCGCACTGCGCTCCACGTACTGGGCAAAGGTGTCGGTGAGCAGGTCGTCGATGTCCTTGAAGTAGTAGGTGGTGGCCGACAATGGCACACCCGCCTCCGCCGCTACCGCCCGATGGCGCACGGCGCGCACGCCGTCGCGCACGACAATGCGCATCGCCGCATCGAGGATGTCTTGCCGACGCTGCTCGCTGCCCTGGCGACTGGCCTTGCGCCCTTGGTACTGAACACTTTCAGCCACGGCGGCAGCAATGCCAGCGGCGCCTTCTTGAGCCATTACGCGCTTCACGAAAGATCGTCCTCTCCTATCAACAGAAGCCTGGCGCCGTTTGCTTGACGTTAGTTCAGGCCCCACAAAAAAGCCGCCTTATAAAAGGCGGCTTGATGATTTGCTGCGGTTACGCTTGCGGCCGCATATGCGGGAACAAGATGACATCACGGATCGACGGTGAGTTGGTGAGCAACATCACCAGACGGTCGATACCGATACCCTCACCGGCCGTTGGCGGCATGCCGTACTCCAGCGCGCGCACGAAGTCGGCGTCGTAGTGCATGGCTTCGTCGTCACCGGCGTCCTTGTCGGCCACCTGGGCCATGAAACGCTCGGCCTGGTCTTCCGCGTCGTTAAGCTCGGAGTAGGCGTTGGCGATTTCGCGACCACCGATAAACAGCTCGAAACGGTCGGTGACGTTCGGGTTGTCGTCGTTGCGACGGGCCAGCGGCGACACTTCGAACGGGTACTGAGTGATGAAGTGCGGCTGCTCCAGCTTGTGCTCCACCAGCTCTTCGAAAATCATCACCTGCAGCTTGCCCAGGCCTTCGAAGCCCAGGACCTTGGCCCCGGCTTTCTTGGCGATGGCGCGAGCCTTGTCGATGTCGTTCAGGTCGTCAGCGGTCAGCTCAGGGTTGTACTTGAGGATCGAGTCGAACACCGACAGGCGCACGAACGGCTCGCCGAAATGGAACACCTTGTCGCCGTAAGGCACGTCGGTGCTGCCCAGGACCAGTTGCGCCAGCTCGCGGAACAGTTCTTCGGTCAAGTCCATGTTGTCTTCGTAGTCGGCGTAGGCCTGGTAGAACTCCAACATGGTGAATTCCGGGTTGTGACGGGTCGAGACACCTTCGTTACGGAAGTTGCGGTTGATCTCGAACACCTTCTCAAAACCACCCACCACCAGGCGCTTGAGGTACAGCTCCGGCGCGATACGCAGGAACATTTCCAGGTCCAGGGCATTGTGGTGGGTTTCGAACGGCTTGGCTGCGGCGCCGCCCGGGATGGTCTGCAGCATCGGCGTCTCGACTTCGAGGAAGTCACGCGCCATCAGGAAGCTGCGGATGTGCGCAATCACTTGCGAACGCACGCGGAAGGTCTGGCGCACTTCTTCGTTGACGATCAGGTCAACATAGCGCTGGCGATAGCGCTGCTCGGTGTCGGTCAGGCCGTGGTGCTTGTCCGGCAGCGGGCGCAGCGACTTGGTCAGCAGGCGCACGTTGGTCATTTCGACGTACAGGTCGCCCTTGCCGGAACGGGCCAGGGTGCCTTCGGCGGCAATGATGTCGCCCATGTCCCAGGTTTTCACCGAGGCCAGGGTTTCTTCCGGGAGGGTCTTGCGGTTGACGTAGACCTGGATGCGCCCGGTCATGTCCTGGATCACCATGAACGAGCCACGGTTGAGCATGATGCGACCTGCCACCTTGACCGGGATCGCCGCTTCAGCCAGCTCTTCCTTGGTCTTGTCCGCGTACTGCTTCTGCAAGGCATCGCAGTAGTTTTCGCGGCGGAAGTCATTGGGGAAGGCATTGCCCTTGGCGCGCTCGGCAGCAAGCTTTTCCTTGCGCAGGGCGATCAGGGAGTTTTCTTCCTGTTGCAGGGCCTGGTCGAGTTGTTGGTCGCTCATGTCTTTAAATTTTCCATCACAGGTTCGTTGCCCCCAGGCCTTCGGCCTGGGGATCGCGGGCAAGCCCGCTCCCACAGAGGGTGTTACAGGCCGGACTTCAGGCTCGCTTCCAGGTATTCGTCGATATCGCCGTCGAGTACCTTGTCGCAGTCGCTGCGTTCGATGTTAGTGCGCAGATCCTTGATCCGCGAAGCATCAAGCACATACGAACGGATCTGGTGACCCCAGCCGATATCCGACTTGGTGTCTTCCAGCGCCTGGGAAGCGGCGTTGCGCTTCTGCATTTCCTGCTCATACAACTTGGCCCGCAGCATTTTCATGGCGGTGTCCTTGTTGGCGTGCTGGGAACGTTCGTTCTGGCAGCTGACCACGGTGTTGGTCGGTACGTGGGTGATACGTACAGCCGAGTCAGTGGTGTTTACGTGCTGACCGCCGGCACCGGAGGAACGGTAGGTGTCGATCCGCAGGTCGGCCGGGTTGATCTCGATTTCCACCTTGTCGTCGATCTCTGGGGAGACGAAAACGGCGGAGAACGAAGTGTGGCGACGGTTGCCGGAGTCGAACGGACTCTTGCGCACCAGGCGGTGTACGCCGATCTCGGTCCGCAGCCAGCCAAAGGCGTATTCACCCTTGATATGCACGGTCGCGCCCTTGATACCGGCGACTTCACCGGCGGACAGCTCCATGATGGTCGCTTCGAAACCGCGTTTGTCAGCCCAGCGCAGGTACATGCGCAGCAGGATGTTGGCCCAGTCCTGGGCTTCGGTGCCACCGGAACCGGCCTGGATATCCAGGTAGGCGTTGTTCGGGTCCATTTCGTGGCTGAACATGCGGCGGAATTCAAGCTTGGCGAGGTTGTCCTCGAGACGGGCCAGCTCGGCGACGACATCGCCCACTGCGCCTTCGTCGTTTTCTTCGACGGCCATGTCCAGCAGGTCGCGGCAATCGCCCAGACCGGTGTTCAACTCGTCGAGGGTGTCGACGATCTGCGCCAGCGCAGCGCGCTCGCGGCCCAGTTCCTGGGCGTATTCAGGTTTGTTCCAGACAGCCGGATCTTCAAGCTCGCGATTGACTTCGGTCAGACGCTCATGCTTTTGATCGTAGTCAAAGATACCCCCGAATAGTTTCGGAGCGCTCGGACAGGTCCTTGATGGTGTTCAGGATCGGGTTGATTTCCATGGCGGGCAGCACTCGTTGGCGAACTTTTGAAAGCCGGCGAGTATAACGGCAAAAGGCTGGAAACGGCAGTCCGCTTGGCCGAAAAGGCCGGGTTTGTGTGATATCTACAGGCCGATAACGATCAAAGTTGGGAGCGGGCTCCCACATTGGGTTGGCGGTGTCCTGCAGGCTATTCGATCCCCACCTGGTTGCGCCCATTATGCTTGGCCAGATACAACCCCTTGTCCGCCGCCGAGATCAATTGCCGGCAATCAGTCCCCAGCAGCGGCGTCATGGTCGCCAGGCCAATGCTGATGGTCAGGCTCGCCCCTTCAGAGGGTGCGATATGCGGGATTTTCAACGCGGCAACAGCCTGGCGCAGTTTCTCCGCCACCAACCGCGCACCGCCCGGCGAGGTGTTGGGCAACACCAGGGCAAACTCCTCGCCCCCGTAGCGCGCCGGCAGGTCCGAAGGACGGCTGCTGGCGTCACGGATGCTCGCCGCCACCTTACGCAGCGCCTCGTCTCCTTCCAGGTGGCCAAAGCTGTCGTTGTAGGTCTTGAAGAAGTCCACGTCGATCATCAACAACGACAACTGGGTCTGGTCCCGCATGGCGCGCCGCCATTCCAGCTCCAGGTATTCGTCGAAATGCCGGCGGTTGGACAGCCCGGTCAAACCGTCGGAGTTCATCAACCGCTGCAGCACCAGGTTGGTGTCCAACAGTTGTTGCTGGCTGACCCGCAATGCACGGTAGGCCGCATCCCGCTGCAACAGGGTCATGTAGGAGCGCGAGTGGTAGCGGATACGCGCCACCAGTTCGATGTTGTCCGGCAGTTTCACCAGGTAATCATTGGCCCCCGCGGCAAACGCGGCGCTCTTGATCAGCGGGTCTTCCTTGGTCGAGAGCACGATGATCGGGATGTTCTGCGTCGCCGGGTGGTTGCGGTATTCGCGCACCAGGGTCAGGCCGTCCAGCCCAGGCATGACCAGGTCCTGGAGAATCACCGTCGGCTTGATGCGGATCGCCTGGGAGATGGCCTGGTGGGGGTCGGCACAGAAGTGGAAGTCGATATTCTCCTCATGGGCCAGACCGCGTCGCACGGCTTCGCCGATCATCGCCTGGTCGTCCACCAGCAACACCATGGCGGCGTTCTCGTCGGTCTTGAAGTCGTCGAGCTGTAAATCATTCATTTGCGGTCACCTGAATTACTACGTGCAGGCCAGGACAGCGAGTTATATCGGTCATTTTGCGAATACCTCCAGCAATCGTGGCGCAATTCTGTCCAACGGGCGAATCTCAACAGCGGCATCAATCGCCGCCGCCGCTTTGGGCATGCCGTAAACCGCACAGCTCTGCTGATCCTGAGCGATGGTCAGATAGCCCTGCTGACGCATCAATTTGAGTCCCTGGGCTCCGTCACGTCCCATGCCGGTCAGTAATACGCCGACGGCATCGCCGTTCCAATGGCTGGCGACGCTCTCGAAAAACACGTCGATGGACGGCCGATAAATCTCGTTCACGGGTTCCGCCGTGTAGGCCAACGTGCCGTTTTTCAGCAGCCGGATATGATGATTGGTGCCGGCCAGCAATACCACGCCGCTTTGCGGTGGCTCACCTTCGCGTGCCAGGCGCACCGGCAGGCCCGAGGCGCTGCTCAGCCACTCGGCCATGCCGGCGGCGAACACCTGGTCCACATGCTGCACCAGCACAATGGCTGCCGCAAAGTTCCGAGGCAAGCCCTTGAGCAGGGTTTCCAGCGCCGCCGGGCCGCCCGCCGAAGAGCCGATCGCGACCAGGCTCTGGCGCTTGCCCGTCCCCCGCGGATGCACAGGTTCGGCCCGCACCCGGCTGCCGCGCTGGCCGATCAGCCAGCCAATATTGAGGATCTTGCGCAACAGGGGCGCGGCCGCCTCCTTGGCATCGCCAACCCCCAATGCCGGGGTGTCCACCACATCCAGGGCACCATGGCCCATGGCTTCAAACACGCGGCTGACATTCTGCTGGCGATCCACCGTAACGATAACGATAGCGCATGGCGTCTCGGCCATGATCTGCCGGGTGGCCTCGACGCCATCCATCACCGGCATGATCAGGTCCATCAGGATCAGGTCCGGGGTCAGCTCGGCACAGCGCTGCACCGCTTCCAGGCCATTGGTGGCAACCCACACTACTTGATGGGCCGGTTCGAAGCTCAAGGCCCGGCGCAAGGCCTCGACCGCCAGGGGCATGTCATTGACGATGGCGATCTTCATGCCCGGGCGCCTCCAATCAGTTCCACCACCGCATCGAGCAGGGCGTCATCATGGAAACTGGCCTTGGCCAGGTAATAGTCGGCGCCGGCATCCAGGCCGCGCCGCCGGTCTTCTTCACGATCCTTGTAGGACACCACCATCACCGGCAGCGACTGCAGGCGAGTGTCACGGCGTAAAAGTGTGACCAATTCGATACCGTCCATGCGTGGCATATCAATGTCAGTAATCAGCAGGTCGAAGTCTTCGGAACGCAGAGCATTCCAGCCATCCATGCCATCAACGGCGACCGCCACCTCATATCCACGATTAAGTAATAGCTTGCGCTGCAGTTCACGCACGGTAAGCGAGTCATCCACCACCAGGATGCGCTTGCGCGTGGCCTCGACGGTTTGCTGCGCGCGGCGGGCAATGCGTTCCAGGCGGCCGGTGTTGAGCAGCTTGTCCACCGAGCGCAGCATGTCTTCGACATCGACGATCAACACCACCGAGCCGTCATCCAGCAGCGCACCGGCAGAAATGTCCTGCACCTTGCCCAGGCGATCGTCCAGCGGCAGCACCACCAGGGTGCGCTCGCCGATAAACCGCTCTACGGCAATCCCGTACACCGCATCGCGCTCGCGGATTACCACGACCTTGAGGGTATCCTGGCTGGTCTGCCCGGGCGGGCGCTGCAACAACTGGCTGGCCGCGACCAGGCCGACATGCCGGCCTTCGTGCCAGAAATGCTGGCGGCCTTCCAGTTGCACGATTTCGTCGGGTTCCAGGTCGCACATACGCTCGATATGGGCCAGGGGGAAGGCGTAGGCTTCTTCGCCAACCTCCACCACCAGGCTGCGCACCACCGACAAGGTCAGCGGCACTTCCAGATGGAAGCGGCTGCCCTGCCCTGCCGTCTGCTCCAGTACCACCGCACCGCGCAGTTGGCGGACCATGTGTTGCACCGCATCCAGGCCGACACCGCGCCCGGAGACTTCGGTCACCTTGTCGCGCAGGCTGAAGCCCGGCAGGAACAGGAAGGTCAGCAATTCCTCTTCGCTCAGGCGCAAGGCGGTTTCCAGTGGCGACAGATTGCGCTCGACAATACTGTCGCGCAGGCGCGCAAGGTCCACGCCGTTACCGTCATCACTCAATTCCAGTACCAACAGGCCAGCCTGGTGCGAGGCACGCAGGCGGATCAGGCCTTCGGCCGGCTTGCCCGCCAGCAGGCGCTGCTCGGGCATCTCAATGCCGTGATCGACGGCATTGCGCAACAAATGGGTCAGCGGCGCTTCGAGTTTTTCCAGGACATCACGGTCAACCTGAGTCTTCTCGCCTTCGATTTCCAGGCGCACCTGCTTGCCCAGGCTGCGGCCCAGGTCGCGCACCATGCGCGCCTGTCCCGCCAGCACATCGGCAAACGGGCGCATGCGGCACGCCAGCGCGGTGTCATACAACACCTGGGCGCGCTGCCCGGCCTGCCAGCCGAACTCATCCAGTTCGGCGGACTTTTCCGCCAGCAGCAACTGCGCTTCGCTCAACAGGCGGCGGGCATCGGCCAGGGCTTCCTGGGCTTCAAGGCTCAGGTCGACGGTCTTGAGCTGGCCATCCAGGTTGTCCAGGGCCCGGGCGCTATTGCTTTGGATGCGCTTGAGGCGTTGCAGGCTGGACAGGTAAGGCTTGAGCCGCTGGGTTTCCACCAGGGATTTGCTGGACAGGTCCAACAGGCTGTTCAAGCGCTCGGCGGTGACCCGCAACACCCGCTCGCCACCTTCGGTCATACGTTTGTTGTGGCGCGGCGCATCACTGCTGACCGGCGGCGCGACCTCCGGCTCCGGGGGCAATAGCAGCGATTCTTCAAGGGACGGCAGCGGCTGCGCGAGCGGCGCAGCCACGGGCGGCGGCGGCGGCGGTGCAACCACCTTGGCCATGGGTTGCGACGGGTCCAGCAAGCGTTCCATCAGCGCCACATACGCCTGGATATCGGCCGGGCCCACGGTGTTGCCCGGTGTGGCGATGCGCATCAGCAGGTCGGTGCCCTGCAACAACGCGTCGATATGTTCGGGTTGCAGAAACAGCCGGCTTTCCTGGGCGCTGACCAGGCAGTCTTCCATCACGTGAGCCACGCTGACGCCGGCATCGACCCCGACAATCCGCGCCGCGCCTTTGAGCGAATGCGCCGCACGCATGCACGCCTCAAGTTGGTCGGCCTGGGTCGGGTTGCGTTCCAGGGCCAGCAGGCCGGCACTCAGGACCTGGGTCTGGGCATCGGCTTCCAGGCTGAACAGCTCCAGCAGCGAGGCGTCGCGCATCTGGTCGGGGGTCATGACAGGCTCCGGGTCACGGCAGACAGCAGTTGCGTCTCGTCCAGCCAGCGCAGGCTGCGGCCCTTGAACGGCAACACACCCTGGGTGTAGCGCGCACTGGCCTGGGTGCCGGAGGCAGACGCGGCTTTCAGGGTGCGCTCCTCAATGGCATGGATGCCATCCACTTCATCCACCGGCACCACTACCGGGCCATCCTGCGCGGCGATGATCAGCATGCGCGGCATGATCCGCCCGCCACTGGCGCCGCCGCTGCTGTCGAGCCCGAGCAGCTCCACCAGGGACAGGCAGGCCACCAGAGCACCGCGCACATTGGCGACCCCGAGCAAGGCCCGCGAGCGCTGGTGGGGCAAGGAATGGATCGGCTGCAGGGGCGCCACTTCCACCAGGCAGCGAGTGGCGATGCCCAGCCATTCCTCGCCCAGGCGGAACATCAGCAAGGACCGGGTGGCCACCTCGTCGTCCGCCTGTGTCGCAGCGCCAGGGTGACGATCCTCTTGCTGCAATGCATAGCGATCCAGCAGGCGAGTGGCCGCTGCCGAATACACCGCACAATTGCGGCAGTGGATATGCTCGGCCAGCAACGGGCAGGATTTATCGCCGTGGATCCCGATGCGGTTCCAGCAATCGTCAATGGCCTGGGTATCGGCGACCGTCAGGTTCAGGCCGGTGTCCGGGGATGCGGAGCTACTCATCGTTTACGCTCACTGTCAGCGGCTCGCTCGCTACGGGCAGCACGGGCTTGCAAGCGCCGCGCCCCCGCCGTATCGCCCTGGGATTCCAGCAGTGCGGCCAGGTGCATCAAGGCCTGCGGATGCTGGGGTTCCAGGTACAAGGCTTTTCGATAATACCCCTGGGCTTCCAGGGCGCTACCCGCCACATCGCTGAGCAGGCCCAGCCAGTAAAACACCTGGGCCGCCGGCGGATGAGTTTGCAGGTACAGCTCACAGGCAGCACGGGCCTCAAGGCTCTTGCCTTCATTGGCCAGGGTTGCGATCTGCCCGAGCAGATCGGCAGCATCCGAATGCACTGGCGCAGGCTTGATCGGCGCCACCGGCGCTGCGAATGCACTGAAGGCTCGCGGTTTACTCGCAATCGGCGCTGCGCTGCGTTGCGGCAGCGGCGCCGGTATGGTGGTGAAGACCGGCTCAGGCGGCGCGGCTTCGGCGTGGCGACTGAAGGCAAACGACTGCGGCACACCAATCGAGCGCATGCCCAGGCGCCCCAACAGGCTGCCTTCGGCCGGGCCGATAAACAGCACGCCGTCGACATGGGTCAGGCCCTTGAGCACTTCAAAGACCTGCTTCTGGGTCGGCTGGTCGAAGTAGATCAGCAGGTTGCGGCAGAACACAAAGTCATAAGTCGGCTCATTGGCCAGCAACTGCGGGTCCAGCAGGTTGCCCACTTGCAGGCGCACTTGCTCACGCACCCGGTCGGCGACGCGATAGCCGTCGCTCTCGGCGCTGAAATGCCGCTCACGAAACTCGAGGTCCTGGCCACGGAAGGAGTTCTTGCCATACACCCCGCGCCGCGCGCGCTCCACCGACAATGGGCTGACGTCCATGCCTTGCACCTTGAACTGGTGGGGCGAAAGGCCCGCATCGAGCAGGGCCATGGCGATGGAATAGGGTTCCTCGCCGGTGGAACACGGCAGGCTGAGAATGCGCAAGGCGCGCATATGCTTGATTTCGCCCAGCCGTGTCACCGCCAGCCGCGCCAGGGTGGCAAAGGATTCGGGATAACGGAAAAACCAGGTTTCGGGGACGATCACCGCTTCGATCAGCGCCTGCTGTTCCTCGCTGCTGGTTTGCAGGCGTTGCCAGTACTGATCGGCACTCAGCCCCTGCAACGCCTGGCTGCGCTGGCGCACGGCGCGCTCGATGATGGCTTCGCCCACCGAGGCGACATCCAGGCCGATGCGTTCCTTGAGGAAGTCGAAGAAGCGTTGATCATTGCTCATCACGCCTCCCCAACGGTCAGGTCGGGGGCAAACAGCAAAGCGCAGACCTCGGGGGTCAGCAGGTCGGCGACGCCGATCCACTGCATCAGCCCCCGCTCGTCTTCGCGCACCGGCCCCAGGTAGGGCGCCTGGCGATTGTCCAGGCCGTAGGGCTGGAAGTCCGCCGGGTCGCAGCGCAGGGTGTCAGTGGCCTGTTCGAGGATCAGCCCCAGCCAGCGCGGCTCCAGCCAGGTTTCTGGCCGATAGTTGACCAATACCAGACGCGTACTGGTGCGGGCCTGGGCCGATGTACCAAAGGTCAGGGCGCTGAGGTCGATCACCGGCACCATGTTGCCGCGATGGGCAAAGATCCCGGCGACCCACACCGGCGCATGGGCAATCGGCTTGAGTGGCAGGCGCGGCAGCACCTCGGCCACTTCCGTGGCCTTGAGGGCGTAGCGCTCGCTGCCGATATGAAACACCAGGAACAAGGCTTTTTTGGCTGCTGTCATCGCGCCGCGTTTCGCCGCTGGATCGCTCATCAGACTTTAAAACGCGACACGCCGCTGCGCAGACCCACCGCAACCTGGCTCAGTTCATCAATGGCAAAACTGGCCTGGCGCAGGGACTCCACGGTCTGGCTGCTGGCATCGCCCAATTGCACCAAGGCATGGTTGATCTGCTCGGCCCCCGTGGCCTGGGCCTGCATGCCCTCGTTGACCATCAGCACCCGCGGCGCCAGGGCCTGGACCTGATGGATGATCTGCGACAGTTGCTCGCCGACCTGCTGCACCTCGAACATCCCGCGACGGACCTCTTCGGAGAACTTGTCCATGCCCATCACGCCGGCCGATACCGCCGATTGGATCTCGCGCACCATCTGCTCGATATCGTAGGTGGCCACGGCGGTCTGGTCGGCCAGACGCCGTACTTCGGTGGCGACCACGGCAAAGCCGCGCCCGTATTCACCGGCCTTTTCGGCCTCGATGGCAGCGTTGAGGGACAGCAGGTTGGTCTGGTCGGCCACCTTGACGATGGTCACGACCACCTGGTTGATGTTGCCCGCCTTCTCGTTGAGGATCGCCAGCTTGGCGTTGACCAGATCGGCGGCCCCCATCACCGAGTGCATGGTTTCTTCCATTCGGGCCAGGCCTTGCTGGCCGGAACCGGCGGCCACCGAGGCCTGGTCGGCGGCGGTAGACACTTCGGTCATGGTGCGCACCAGGTCCTTGGACGTGGCGGCAATTTCCCGCGAGGTGGCGCCGATTTCGGTGGTAGTGGCGGCCGTTTCGGTAGCCGTGGCCTGTTGCTGCTTGGAGGTGGCCGCAATCTCGGTCACCGAGGTGGTGACCTGCACCGACGAACGCTGGGCCTGGGATACCAGAGCGGTCAGCTCGGTCATCATGTCATTGAAGCCGGTTTCCACGGCACCGAACTCGTCCTTGCGGTCCAGGTTCAGGCGTTTGCTCAGATCGCCGGTGCGCATGGTTTCGAGGATATCGACGATGCGGTTCATCGGCGCCATGATCGCGCGCATCAGCAGCAGCCCGCACAGGCCGGCGGCGAGGATCGCCAGGAGCAGCGACACGCCCATACCGATTTTCGCTGCAGCCACGGCATCATCAATGGCCGCGGTGGCGTTGTCCGCGACTGCTTTGTTCTCGTTGATGATGTCATTGAGCTTCAAGCGCCCGGCGATCCAGGCCGGGGTCAGTCGCTCGTCGAACATCTTGACCGCTTCGGCTTCCTTGTTGGCCGCATGCAGCTCCAGGACCTGGGCAAGTACTTGGTTGTACTTCTGGTGCAGGGCTTCAAAGGTGTCGAACTCAGTACGATCCTGGCCGATATTGACCGTCTTGGCGTAACTGGCCATATGCTGCTCCAGCTGCGCCTCGAACGTCTTGTAATCCTGCCTATCCTCGTCGGAAATGCCCTGGTGCTCGCGCAACCCGATCAACTCCTGGGTCTGCAGGTAGCTGTCGACCCAGGCGCTACGGATCATCGAGCTGAAAAACACCCCCGGTACGGCGTCGTCGCGTACCACATTTTCGCTCGCTTCGATCTTCAGCAACCGTGAATACGAGACCACAACCATCAGCAGCATAATGGCGATAATCACCGCAAAGCTCGCCAAGATGCGTTGGCGCAAGGTCCAGTTCTTCACAGTAATTCCTCGAAGGCCGATCAAATGCCGGGGAGTATAGCTGAGGCCGTGCCATCATTTATCAATGGGTTGTGGGCCAAGTCTCACGAAATATAAAAACACCCCGCAACCTGGACGGTGACGGGGTAGTTTTCTGTACGGGGCGGGTCAGAGCGTGGCTTGGCGTACCTGTTTTTCCAGTTCGATCTTGAGGCCCGGCTCCAGCTTGAGTTGGCGGGCCAATTCGTCGAGGTAGGACTTCTCCATGAAGTTCTCCTCGTCCACCAGCATGACGCTGGCGATGTACATTTCGGCGGCCATCTCCGGGGTGCTGGCAGCCCGGGCGACATCGGTGGGATCCAGGGGCTTGTTGAGTTCGGCATGCAGCCAGCGTTGCAGTTCCTGGTCGTTGTCCAGCTTGACGAATTCGCCTTCGATCAACGCACGCTCGCGCTCGTCCACATGGCCGTCGGCCTTGGCAGCGGCCACCAGGGCCTTGAGGATGGCCTGGCTATGCAGTTCGACCTGGGCCGGTGGCAGGCGATCGAGGGTCTGCGGTTCGCCTTTGGGCGCGCCGGCCTGTTGTGCCTGCCAGTTGCCGTAGGCCTTGTAGGCAATCACGCCTAATGCGGCAAGACCACCATAGGTGAGGGCTTTGCCACCAAAGTTGCGGGCCTTTTTGTTGCCCAATAGCAGGCCCATGGCCCCGGCGGCCAACGCCCCGCCACCTGCGCCACCGAGCAGGCTGCCGAGCCCGCCACCGCCGAGCAGACCGCCCAAGGCACCTTTGTCATCGCCTTTGCGTTGACCGCCAGCTTTGTTTTGCAGCATGTCCTGGCCAGACTTGAGCAACTGATCAAGCAATCCACGGGTATTCATTCATAGCCTCCAGAGACTTGGGTTCATAGGGTTGATAGGCCTTCAGCGTAAAACTAAGTGCCAATAATCCTGGATATAGAGTGCTTCCAGATGTAACTCAACTGCGATGGTTTTGGGTCGGTGTACATATCCATTGCTGCGGTCACGGCGGCTATTGGTTCCGCTCTTACAGCGGGTCACTTTTGGAAAAGAAAAGAGCCCCTGTACGGACCGGACACATAGTGGACACATGTGCGGGGACATAGTTGACACATTATGAACCATAGTCCGGTTTGCTCACGTCGATCGTTCGTAGGAAATGGTGGCAGAAGTAGACGTCAAAGAGC
>NZ_JAEKDC010000015.1:0-119765 GCF_016405645.1 Pseudomonas sp. MF5691
CAAAGCCCCTGTGCAAGGCAGAGACCCCAAATCAGCTCTTTAGCGCTGACTACAAGGGGCAGTTTCTGACAGGGGCCGGAGTGTGGTGTTATCCGCTGACGATCATGGACCATGCCAGCCGCTTTCTACTGGCCTGCCAGGGCATGCGCAATACCAACTTCAAAGAAACCCAACAAACCTTCGAGCGTGTTTTTCGCGAGTATGGCTTGCCTGAACGTATTCGGACCGACAACGGCATACCGTTTGCCAGCACGGGCCGTGCAGGGTTATCACAGCTGTCGATCTGGTGGCTGCGGTTGGGGATTATCCCTGAGCGAATTGAGCCCGGCCGCCCAGATCAGAATGGGCGCCATGAAAGGATGCACCGAACCCTGAAAAGCACTTTGCCCCAACCAGCGGCGATTGCTTGGGAAGCTCAGCAGAAACACTTTGATCGCTTTATGCAGCACTATAATCATGAGCGAGGGCACGAGGCGCTTGGCCAGAAAACACCAGCCTCATGTTATTTGCCCTCACCCCGCGCTTACCCGGAAAAGCTGCCTGAAATGGGGTATGCGAGCCACGTGGAGTGTTACCTGGCTGATAGTAATGGAATCATCAATCGAGCAGGTCTTAGGATCTACATAGGCAATCTGCTCAAGCATCAGACCATTGGAATGGAGCTAATTCGAGATGATGTCTGGGAGGTGATCTTCGGGCCTGTGATCCTAGGCCGTGTCGATGCTAGAGACGCAAAGAACGGGTATGTTTCAATCAAAGTGTCACCTATGTGAATGCACTTTTTTGTAACCTATGTGGTTGTCCCGTACAGGTTTTGACCTGGTGCCGTTCAAGCCGGGGATCATCAACAACGTCGGTCTGTACTCGAAAAAATTCAAAAGCTTCGATGAGCTGCCCCAGGGCGCCAGCGTGGCCATCGCCAACGACCCGATCAACAGCGGGCGCGGCCTGCAGTTGCTGGCCAAGGCCGGCCTGATCACCCTCAAGCCGGGCGTGGGCTACAAGGCCACCGAAGACGACATCGTCGCCAACCCGAAAAAGCTCAAGATCCTGCAGGTCGAAGCGGTGCAGCTAGTGCGCGCCTATGACGACGCCGACCTGGTGCAGGGCTACCCGGCCTATATCCGCCTGTCCAAGACCTTCAATGCCGAGTCGGCGCTGCTGTTCGATGGCCTTGACCACCCGGAATACGTGATCCAGTTCGTGACCCAGCCCAAGGGCACAACCGACCCACGGGTGATCAAGTTCGTCGAGATCTACCAGCATTCGCCGGTGGTCCGCGCGGCCCTGGATAAATCCCTGGGCACGCTGTACCAAGTCGGCTGGGAAGGCTGAATATGAGCGCCGCCAATGCCCAACTGCGCGACCTGGGCACACTGCCCAGGGACGCGCAACAGACAGAGCTACACCCTGACTTGAACCACGCCCATGTGCGTTTTATCAACCTGGGCAAAACCTACGACGGCACGGTGCATGCGCTGCAAGGCATCGACCTGGCGATCCAGCGTGGCGAAGTGTTCGGCATCATCGGCCGCAGCGGCGCCGGCAAGTCGTCGCTGATCCGCACCATCAACCGCCTGGAACAACCCAGCAGCGGCCGAGTGCTGATCGACCAGGTGGATATCGGCGATTTCGACGAAGACCATCTGGTGGCCTTGCGGCGACGCATCGGCATGATCTTCCAGCACTTCAACCTGATGTCGGCCAAGACCGTGTGGCAGAACGTCGAGCTGCCACTGAAAGTCGCCGGTGTGCCCAAGCCGCAACGCGAGCACAAGGTCCGCGAGCTGCTGGAGCTGGTGGGTTTGCAGGACAAGCACCAGGCGTACCCGGCGCAGTTGTCCGGCGGGCAGAAGCAACGGGTGGGCATCGCCCGCTCGCTGGTGCACGACCCGCAGATCCTGCTGTGTGACGAAGCCACCTCGGCCCTGGACCCGGAGACCACCCAGTCGATCCTCGGCCTGTTGCGCGAGATCAATCAGCGCCTGGGCCTGACCATCGTGCTGATCACCCACGAGATGGCGGTGATCCGCGAAATCTGCGACCGCGTGGTGGTGCTGGAACACGGGCGGATCGTCGAGCAAGGCCCGGTGTGGGAAGTGTTTGGCAACCCCAAGCATCAGGTCAGTAAAACCCTGCTCGCGCCCCTGCAACATGGCTTGCCCGAGGAACTGCAAAAGCGCCTGCGGGCCACGCCAGCGTCGGTGGATGCGGCCGTGGTGCTGCGCCTGCAATTTACCGGCGCCAGCGCGGATGAACCGGACCTCGCCACACTGTTCAGTGCCCTGGGTGGGCGCGTGCGCCTGCTGCAAGGCGGGGTCGAGCGCATCCAGGGCCACGCCCTGGGGCAATTGCTGCTGGCAGTGACCGGCTCCGCCCTGGACGCCGACACATTACGCACCCGCGCCACGCGCTGGGCACAACAGGTGGAGGTGCTGGGCTATGTGGTTTGATCGTTTATTGCAGGGCGCCATCGACACCTTGCTGATGGTCGGCGTGTCGTCGTTGATCGCGCTGCTGGTGGGTATCCCGCTGGCGGTGTTCCTGGTCACCAGCGACAAGGGCGGCATCTACCAGGCCCCCGCGTTGAATAGGGTGCTGGGGGCGTTCGTCAATCTGTTCCGCTCCATCCCGTTCCTGATTCTGATGGTGGCGCTGATCCCCTTCACCCGGCTGATTGTGGGCACCACCTACGGTGTATGGGCCGCCGTGGTACCACTGACCATCGCCGCCACGCCGTTCTTTGCGCGAATCGCCGAGGTCAGCCTGCGGGAAGTCGACCATGGCCTGATCGAAGCCGCCCAGGCCATGGGCTGCCGGCGCTGGCATATCGTCAGGCATGTGCTGTTGCCGGAAGCGCTGCCGGGGATTGTCGGCGGGTTCACCATTACTCTGGTGACCATGATCAACTCGTCGGCCATGGCCGGAGCGATTGGCGCCGGTGGCCTGGGGGATATTGCCTACCGCTACGGCTACCAGCGTTTCGACAGCCAGATCATGCTCACGGTGATTGTGTTGCTGGTCCTGCTGGTGGCCGCGATCCAACTGGGTGGCGATCGCCTGGCGCGCGGGCTGAACAAGCGCTGAGGTATAGTCGGCACCTCTCTTTGCCCTGGTGCCGACTGCCATGAAACTCGCCCCCGACGACCTCGACCAGATCACCTCTACCACCCTGGGTCACTACAACCAGGTGGCCGAAGATTTTCGCGAAGGTACCCGCGACCATGATGTGAGCCAGAACATCGACGCGTTGCTGCGGCATATCCAGGCGCAGGCGCCGTTTACCGTGCTGGACTTCGGCTGCGGACCGGGGCGGGATTTGCAGACCTTCACCCGGCTTGGGCATATCGCCGTAGGCCTGGATGGCGCCGAGCGTTTCGCGCAGATGGCGCGCCAGGACAGCGGCTGTGAAGTACTGCACCAGGACTTCCTCAAACTGGATCTGCCGGCCGCGCGCTTCGACGGAATTTTTGCCAATGCGGTGCTGTTTCATATCCCCAAGCAGGAACTGCCGCGCATTCTCCAGCAACTGCAGGCTGCGCTGAAACCGGGTGGGGTGTTGTTCAGCTCCAACCCCAGGGGGGAAAACCAGGAGGGCTGGAACGGCCCGCGTTATGGCTCGTATCACGACCTTGCGGCCTGGCAGGCGCTGCTGACCACCGCAGGGTTTGTGGAGTTGGAACACTACTATCGCCCGGCAGGACTGCCGCGCGAGCAGCAGCCTTGGTTGGCCAGTGTGTGGCGTAAGGTAGGGGCTGTCTGAGCGGACGCTATCGCAGCGATGCGGCGACCCGACAAGCCAGCTCCCACATTGGTTTGTGGCGTGTCCAGAATTCCCTGCCGGGTCGAGCTCCCCTGTGGGAGCGGGCTTGCCCGCGATGGCGGTAGTACAGGCACTATCTTTGGTGGCTGACATACCGTCATCGCAGGCAAGCCAGCTCCCACATTGGTTTGTGGTGTGTCCAGAATTCCCTGCCTGGTCGAGACCCCCCTGTGGGAGTGGGCTTGCCCGCGATGGCAGTAGTACAGGCACTATTTTTGGTGGCTGACATACCGTCATCGCAGGCAAGCCAGCTCCCACATTGGTTTGTGGCGTGTCCAGAATTCCCTGCCGGGTCGAGCTCCCCTGTGGGAGCGGGCTTGCCCGCGATGGCCTCAAGGGCGCTGCTGAGCCACCTGATACACCACCGGACTTTCACCCACCACCCACGCCGTCACACTCTGCCCCGCATACCCGTCCCTCTCCTCCTGCGCAAAGTTGGCCACCAACCGTGTGCCATCGGCAAACGTGGTCTGCTGCACCAGCCGGTCGTTGCTCAGCCAGCGAAAATCCGTCATTGCCTGGGTCGCCAGACGCTCATGCAACGGCCGGAAGAACCCATCCTGACGCTGGATCATCGGCAAGCGCTGCTTCAAGGTAGCGGCGCTCAGATGATAGAGCGGCGGCACGTTGTACAGCAGTTGGGCCAGCTCGTTTTCCGCCTGCACATTGCTCAGCTTCAGGCTGTCGAACAACCAGTGATGGCTGGTAATGACCGAACCATGGAACACCGCCTGATACAGCGGCAGGCGCATCGCCGGGGCAAAGTACACGCTGCGCAGCGGCTCTTTGAGCGGCACGCGTTTGAAGAACACCGCCGGTTCCTCCGGTGGATACCAGGCCCCCACGTAGTACGGTGATTGCTTGTCCTGGGTCATCTCACGATCACCCCAGCCCATGACCGGGGTTTGCATGCCATGGGCGAACAACACGCCGCGAGCGGTGGTGGCGTTGCCATCTTCGGAACCCACCGGTAACTGGAGGTGGCTGGCGATCCAGCGGGCGGCGTCGATGTTGCCTTGGGCGTTCTGCGCCTGGGTCATGCCCAGCACCGAGCGATAGCTGTAACAGCATGCCGGTGGCATAGGCGTCGAGGAACCAGGCATTGAACCCGGCCTTGGCCTGCACCGCCGTCACCCGCGCCTCCAGCAATGGGCGGACGCAGCGCGGGTCGGTGTAGTGCCCGGACTTCTGGAAGCCGGTCTTGAGCTGGCCGTTCTTCAACATGATCGCGCAGTCGCGATAGGCGCGGCTGCCCAGGTGCGCGGTGGTCCAGTCGGGGTTTTCGCTGGCTGCCAGGGCAGTTTCATAGGAGTCGTAAGGCGCCATCAAGTACCCGGCCGCGACCCCGTCACGCACCGCCTCCGGGTGCCAGAGCCCGCCCTCCCAGCCTTCGCCCAGGGTCAGCAGCAGGCGTGGCAGGCCACTCTCCTGCAGGGTCTTGATCGTCGTCGCGGATAACGTGCTGCCCCAGGTTTCGGGGTTGGCACGCAAGGCACCGGCAAACGCCAGTGCCAGTTGCTGGCGCAGTGCGCCGTAGCCTTGGGCAAGCGCGGGCATGTCGGGCTCGGTCGTGGCTTGCCAGCCCTGGCGCGCCTTTTTGTTGAGCGCCGCGTTGAGCCCTCTGAGCAACACAGCTTGCTGGTAGCGATCCAGAAACGGCTGGGGGGCTTGCACCACCTGTGTCGCCTCCGAGTCCAGTAGGCCATTGAGTTGTGCGCCCAAGCCATCGGGTGCACGCAGTACGGTGCGTAACTGCTCCCAATCGCGCACATCGCCCAGGCCCAGCAGGTCATTGCCCCACAGGTAGACGTGGCTGGCACCCAATAGCTTTTCGCCGGCCGGCAGGCGTTGCAGTTTGTCGGCCAACGGCTCGTAGAGCCCCTGTTCCACCAGCCATTGGCGGTAGCGCTTGGCACCGGCCAGCAAATCGGCCTCGCCCAGATTCAGGCGCAGGGTCATGGGCGCGGTGGGGTCCAGGGCGGTGAATTCATGATGCAACGACAAGCCCAGGCGCGGGCCCTCGGCCTGCCACTGCAAACGGTTGTTGTAGGGGTTGGTCAGCAGCCAGTTGAGGGTGAAGCTTGCGTGATCGACGCCCCATAACGGCAGGCTCAGGTCCTGGGTGCTGTTGACATCCCCCTGCTCCAGCAAAAAGCGCTGCCAGAGGCTGTTGCCGGCTGGCACGTAATGCCCCTCGGCGAGCGGCCAGATCAGGCCCTTGCCCATGGCGCTGGCCGGCTGGCGGACGATCTCCAGCTCGCCGGCCTCGCGGGCGGTGATGGTCAGGATCAGGTCACGCTGGTCCAGGGTGGCGTTCAGCCGATAGGCACCGTTGTCCCATTGCCAGTTGGCGTGTTGAGTGGACTGTTGCAACTGGCTGACCTTATGGGTAGCCACGCCGCTGGAGGCCTGCACCGGCTCGCCGCCGGAAGGGGTCACGCGCACGGCCAGGTTCGCCGGGTCGAGCTCGATGCGCCATTGGGGGTTTTCCAGAACGGTGCCGGCAACGGCCAGTGGCGACAGCAGCAGCACGCAGATGCACAAGGCTCGGCGCAGGTTAAGGGTCATGACGTGGGCCTTCACAGGAGCGAAAGCCCGAGGGTAAAACAGTTCGTTGACCGGAACTAATCCAATACACATTTAGAGAGTTTTCCCACTGCCTGCCCTTGTGGCGAGGGGGCTTGCCCCCGTTGGGCTGCGCAGCGGCCCCTGTAAGATCCACCGGGTTGTATCAGACACACTGAGGTGGCCGGTTTTGGGGCTGCTTCGCAGCCCAACGGGGGCAAGCCCCCTCGCCACAATAGTGATGCCCAACAGCGTGTTTGCCTTATGGCGCGGCCTGAGGCTCGCGGATTTTGTACCAGGCCACATACAACGCCGGCAAAAACAGCAGCGTCAGCAGGGTGGCGATGATGATCCCGCCGATCATCGCGTAGGCCATCGGCCCCCAGAACACTTCCCGGGCGATGGGGATCATGCCCAGGCTGGCCGCCGCCGCCGTCAGCAGGATCGGCCGGCGCCGGTGCTCGGTGGCCTGCACCACCGCGTCCCATGGCGTGTAGCCTTCCTGTTCATAGGCGTCGATCTGGGTCACCAGGATCACCGAGTTGCGGATGATGATGCCGATCAGCGCGAGGATCCCCAGGATCGCCACAAAGCCCATGGGCGTACCCGTGGGAATCAGCGCCAGGACCACGCCAATCAGGCCCAGCGGGGCCACGCTGGCCACCAGGAACATCTTCTGCACGCTGTGCAACTGGATCATCAGGAAGGTCGCCATCAAGAACAGCATCAACGGCACCACGCTGGCAATCGGGCCCTGGGCCTTGCCGCTTTCCTCCACGGTACCGCCGGTAGCGACCGTGTAGCCCACCGGCAAACCGGCGCTGAATTTCTCGATTTCCGGCTTGAGCTGCTTGACCAGATCGGTCGGCTGCATCTCGTCGCGCACGGCGGCCTTGATGGTGATGGTCGGCTTGCGATCGCGACGCCACACCAGCGGCTGCTCCAACTCGTAACGCACGGTGGCAAAGGCCAGCAGCGGGATCGAAGTGCCGCTGGGCGTGACGATCTGCAGGTTCTGCAAGGTTTCCGGAGTGCCGCGCTCGGCGTCTTCGGCACGGCCGACCACGTTGATCAGGTAGATATCGTCGTGCACCTGGGTCACCGCCGAGCCGCTGACCACGCTGTTCATCAACTGCGCCACGTCTTCGGACGACAGCCCGAGCTGGCGCGCCTTGTCCTGGGCAATATCGATCCGCAGCACTTTGCCCGGCTCGTTCCAGTCATAGATGATCTCGCCCAGGTGGCTGTTTTTATCCAGCAACGTCGCCAGCTCGATGGCGTGTTTACGCACCTGGTCGATGTCCTTGCCCGACACCCGATACTGGATCGGCCGCCCGACCGGCGGGCCCATTTCCAGGGGTTGGACAAAGCTGCCGACGCCCACGAAATCATCGCGCAAGCGCTGTTGCAGGCGCTCGATCAACGCGCCGCGCTCCTCCAGGCCCTTGCTGACGATCACCAACTGCGCGTAGTACGGGTTCTCCAGTTGCTGGTCCAGGGGCAGGTAGAAGCGGATCGCGCCCTGGCCGATGTAGGTGCTCCAGCGCGCGATATCCGGGTCGTCCTTGATGATCGCTTCCAGCCGGTCCACGGCCTTGCGCGTTTCATTGATCGAGGCGTTTTGCGGCAGGTTGAGGTCGACGAGGATCTCCGGGCGATCCGACGACGGGAAAAACTGGTTCTGCACAAACTGCATGGAAAACACCGACGCCGCAAACAGCAGCACCGTCAGGCCAATCGCCCACCAGCGATTGCGCATGGCCCACAGCATGCCGGCGTTGAACACCCGCCCGACCCGCCCCGGCTCGTCACTGTGGGGTTTGACCTTGGTGCTGAGGATATGCACGCCGATCACCGGCGCAAACAACACGGCCACCACCCACGACACCAGCATCGCCACGGCAATCACCGCAAACAGGGTAAAGGTGTACTCACCCGCCGAGCTGGCGTTAAGGCCAATCGGTACAAAGCCGGCCACGGTCACCAGGGTGCCGGTGAGCATCGGGAACGCGGTGGAGGTGTAGGCGAAGGTCGCCGCCTGCTCCAGGGTCTCGCCCTTTTCCAGGCGCGTGATCATCATTTCCACGGTGATCATCGCGTCATCCACCAGCAAACCGAGGGCGATGATCAACGCGCCCAGCGACACCCGCTGCATGGTGATGCCGCTGTACTCCATAAAGACAAATACCAGCGCCAGCACCAGCGGGATCGAGCACGCCACCACCAGCCCGGCACGCAGGCCGAGACTGATAAAGCTCACCACCAGCACGATGATCACCGCTTCGAACAGCGCACTGGTGAAGCCACCGACGGCCTCTTCCACCACCTCGGCCTGGTCCGACACCTTATGCACGCCGATGCCCACCGGCAGGTCGGCAGTCAGCTCATCCATACGCTGGTGGAGCGCCTTGCCGAATTCCTGGATATTGCCGCCCTTCTGCATGGCGATGGCCAGGCCGATGGCTTGCTGGCCATTGAAACGAAACATCGGCCGCGCCGGATCCACATAACCACGGCTGATATCCGCGATATCCGCCAGGCGATAAAAGCGGTCATTGAGCCGCAGGTTGACGTCGGCCAGATCCTTCTCCGAGGCAAATTGCCCGGAGGTACGCACCGAAATCCGCTCCGGCCCGGCCTCGATCACCCCGGCCGGGGTCACCGCGTTCTGCGATTGCAGGCTCTGCACCACTTGCCGTTGGTCAATCCCCAGGGCGGCGAGTTTGCGCGTGGAAAAATTCAGGTAAATCACTTCGTCCTGCTGGCCGATCATCTCGACCTTGCCCAACCCCGGCACCGCCCGGATCTCGGCGCGCACCTGTTCGACGTAGTTGCGCAGTTGGCGCATCGACATGCCATCGGCGGTAAAGGCATACACCGAGCCAAATACATCGCCGAACTCGTCGTTGAACGACGGACCCTGCAAGCCTTGGGGGAAGGTGCCGCGAATGTCGTCGACCTTCTTGCGCACCTGGTACCAGATCTCGGGGATCGCCTTGGCGCTGGTGGTGTCTTTGAGGAACACGAAAACCGTGGACTCACCGGGCCGGGTGTAGCTTTTCACGTAATCCAGCGAGTCCAGCTCTTCGAGCTTTTTCTCGATGCGGTCGGTGACCTGCTTGAGGGTTTCTTCCTGGGTCGCGCCCGGCCAGCGGGTCTGGATCACCATGGTCTTGATGGTGAAGGACGGATCTTCTTCACGCCCCAGGTTCATGTAGGAAAACACGCCCATCAGCAGCGCAACGAACATCAGGTACCAGACGAAGGACTGATGCTTGAGCGCCCAGTCGGATAAGTTGAAGCTCCCTTTCATCGTGGGCTGTCCTCGTCGGTTTTGACTTTTTGTCCGGGCTTGAGGCTGTTGACGCCGGCGCTGACCACACGCTCGCCAGGCTGCACCCCACCGCTGAGCACAACACTGCTGGCATCACGGCTGACCAGGGTCACGTCACGGGGCTGCACGGTCTGCTGCTGCAGATCCATGACCCAGATGCGGGTCTTGCCCTCGACGTCCTGCACCGCGCTGGCGGGCAGTTCGATACGTGGGGCGATGGCCGAGCTCAAGGTCACACTGATCGCCGTGCCCAACCGGAACGCCGGGGGCGTCTGGGCCAGGGTCAGGCGCGCGCGACGGGTGCGGGTGGCGCTTTGTGCCTGGGGCTCGATCTCGCGCACGGTGGCGGTGGTGTTGATGCCGGGCTCCAACTGGCTGGCTACCAGAAACACCACATCGGGCGGCAAGCGCTCGGCCAGGCCAGCCGGCAGGTCGATCACCGCTTCCTTGATATCCGGGCGGGCCAGGGTCACTACTTGCTGGCCGGCGCTGACCACCTGGCCGGCTTCGGCATTCCAGGCGGTCACGATGCCGCCGTGGTCGGTGCGCAGTTCGGCGTAGTTGAGCTGATCCCTGGCCTGGGCCACCGACGCCTTGGCCTGGTCGAGAGAGGCCTGGGTGGTTTTCAGGTCGGTCTGGGCAATGTCCAGTTGCGCCTGGGCGCCGACGCCACGGTTGAACAGTTCCTGCTGGCGGCGTGCATTGGCCTGGGCATTGATAAATTGCGCCTGGACCCGCGCCAGTTCGCCCTGGGCGGCGCGCAACTGGTTCTGCTGGTCGGTGGGGTCAAGCACCGCCAGCAAGGCGCCCTTGCTCACTTCGGCGCCCACATCCACCGCGCGCCGGGCAATGCGACCGGGCACTCGGAAGCCCAGGTTGCTTTCGTAGCGTGCCTGGATCGTACCGGCGAAGCGCCCGAGGTTTTCCTGGTCTTCAGCTTTCACCTCGACCCAGAGCACTGGCCTTATAGGCTCCGGCGCCGGCTCTTCCTTGGAACAGGCGATCAGCAACAGGCTGCTGGCGAGGATCAGCGTCAGGCGCTTCATGGCTGCACTCCGCTGGCCTGGGCCTGGTCCGGCGCCTGGGCGATCTCCACCAACATGCCTGGGTGCAGCAATTGCCCGCCGGCCACCACGACTTTTTCGCCGCCTTTGAGGCCATCGCTGATGATCACTTTGCCGGTCAGGTAGCGCGCGACAGTGACCTTGTGCAATTGCGCCTTGCCGTCACCGTCCACCAGCCACACGGCAGGCTCGCTGAGGTCTTTGGTCAGTGCCGCCCAGGGCAGCTCGACGCTGGGTTTGGCTTGCCCATTGGCAGTGGCACTGACGACCGACCCCAGTTGCATGCCCTTGGGCAAGGCATCCAGGGCGATCTTTACTTGCACCGTGCCGCTGTTGGCGGCGACGGCCGGGGTCACTTCACGCACTCGGCCCACGGCCTTGATGCCCGGGTTGTCCAGCAGGCTGACGGTGATTGGTACATCCGGCACAGGCTCCGCCAGCAGCGATTCGTAGACGTTGAACACCGCATCGCGCTCGCCATCACGGGCCAGGCTGAAAATCGGCACGGTGGCCTGCACCACCTGGCCGACTTCGGCCTGCCGCGCGGTAATCACCCCCGGCGCTTCGGCGATCAACGCCGTATAGCCCAGTTGCTCACGGGCGTTGGCCAACTGCGCCTGCGCGGCCGCCAGGGCACTTTGGCTGCTGCGCAATGCAGCCTGGGCGGCGTCGTATTCGCTGCGGCTGGTGTAGCCCTTGGGCAGGAGTTTTTCCTGGCGCACAAAGGCCGCGGCCGTCTGTTTGACCCGTGCCTGTTCCGCCACCAC
The DNA here is from genome assembly GCF_016405645.1 of Pseudomonas sp. MF5691. Classification (NCBI taxonomy): domain Bacteria; kingdom Pseudomonadati; phylum Pseudomonadota; class Gammaproteobacteria; order Pseudomonadales; family Pseudomonadaceae; genus Pseudomonas; species Pseudomonas sp. MF5691. Next base: position 11,554 of record NZ_JAEKDC010000015.1, read on the forward strand.
CTGGGCCTGGGCGGAATCGACATTGGTCTGCAAATCCTTGGGATCGAGCTTGGCCAGCACTTGCCGGGCTGTCACGCGGTCGCCGACATCGACCATGCGCTGGATAATTTTGCCGCCGACGCGGAACGACAAATCGGTCTGCACCCGCGCCTGGATATCCCCGGTAAGGGTCACTGCGGCGGCGAAATCGGTCGGCTGCACCGTTTGCACAAACACCCTTGAATGGGCCTTGGGTTCAGGTTTTTCCTGGCCACAGCCGCTCAGCAATGCCAGCAGGGCAAGGCCACAAATAACTGTTGAGGTGGGACCGCCCATGCAGACTCCTTTCGCGTAATACTGACGTGCCAGTGTGTATGCGACTGTGAGCTTAGTTCAGGGTTCCACCTTCATCTTTTACAGGCCTGCGATGATGCGGTTCTACGCGATAAGATGTTGGTCCATGCCGGCGCGGAACGCCCTCAATGCTCAAGACCTTAGCGGTAGCCAATTACCGCTCGATCAATAAATTGGTGGTACCGCTGGATCGGCTGAACCTGATCACCGGCCCCAATGGCAGCGGCAAGTCCAACCTGTACCGCGCCTTGCGCCTGCTGGCAGAAACCGCCCAGGGCGGCGTGATCAATGCGCTGGCCCGTGAAGGGGGCCTGGATTCGACGTTCTGGGCCGGCCCCGAAAACGTCAGCCGGCGCATGCTCAATGGCGAAATCCCGGTACAAGGCAGCGTGGCCCAAGGCGCCAAGCGCTTGCGCCTGGGCTTTGCCGGGGAGGATTTCAGCTACGCGATTTCCCTGGGCTTGCCAGTACCCAGCTCGTCGTATTTTTCCCTCGACCCCGAGATCAAGAAGGAATGCATCTGGGCCGGTCACGTCTATCGCCCGGCCAGCCTGCTGGTGCAGCGCTCCGGGGCGATGGTGCGCGCCCGAGACGGGCAGGCCTGGGATGTGCTGGCCCAGCACACGCCGAACTACCACAGCCTGTTCGACCAGGTCGGCAGCCTGCACGGCTCGCCGGAAGTGCTGATGCTGCGCGAAAGCATTCGTGGCTGGCGCTTCTACGATCACTTTCGCAGCGACGCCGATGCACCTGTGCGCCAGCCGCAACTGGGTACGCGCACGCCGGTGCTGCATCACGATGGCCGCGACCTCGCGGCCGCGTTGCAGACCATCCGCGAAACCGGCAATCCCGAGGCATTGCAGCAGGCGGTGAGTGATGCGTTCCCCGGCGCACGCCTGCATATCGAGCCGTTGCAGGGCGGACGTTTTACCATTGAGTTTTATCAGGAAGGCTTGCTGCGGCCACTATCGGCGGCAGAGTTATCGGACGGCACCTTGCGTTACCTGCTGCTGATCGCCGCCCTGCTGACGCCACGCCCGCCGACGATGATGGTGCTCAACGAACCGGAAACCAGCCTGCACCCGGACCTGTTGCCGGCCTTGGCGCGCCTGATTATCCAGGCATCAAGGCACTGCCAGGTGTGGGTGGTGTCCCATGCCAGCCGCTTGATTGCGGCGTTGCAGCAGGATGAGGGATGCAATTCGATTGTGCTGGAGAAGGTGCTGGGGCAGACGCAGATTGTGGGGCAGCGGGTGTTGGATGAGCCGGCCTGGCATTGGCCGAGTTAGGCGGTGCCTGCACCGGCCTCAGATCAATACCGACTCATAGGTGCGCTCGATGATTTGCTGGCCGACCTTGATCACATCCACCACGCCGATCAGCACCGCCAGGGAACTGGTCTTGATGATCCGCGTGTAGACGTTGATGGTTGGCGGCGTCATGCGCTTGAGCGCCTGGGGCAGCAGCACGTAGCCATAGAGTTGCGGCGCCGACAAGCCAATCGGCAGGCCAAAAAACAGCAGATACAGCCACACCAGCACCGGAATCGCGCGGAACAATTCCAGGTAAATGCGCAGCAGCAGGTTGATCGCGCGCGCATTCAAAGTGCGCAGCACCCCATACACCACCCCGCCAATCGTGCTGAAGGCGATGCTCAAAAACGAAATCGACAGGGTTTGCGCAGCGCCCTTGCCCAGTTGCGGCAACGACACCCACAACAACTCAAGACCCGAACTGGCCATGCTGGAGCCTCCTTTCCAGACGGCTGAGCAGCAGCGACAGCGGCAAGAACAGCAGCACGCAAATCAGCGTGAGCACGGCGAGCATTTCGTAAGTCTTGTAGTAGAGGGCGATGTAGCTTTTGGTGGTCTAGAGAATCACTGGCGCCGCCACTGCCGAAACCACTGTGGTTTCCTTGAGCAAAAAAATGAAATTGGCGAACAGCGCCGGCAGGCTGAGGATCCCGGCCTGGGGCAGGATCACATGGCGCAGCAACTGCCAGTCGGACAGGCCGATGGACTTGCCCGACTCGATCAGCGCCACCAGCAGCGAGGTGCCAATGGCGATCAAGCCCACTTGCAGGGTTACCCCCACGGCCTTGAGAAACGCCGGCAGGGTGCTGAGGATAAACGCGTAGTCTAAGGTCATTTCAAGTCCTGGGCGCCGCAGGGGTAATGCGGCGTAAACGCAGTCCGGTTCGACGCGGTAACGTCGGCAGAAGCTGACTTTAAAGGTATAAAAACCAAAATTTAAATACCGAAATAGCATATTGATATCACCCAAAAAGCTAACCTGCGGATTCGCCGGGATGGCAGGTGACAGCTATTGTTCTGGGGGATGTAGGAAGGGTCTTTTTTCAGCGCTGAACCACAAGGAAGGACAGCGCATGGCCAGACTGAGGGCCATTTAACCAGCGAGGGAATGACAGATGAACGAGGCGAAACCGATTGATCCGCAGGACTTGGTGAAGTGGCTGGTGGCGCTGCGGCGGGCGATCAACCGCCGGGATTAACAGGCATAACACCAACCCAATGTGGGAGCAGGCTTGTGTGGGAGCTGGCTTGCCTGCGATGCAGACACCTCGGTTTATCAGTATTACCGAGGTGATGCTATCGCAGGCAAGCCAGCTCCCACACAAGCTCAGCTCCCACATTTCTTGAAGGGGGTTTGGCAAATCAGAACGCTGGCAAGACCGCGCCGCTGTATTTCTTCTCGATGAAGGCTTTGACTTCAGGGCTGGTCAGGGCCTTGGACAGTTTCTGGATCGCGGCGCTGTCCTTGTTGTCTGGACGAGCCACCAGATAGTTCACGTACGGCGAGTCGGCGCCTTCAATGATCAGTGCATCCTTGGCTGGGTTCAGGCCGGCTTCCAGGGCGTAGTTGGTGTTGATCATGTCCAGGTCAACCTGGTCCAGGACGCGCGGCAGCAGGGCCGATTCCAGCTCCTTGAACTTCAGGTTCTTCGGGTTGCTGGCGATATCCTTTGGCGTGGACAGGGCGTTTTTCGGGTCCTTGAGGGTAATCAGGCCGGCCTTTTGCAGCAGCAACAGGGCGCGACCGCTGTTGGAGCCTTCGTTGGGAATGGCCACGGTGGCGCCGTCTTTCAGGTCTTCAAGCTTGGTGACTTTCTTCGAGTAGCCGCCAAACGGTTCTACGTGCACGCCAATCACGGTGACCAGGTTGGTGCCTTTACCCTTGTTGAAGTTTTCCAGGTACGGCAGGGTCTGGAAGTAGTTGGCGTCCAGGCGCTTCTCGGCCACTTGCACGTTCGGTTGCACGTAGTCGGTGAAGACTTTGATTTCCAGGTCCACGCCTTCTTTGGCCAGGGTCGGCTTGATCAGCTCAAGGATCTCGGCGTGCGGCACCGGGGTGGCCGCGATCACCAGTTTTTCGTTGGCTTGAGCGATACCGGCAGTCAGGGCAGCCGCCAGGGCGGTGAACAACAGAACCTTTTTCATGCAGTGTCCTTAATCGAAAATCCGGGACGTCGGTGACGGCCACTTCTTATGGGGGTGCCAGCGATGTGCTATCGCGGCGTGGAATGGACAATACCGATATTTTTTATTCCCGAACAATACCTTTTATTCACGTTGATATTCCATTTTGTTCATACAGAGCCCAAGCCCCGAAACAGACGCGTCAACGCTGCGCGCTCGACTTCGCTGCCGCTGCTCAGGATCTGTCGCACCTGCTGCTCAATCTGCGCCACCGACGCCACCGGCAGGTTCAGATGCTCCGGCAGGATCTCATCGCCACTGCTGACCAGCAGCGCAAAGTGGATCACGTTCTCCAGCTCCCGCGTATTGCCCGGCCAGCTGTGTTGCTCCAGCAGCCGCTGCGCGTCCTCACTGATTAGCGGCACCGGCAAGTCCAGGCGCTGGCTGTAGATGCCCAGGAAGTACTCGGCCAGGGACAGGATGTCGCCTACGCGCTCGCGCAGCGCCGGCAGCTCCAGTTGGCCTTCGCTGAGGTAATGGAATAGGCGCTCGTGGAACTTGCCGACGGCCACGGCCTGGGCCAGGTCGATGCTGGTGGCGGCGACCAGGCGCACATCCACCGGGCTCGGTTGATGCGCCCCTACGCGGGTGACTTCGTGGTTTTCCAGGGCGGCGAGCAGCTTGATCTGGATCGGCAGCGGCAAGTCGCCGATCTCATCGAGGTACAAGGTGCCGCCGTTGGCCGAGCCGAACCAACCGGCCCGGCTGCTGGCCGCGCCGCTGTGGCTGCCGGCGGCATAGCCGAACAGTTCGGCATCGGCATAAGTCGGGCTGATCGCACCGCAGTTGACCGACACAAACAAGCCGCTGCGGTCACTGCCGCGATGGACATGGCGCGCCAGCAGCTCTTTACCGCTGCCGGTTTCGCCGCGAATCAGTACGGGCAAGGCACGCGGGGCCAGGCTTTCGAGGTCTTCGCGCAGTTGCCGGGAACGGGGGTCGACAAATACCAGCGCCTTGGCGCGGATGCTCAAGGGGCTTTTTTCGGCGTCGGGGAAGGTCAGCAACGGCTGGCCGAAGGTTTCATGCAGGCTCATGGCAGGCTCCCGCCCCGTTTCCATTCAAGGGACGGGGCGTTGAAAAGGTATTAGGCGCGGCGTCGGGAGTGATGCTCCAGACGGTTTTGCAGGCGATAGAGGTAGGCGAAACCCTGCTCCCAGCGCTGGTGGCCGGACTTCACGTTGATATGCCCGGCACCTGCGAGAATCCCGGCTTCAGCCCCCCAGTTACGCGCCAGCTCCAGGGCCCGAGGGGCGCTGACCGCACTGTCGTTGTCGGAGCTGACGACCTGGCTGGGAAACGGCAACAGGTCACGGGGAATCGGTGCAAAGTTGCGCAACGCCGGCGCACACGCCGGGCGCTCGACATCTGCCGGGGCCACCAGCAAGGCCCCACGCACCTGGCGCAGGAACTGCAACGGCGCGCTGGCCGCCCAGTGCGCCACCGTGATGCAACCCAGGCTGTGGGCGATAAGAATCACCGGGGTACTGTCGGCCGCAATGGCTTCGGCCAGGGCCGCCACCCAGTCTTCACGGCGCGGGGTCAACCAGTCGGCCTGCTCCACGCGGGCGCTGTTGGGCAGGCTGTTCTGCCAATGGGTTTGCCAATGATCTTCTGGCGATCCTTGCCAGCCCGGCACGATCAGGTAACGGATCAACTCGCTGTGCATGGGTGTGCCCTCCTGCAGCGTTTAACGTTGCTGACCAGTATAGGGACGGGGCATATATTCGTTAAGGAATAAGAAGCTATTTATTAATAACCAAAAACACAGTCACTTCAATAAAGCCGGGGTCTTCAGGTACGCGGCGTTGGCTGAAGACCCCGGCGCCGGCAGGGAAAAACCGAGGCTCATCGGTGGAACTTCCGGCGGCACAATCGGCAGTACCGGCACCGGTTTCTGGCTGACCCAGTAGATCACCGCGCCATGCAGCGCCAGCGTCAACAGGCCCACTAAAATGCGTTCACGGCGACTTCAGGATGCTTTACGCGCCTGCAAAATATTCCTCAAAGGCATGCCTCAGCGCGGGTTGGCCTCGCATAAATCCCACAATTGCCGCTGCAGGCTCTGCCCCGCCGCCCCCATCCCATTGCGCCCATACAGCGCCAGCCGCACGCCCTGCACCGCGGGCAAACCACTGTCGGCGCCGAGCACCACATGCCCGGCCTGCACCACTCGCTCAGGCAGCAGGCTGATGCCCAACCCCGCCGCCACCGCCGAACACACACTGGCCAGGCTCGCGCTGGAATAGCCAATGCGCCAGCGCCAGCCACCGACCTCCAGATGCTGGAGCATTTCATTGCGGTACAGGCCGCCCACCGGGAACGCCACCAAGGGCAATGGATCGCGGCCCAGGGCCGGCATGTGGCGGCTGTCGACCCAGCACAACGGCTCCGGCCAGGAGGCCAGGCAGTCGTCGCTGTCGCCCATCTGCTTGACCAGCAACACATCGAACTCACCGCCGCGATACTGGCGCAACAGCGCCGGCCCCAGGCCGCTGGTGACCTCCAGGCGCACCCGTGGGTAGGCCACGACAAACGCCGACAGCAACGGCATCAAGCGCTCGGCGGCAAAATCTTCGGGCACGCCCAGGCGCAGCACGCCGTCGCTCTGCTGGTTGATCAGCACATCGGCGGCTTCTTCGTTGAGTGCCAGGATGCGCCGCGCATAGGCCAGCAGGCGCTCGCCCTCGACCGTCGCCACCACCCGGCGCTGATCCCGGTCGAGCAAGCGGCAGCCGACACTGTCTTCCAGGCGGCGCAATTGCTGGCTGACCGTAGATTGGGTCAAGTGCAGGCGCTCGGCGGCGCGGGTGAAATTCGCGCAATCCACGACGGCGACAAAACTGCGCAACAGCACGGGATCGAACATGGGCACCACCATCTCGTTTGCCACTGGTTGGCATGGTTATATTTAATTTCAGAATACCCCAGGCGGTGGCCATACTTCGCGTTCATTGCACTGAAGCGAGGTTCCCATGGCATGGCCCATTCCTTTCAAAACCGCCGTGCTGGCGCTGGGGTTGATGGTGGCGAGTAGCGCCATGGCGGCCGATAAAGATCTGCTCGACGCCGTGCGCGGCGGGCAGTTGGCACAGGTCGAACAGTTGCTGGCCAAGGGCGTTGACCTTGATGTCCGCGCCATTGATGGCAGCACCCCGCTGTTGCTGGCCACCCAGGCCAATCGCATCGACATCGCCCGCGCCCTGATCGAAGCCGGGGCTGATGTGAACCGCAAGAACCTGATGCAAGACAGCCCCTACCTGCTGGCCGGCGCCAGCGGCCACGATCAGATCCTGGCCATGACCCTGGCCCATGGCGCCGATCTCAAGAGCACCAATCGCTACGGTGGCACCGCCCTCATTCCTGCCTGTGAGCGCGGGCACGTGCAAACCGTGCGCCTGCTGATCGACGCTGGAGTCGACGTCAACCACGTCAACCGCCTGGGCTGGACCGGCCTGATGGAAGCCATCGTGCTCTCGGACGGCGGGCCGCCGCATCAGCAAATCGTCGCCATGCTGATCGCTGCCGGCGCCGACGTGAACCTGCCCGACCGCGACGGCGTCAGCCCACTGCAACAGGCGCAAAAACGTGGTCAGGTCGCCACCGCCCAGCGCCTGCAAGCAGCCGGTGCGCAATGAGTTCACAGAACGATCAAGCCTGGCTGCAGCGCGCCGTGGCCCTGGCGCAGGACAACGTGGCCCAGGGTGGACGGCCGTTTGGCGCCGTCCTGGTCAAGGACGGTGCAGTGCTGGTGGAAGCGGTCAACCAGATCCACCTCGACCAGGACCCCACCGCCCATGCCGAGATGCTCGCCATGCGCCGCGCCAGCCAACAGCTCGGTACGCGCCTTGAAGGCTGTGTGATCTACGCCAGCGGCCAGCCGTGCCCGATGTGCCTGGGCGCGATGTACCTGTGCGGCGTGTCCCGCGTGGTGTTTGCCGCGAGCAATGAAATGGCGGCACCTTTTGGCCTGTCGACCGCAGCGATTTACCAACAGATGAGCCTGCCATTGACCGCCCAGCAACTGCCCGTCGAGCACCTGCCTGTGCCGGCCATGCAAGCCCTTTACCGCCAATGGAAGACCCTGCATGCCCCTGAATAAATCCCTCGCCGGCTGGGGCCTGCTGGTCGTGCTGGGCCTCAACCTGCGGCCGATCCTCAGCTCTATCAGCCCGTTGCTCGGGGAAATCCGCCTGGCCACCGGCTTGAGTTTCCAGAGCAGTGCCCTGCTCACCAGCCTGCCGGTGGTGTGCATGGGTTTGGTGGCGCTGGTGGGCATCCGCGTCGAAGCGCAGTTGGGCGAGCGGCGCGGGATTGCCCTGGGCTTGATGATGATCCTGCTGGCGTGCCTGGCGCGCTGGCTGCTGGGCCAGGCACCGGCGCTGCTGGCCACGGCCTTGCTGGGCGGGGCCGGGGTGGCGCTGATCCAGGCGCTGGTGCCGGCGATGATCAAGCGCCAGTTCCACCACCGGGTGCCGCTGGCGATGGGGGTGTATTCGGCCTCGTTGATGGGGGGCGGTGGCTTGGCGGCGCTGCTCAGCCCGCTGGTGGCCAGCCATTTCCAGCACTGGCAGGCCGGCCTCGGCATCTGGCTGCTGCCGGCGCTCGGCGCGTTGCTGCTGTGGGCATGGCTGCCGTTGGGCGCGGCGAAAAACCTGCAGGCGACGGCGCCGCTCAAGGGCCTGCGCAATCGCCGTGCCTGGTTGCTGGCGCTGTATTTCGGCCTGGTGAATTGCGGGTACATGAGCATGGTGGCGTGGCTGCCGGCGTACTACCAGCAACTGGGTTGGGGCGTGCTGCCCAGCGGCTCGCTGCTGGCGTTCATGACGATTTTCCAGGTGATCGCCGCGCTGTTGATGCCGGCGCTGGCGCAACGCGGTATCGACCGCCGGCCCTTGCTGACCATCAGCCTGCTGGCCCAGACCGTGGGCTACCTCGGCCTGCTGCTGGCGCCGCTGCAATACCCGCACCTGTGGGTGGCGCTGATCGGCTTCGGCCTGGGGGCGTGCTTTGCCCTGAGCCTGCTGTTGACCCTGGACCATCGCCGCGACCCACGGGAAGCCGGGCAACTGGCGGCATTCGTGCAGGGCGTGGGCTTTTTGATCAATGCTGTGTCGCCATGGATGACCGGCTGGCTGCGCGAACTCACTGGCAGTTTTGTCAGCGCCTGGGTGGTGCTGGCCGTGACGGTGATCGCGATGCTGGTGGTGACCCGGGTCTTCAGCCCGGCCACCTACCGCAGCGCCACCGTCCCTGGCTAGAAGTCGTAGCGCGCCAGGTGCACGATGAACACACCGTCACCGGTTGGGAGCTGTTCGGGCGCAGGGCGATTCGCCAGGGGCAGTGGAAGGCGGTGTACATCCCCGGGCCCTTGGGGCCGGCGACCTGGCAGCTGTATGACTGGGGCAGGGATCCTGGGGAGATCCATGATCTGGCGTCGAGCCAGCCGGACTGAGGTTATTTAGTGCCTGGGAGGGCCCTTTCGCGAGCAAGCCCGCTCCCACATTTGACCGAGTACATTCTTTGGAATGTGGTCGGATGTGGGAGCGGGCTTGCTCGCGAAAGGGCCGCTACAGGCACCGCCTACCCCTGCGCCATCTCCCGCAACCGCAGCACATCGAGTATCTCAATCTCCCCATACCCCAACCGCACAACGCCCTGCTCTTGCAACGCCTTGAGCAGCGCATTGGTGGTCTGGCGCGACACACCCAGCATCGCCGCCAAATCCTCTTGCGCCAATTGCACCACACGCCGCGAGCCGTCGATCTCGCCATAACCCTCGGCAATCATCCACAACCGATGGGCCACCCGCACCGACGCGGGCGCAAGGCTCAACTGCTCGATATTGATAAAGGTCAGCCGCAACTTCTGGCTCATCAGCAAGGCCATGTCCCGCCAATAGGCCGGGCTTTGCGCAAGCAAGTGCAGGATCGCCGACTGCGGGACCTGCAACAGCGTGCAAGGCCCGACCGCACAAGCGTCGTGGGTGCGTGGCAGACCGTCGAACACGGCGATTTCGCCAAACCAGAAAGGCGCTTGCGCCAGGCTCAACAACGCTTCCTTGCCCTGCTCGTTCACCGCGCTGATGCGCAGGCTGCCATCGAGCACCGCATACAAGCCGCACGGTGGGTCGCCGCGCTTGAACAGCACCTGCCCCGCCGCCAGCTGCCGCACGCGGGCGTTGGCCAGCAAGCTATGCTGCAAGGGAGCAGGCAGATGGCGGTACCAGTGGCCGCTGGACAGGCGCCCATGCCAAGACTCTGCGTCCATGAGAACTCCAAAGATTGTCGCCCAGTTGACAGTTTGTCGCAGTCCTACAGGGCATGATCAAGCATCCTACAGGAGGAATAACAATGAAAAGCCTCGTCGACCATCTGAGCCAATACGCCGCCTACCACCGCGACCCGCGCAACATCGCCAGCCACTTTATCGGCATCCCCATGATAGTGGTGGCCGTCGCCGTGCTGCTGTCACGCCCCGAATGGCAAGTGGCCGGCCTGTGGCTGTCACCGGCGGTGCTGCTGGCACTGTTTTCTGCGGGGTTCTACCTGCGCCTGGAACTGGCGCTGGGGGTGTTGATGAGCGTGCTGATGGGCCTGTCGGTGTGGGCCGGGCATGTGCTGGCGGCGCAAAGCACGCTGGTGTGGCTCAGCAGTGGTATCGGACTGTTTGTGCTGGGCTGGGTGATCCAGTTTGTCGGCCACTACTACGAGGGGCGCAAGCCTGCGTTCGTCGATGACGTGTCCGGGCTGATCGTGGGGCCGTTGTTTGTGGTGGCAGAGCTGGCGTTTCTGCTGGGGTTGCGCCATGAGCTCAAGCGGCAAATTGAAGAGCGGGCGGGGCCGGTGCGCGCGCGTCACAAGAACGCCACGGTCTGAGAAGCACCGGTAATCCAAATGTGGGAGCGGCCTTGCTCGCGAAAGCGGTGGTTCAGTCGGTACATCCAGTGACTGACACTGCGCGTTCGCGAGCAAGCCCGCTCCCACAGATTTTTTGCAATTTTTTAAGCCTTTTGCCAGACCTTGGGCTTGAAGAACAACGTCTCGCCCCGCGCCAGCCCGGTCAGGCTGTCGTGATCCTTCACCACTTCCGCTTCGATCAGCTCGCTCTGGCCTTCGACCTTCAGCGTGACCCGCGTGGTGGCGCCCAGCGGGCGGATGTCGCGCACTTGCGCAGCATGGTGGTCTTCCAGTTCATGGCGTGACAACGACACTTCGTGGGGGCGGAACAGCAGGTGCTGGTCTGCACCCAGGTGCAGGCGGTTGGAGTCGCCGAGGAAGTGATAGACGAAATCGCTGGCCGGGTTTTCGTAGACGTCGCCCGGTGAGCCGATCTGCTCGATCACGCCCTTGTTCATCACCACGATCCGGTCGGCAACTTCCATGGCTTCTTCCTGGTCGTGGGTCACGAATACCGAGGTCAGGTTGATGTCCTCGTGCAGGCGTGCCAGCCAGCGGCGCAGTTCCTTGCGGACCTTGGCGTCCAGGGCGCCGAAAGGCTCGTCGAGCAGCAGTACCTTGGGCTCCACCGCCAGGGCACGGGCCAGGGCGATCCGCTGGCGCTGGCCGCCGGAGAGTTGTTCCGGGTAGCGATCCGACAGCCAGTCCAGTTGCACCATGTTCAGCAGTTCGTGGACCTTGGCGGCGATCTGGGTTTCGTTCGGGCGCTGGTTCTTCGGCTTCATGCGCAGGCCGAAGGCGACGTTGTCGAACACGGTCATGTGGCGGAACAGCGCGTAGTGCTGGAACACAAAGCCGACGTTGCGATCACGCACATCGTGGCCGGACACGTCTTCACCGTGAAACACGATGCTCCCGGCATCCGGGGTTTCCAGGCCAGCAATGATGCGCAGCAAGGTGGTCTTGCCGCAGCCGGAGGGGCCAAGCAAAGCCACCAGCTCGCCACTCTGGATATCCAGGTTGATGCTGTCCAGGGCCTTGAAGGCGTTGAAGTTCTTGCTGACGTTACGGACTTCGATCGACATGACTTATTCCTCAGCCGCACCGGCGCGCAGGCGGTTAATACGGTTCTCGCTCCACTGCTTGAGCAGCAGGATGAAGAGCGCCAGGATCAGCAACAGACTCGCCACCGCAAACGCGGCAACGTGGTTGTATTCGTTGTAGAGAATCTCGACGTGCAGCGGCAAGGTGTTGGTCACGCCGCGAATGTGCCCGGACACCACCGACACCGCGCCAAACTCACCCATCGCCCGCGCGGTACACAGCACCACGCCGTAGATCAGGCCCCACTTGATGTTGGGCACGGTGACATGCCAGAACATCTGCCAGCCATTGGCGCCCAGCAGGCGTGCGGCTTCTTCTTCCTGGGTGCCCTGCTCCTGCATCAGCGGGATCAGTTCACGGGCCACGAACGGCACGGTGACGAAGATCGTCGCCAGCACGATGCCCGGCAAGGCGAAGACGATCTGGATATCGTGATCCTGCAGCCACGGGCCGAAGAACCCCTGGGCACCGAACATCAGCACATAGACCAGGCCGGCGATGACCGGCGAGACCGAGAACGGCAGGTCGATCAGGGTCACCAGCATGCTTTTGCCACGGAATGAGTACTTGCTCACGCACCAGGCCGCACTGACGCCGAATACCAGGTTGAGCGGCACCGAAATCAGCACCGCAATCACCGTCAGCTTCAAGGCCGACAGCGCGTCGGGCTCGAAGATCGCGGCAAAGAACGCGCCCAGGCCGAGCTTGAGGCCCTGGGACACCACGATAAACAGCGGCAACAGCAAAAACAGGGCGAAGATCAGCCAGCCAAGGCCGATCAGGATGCGTCGCGACACCGCACTGCCACGGCGGGCAGCATTGGCCGAAGACGCGGCGGAAATAGACGATTGGGACATGTTCCGCGCCTCCTTATGGGTGTTCGATGCGCCGCTGCAACAGGTTGATCAGCAGCAGCAGGACAAAGGAAACCACCAGCATCAGCACGCCGATGGAGGTAGCGCCGGTGTAGTCGTATTGGTCGAGCTTGACCATGATCAGCAGCGGCAGGATCTCGGTTTTCATCGGCATGTTGCCGGCGATGAAAATCACCGAACCGTACTCACCCACACCTCGGGCGAACGCCAGGGCGAACCCGGTCAGCCAGGCCGGCAGCAGCGCCGGCACGAGGATGTAGCGAAACACCTGCCAGGGCTTGGCGCCCAGGCAGGCGGCGGCTTCTTCGATTTCCCGGGGGATATCGGCCAGCACCGGCTGCACCGTACGCACCACGAAAGGCAGCGTGACGAAGGTCAGGGCCAGGGTGATGCCCAGCGGGGTATAGGCGATCTTGAAGCCCATGTCGGTGGCGAACTGGCCGACCAGGCCGGACGGCGCGTACAGCGCAGTCAGCGCAATACCGGCCACGGCGGTGGGCAGGGCAAACGGCAGGTCGATCATCGCGTCGATGATCTTGCGCCCGGGGAAGGTGTAGCGCACCAGCACCCACGCCAGCAGCGTACCGATCACGCCGTTGATCAGCGCGGCATACAGGGCGGTACTGAAGCTCAACTTCAAGGCTGCCCAGACCCGCGGCGCCGAGATGATGGCCCAGAACTGATCCCAGGTGAGTTGGGCGGCGTGGACGAACATGGCCGCCAGCGGTATGAGCACAATCAGGCTGAGGTACACCAAGGTGTAGCCCAGCGTCAGCCCGAAGCCGGGTATGACGGGGGAGATACGACGCGACATAAAAGTCCTTGGTTAACAGTTCAATACCACTGCAGGAACGAACTTATGTGGGAGCGGGCTTGCTCGCGAAAGCGGTGCGCCAGTCAACGCATTTAGTGACTGACATACCGCTTTCGCGAGCAAGCCCGCTCCCACACAAGCCGCATTCCACAGGGAGGCCGTGTTGGTTATTGGGCAGTGTAGATCTGGTCGAACACGCCACCGTCGTTGAAGAATTTCGGTTGGGCAGTTTTCCAGCCGCCGAAGTCTTTGTCGATAGTCACCAGCTCCAGTTTCGGGAACTGCTGGGCGTACTTGGCGGCCACATCCTTGTCACGCGGGCGGTAGAAGTTCTTCGCCGCGATTTCCTGGCCAGCCGGGCTGTACAGGTGGTTGAGGTACGCCGTAGCGATTTCGGTGTTGCCCTTTTTCTCGGCGTTCTTGTCGACCACTGCCACGGGCGGCTCGGCGAGGATCGACAGGGACGGCACGATGATGTCGAACTTGTCAGCGCCGCCATCTTCCTTGAGGGCCAGGAACGCTTCGTTTTCCCAGGCCAGCAACACGTCACCCTGACCGTTGTTGACGAAGGTGATGGTCGAACCGCGCGCACCGGTGTCGAGGATCGGCACGTGCTTGAACAGCGCTTTCACGTATTCCTGGGCCTTGGCTTCGCTGCCACCGGCCTTGAGGCCATAGGCCCAGGCGGCGAGGAAGTTCCAGCGGGCGCCGCCGGAGGTTTTCGGGTTCGGCGTGATCACCGAGACGTCGTTCTTGATCAAGTCGCCCCAGTCCTTGATGCCCTTGGGGTTGCCCTTGCGCACCAGGAACACGATGGTCGAGGTGTATGGCGTGCTGGCTTCGGGCAGGCGGGTCTGCCAGTTCTCTGGCAGGGTCTTGCCCAGCTTGGCGATTTCGTCGATGTCGCCGGCCAGGGCCAGGGTCACCACGTCGGCGCGCAGGCCGTCGATCACCGCCCGGCCCTGCTTGCCCGAACCACCGTGGGATTGCTGGATCTTGACGTTGTCGCCAGGGTGCGCCTTTTTCCAGAAACTGGTGAATTCGGCGTTGTACGCCTGGTACAGCTCACGGGTCGGATCGTAGGAAACGTTAAGCAGCTCGTAATCCTTGGCCACTGCGGAACCGGCAAACACGGCGCTGGCCAGGGCGGCCAGGGCGTAACGGCGAATCGACGACATAGACAAGCTCCTGAAATTCTTGGGTGTTGGCTTTTCTTATAAGTACGGGTCCTGCAATCGAAGCGCCGTCTTGGCTCAGCTCGTTTTGTTGCCCGGGCTCTGCAAGCGGAATTTCTCTTTACGTTCGATCTGCACCACTTGGGCGTTGTGTACGGTGATTTCCACTGCGCCGAAACGCAGGTCACGCAATGCGCTTTGGATCTCGCGCAAAATGGCTGCTTCGTCCTGGCCGTCGACGCTGCGTAGAGATGCGCTCATGGTCGTGCTCCTGAAATGAGAAGTGCCTGGCAGTGGCGGCACTGCTTGCGGCGTGAGAGCGATAGTAGATAAGCGCTGATATTCTTAAAAATACTATTTAAGAATGTTTATATAACCAGAAAGAATTTTCAGGCAGGACACGACGTTAAGGCGTGCGCAGATAAAAATGTGGGAGCGAGCTTGCCCGCGATGACGGAGTGTCAGCCAGTAAATCTGGCACTGATACACCGCTATCGCGGGCAAGCCCGCTCCCACATTTTTTATTGCATTCCAACCCCGGAGGGTGGGGTTAGTGGATGGCGGGGGCCAGGGCCCAATCAATCTCTGCCGCCAGCATCGGCCGGCCAAACCAGTAGCCCTGGCCCAGGTCGCATTGGTGATTCAACAGGAACCGTGCCTGTTCCATCTGCTCGATACCCTCGGCTTGCACCTGCATACCCATGCTCTGCGCCAGGGCGATGACCACCCGCACAATCGCCGCATCGTCTTCATCCCACGGCAGGCCGGCGACGAAGCCCTGGTCGATTTTCAGCTTCTGCACCGGCAACCGCTTGAGGCGCAGCAGTGACGAATAGCCAGTGCCGAAGTCGTCGATGGCCAGGCTCAGGCCCAGTTCGCGCAGGCGGTGCAGTTGTTCCAGGGCCACTTCCGGGTCGTCCATCACTGCGCTTTCGGTGACTTCCAGTTCCAGCTTCGCCGGGTCCAGGCCGGTGTCGTGCAGCACCTTGGCCACCTGCTCGTACAATTCGTGGCGGGCAAACAGGCGGCTGGAGATATTGACCGCCATAAAGGACAGGTTCTTGCCGTCTGCCAGCCACTGGCACATCTGGCGACAGGCCTGCTCCATGACCCAGCCGTCAATCTCGGCGATCAACCCGGTGCGTTCGGCAATCGGGATAAATTCTGCCGGTGACACCAGGCCGCGCAGCGGGTGCTGCCAGCGCACCAGGGCTTCCACACCAATCATCCGGCTGGTTTGCAGGTCGTGGACCGGCTGGTAGTAGACTCGCAACTCTTGCTGATCGAGGGCGCGACGCAGCTCATTGCCGATCTCGATCCGGTGCTGGGCGTGGGCTGTCAGTTCCTCGGTGTACAGGGCGTAGCCTTCGCGCCCGGAACTCTTGGCCTTGAACAACGCGGAGTCGGCGTTGCGCAGCAACTGTTCGGCACTCAGGGCATCGCTGGGGAACAGGCTGATGCCAATACTGACGCTGACAAACAGCTGGTGGCCGTTGAACACGAACGGCTGCTTCATGCCGTCAATGATGCGCTGGGCCAGGGCGGCCGCCTGGACCACCTGTGGACAACTTTCCGCCAGCACCGCGAACTCATCGCCACCCAGGCGCGCCAAAGTCACGCCGGGACCGAACAAGCCCTGCAGGCGCTCGCCCACGGCCTTGAGCAACTGGTCGCCGACGTTATGACCCAGGCTGTCGTTGATGATCTTGAAGTGGTCCAGATCCAGCATCAACAGCGCACAGCCACGCTTGTGAATCTGCGCCGAGGCCAGCGCCTGCTCGGCGCGGTCGGTGAACAGCAGGCGGTTGGGCAGGTCGGTCAACGGGTCGTGGTGGGCCAGGTGCGCCAGTTCGTGCTCGGAGTGCTTGATGGCACTGATGTCAGAAAACACCGCCACGTAATGGCTGACCTGGCCCTGGTCATCATGGATGACACGGATGGTTTGCCACTGTGGATAAATTTCCCCGCTTTTACGCCGGTTCCAGATCTCGCCGCTCCACTCGCCCTCTTGGTTGAGCGCGCGAAACATCTGCTCATAAAAGTCCGGCGAATGGCGCCCGGACTTGAACAGGCTCGGCTGGCGGCCCATCACGTCTTCCACCTGGTAACCGGTGATTTCAATAAACGCGCGGTTGACGTGGACTATCTGCCCGCGGGCGTCGGTGACCAGCACCCCTTCGCGGGTGCAATCGAACACCGCCGCCGCCTGGCGCAGGCGCTCGCGGTTTTCCGTCAAGGGTTGCTGGATGCGATGGTTGCGGGCGCTGCGGGCGCACAACAGGAAAATAAACAGGGCGCTGAGGGTCACCCACAGGTAGCCGCGCAGTATCTGCCAGTGAATCATTTCCTTGGGTTCATCAATAAAATTGATAAATACCTGCTGACTGAGCTGTATCCACAAGACCGAAAGCAACAAGTACACCAGCCCTGCACGCAGGGCACCTCGGTATGAAAGCAGCATATGACTAGTAATCCTTACTAAAAAACAGAATCGCCTTACAGAATCTGCGGATTATAGGACAAGTAACATCTCGTCACTCCTATCTGAAAGGGTGACTGGTTTTATCTGTAGGCTAAGTGATAATGCGTCAGCTGTTCTTATCTTTATCTGAGGGCCATACAGCCTATGTGGTACAACGGTTTTCTTGACTTGTCAGCCTGGCAACTGGTGGCAGTCACTCTGTTGATGACCCACGTGACCATTATCGGTGTCACGGTCTATCTACACCGCTATTCAGCCCACCGCTCCCTGGAGCTCAATGCTGGCCTGAAACACTTCTTCCGCTTCTGGCTGTGGTTGACCACGGCGCAGAATACCCGCGAATGGACCGCTATCCACCGCAAACACCACGCCAAGTGCGAAACCGTCGACGATCCCCACAGCCCGGTGATCAAGGGCCTGTCCACGGTCCTGCGCAAAGGAGCCGAGTTGTACCGCGCCGAGGCGGAAAACCCCGAGACCCTGCGCATCTACGGCAAGAACTGCCCGGACGACTGGATCGAACGCAAGCTCTATACCCGCTATCCGCTGCTGGGCGTGGCCCTCATGGGCGTTATCGACGTGCTGCTGTTCGGCACCATCGGCATCACCATCTGGGCGATCCAGATGATGTGGATCCCGTTCTGGGCCGCCGGTGTGATCAACGGCCTGGGGCATGCCATCGGTTATCGCAACTTCGAATGCCGCGACGCGGCGACCAACCTGGTGCCGTGGGGCATCATCGTCGGTGGCGAAGAGCTGCATAACAATCATCACACCTACCCCAACTCCGCCAAACTGTCGGTGAAGAAGTGGGAATTCGACCTGGGCTGGGCCTGGATCCAAGTGTTCAGCTTCCTGCGCCTGGCCAAGGTGCAGCGCGTGGCGCCGATTGCCCATCGGGTGGAAGGCAAGGGCCACCTGGACATGGACACCGCCATGGCGATCCTCAACAACCGCTTCCAGATCATGGCCCAGTACCGCAAGTTGGTGATTGCGCCGCTGGTCAAGCAAGAACTGGAGAAGGTCGATCATTCGGTACGCCACCAGTTCCACCGGGCCAAGCGCCTGCTGTCACGGGAAACCAGCCTGCTGGATGAGCGTCACCATGTGCGCATCCAGAGCATGCTGGAGCACAGCCAGGCCTTGAAGGTGATCTACGAAAAGCGCCTGGCGCTGCAACAGATCTGGCTCAAGACCAGCAGCAACGGGCATGACATGCTCGCGGCCATCAAGGAGTGGGTGCACGAGGCCGAGGCCAGCGGGATCCAATCCCTGCGCGACTTTGCCCACCAGTTGAAAACCTACTCGTTGCGCCCCGCAAACGCCTAGGTGTTGCAGGAGCCGGGAGGACACCCAGTCCTTACCGGCTCCACAGTTTTTTGGCGCCATTTCACAGTCACCGAACATTCCCTCTCAATCGCGACTGATAACGGAACTTAGCTGCAATTCCCCTCTCTCAAACAACACTTCGCCATCCTGGCGGGCCTTGTTTTGACTGCTGTTCAATGCTGCGGCATGTCCAGAGAGAATTGTGCCGATGGTCCACGAAACGGACTCCCCGATCCCCACCACGCCTGACTCAACGGATACGTCCCGGCCGGCTGCCGCTACCTTGCTGGCGTTGATGCATGCCCAGGGCGAAGTGGAGCGTCTGAGCCAGCGTGAACAGCTGTTGAGCTCGCTGCTGGTCAGTGTGAACGCCGTGCTCTGGGCCATCGAGTGGGAGACCCGCCGCGTGCTGTATGTAAGCCCGGCCTATGAGCGCATCTTCGGACGCTCGGCCAGCCTACTGTTGGCCGAGCACCGTGGCTGGCGCGACAGTATCCACCCCGAAGACCAGCATTACGCCGAGCACAGCCTGGCCCAGGTGCTGGAGCTGGGGGCGGTCGAGAATCGCCAGTACCGCATCATCACCGCAGACGGGCAGATCCGCTGGCTCAGCGACAAGTGCTTCACCAACCAACAGGCCACCCCAGGGAAACCGTTGATTGTGGTGGGCATCGCTGAGGACATCACCGAAAAAAAGCACCTGGAGCTCGAGCTGCAGCGCCTGGCCACCACCGACGTGCTAACCCGCAGCAGCAACCGTCGCCATTTCTTCGAGTGCGCCCATCACGAATTCGAACGTGCCTGCACCCAAGGCCTGCCCCTGGCCTTCCTGTTGCTGGATATAGATAACTTCAAGGCCATCAACGACACCTACGGCCACCTGGAGGGCGATCAGGTGTTATTGCGTATCGCCGAGAGCGGCCGCGGGGTATTGCGCCGTGGCGACCTGTTCGGGCGCATTGGCGGCGAAGAATTTGCTGCGGTGCTGCCAGGATGCGAACCGGAAAGGGCCATGCAGGTCGCCGAACGCCTGGGGCAGGAAGTGCGCCAACTGGAGTTCAGCCATGACGGCCGGTTTTATGGCGTGACCGTCAGCCAGGGCCTGGCCAGCCTCACCGCCGCAGATGCAAGCCTTGATAGCCTGTTCGCCCGGGCTGATGCGGCCATGTATGAAGCCAAGCGCCAGGGCAAGAACCGGGTGATTGTCGGCTGAATGCCTGCCCTTTCACGGCGCTAAACAATAGCGCCTGGACCACCGCCATCGCGGGCAAGCCCGCTCCCACAGGGGATCTCGACCAGGCCGGGAGTTCTGGACACACCACAAATCAAATGTGGGAGTTGTCGAGCTTTAGCGAGGCTACGATGGCGGCGGCACATTCAGCATTGTTGCTGCCAGACACAGCGCCTACCCAGGCTTGCGGATACGCGTCAGCTCTGCAAACCCGACCTTGAGCAACCTCGCCGTCTTGCCCTTGGCCAACGCCTCGACCCCTTCATGCTCCGTCAGCCCTGCCAGTTGCGCCGCGATGTTCATCACCAGCGCCTCACGGGAATACACCCCGCCTTCCAGGGAGTAGGTCGCCGCGATCAGTTGGCGCAGCTCCAGGGGCAAGCGCCAACGCGTGCGCAGCGCCGAGCCATAGCTGGCGCCAAAGGTGGACAATGACTCGCCAATCAACGCCTCATCCAGCTCACCACCGCCCTGGCGCCACTCCTGCAAGCTGCGCAGCAGGGCCAGGTCGCCCAACCGATGGAGAATACCGGCGCTGTAACAGCGTTCGTGTTCAAGATCGAGCATGCGCGCCAGTGAACGACCGTATTGCGCAGTCCGCTGGGACAACTGCCAATAACGCTCAGCGTATTCCATCAGGCTGGCATCGCTGAGGATCACGTTGTGCTTGAGGGCCAGGCCGAGGATCAGGTTCATGCTCTGCCCGGCGGCCAGTTTGTGCAGCGCCATGGACAGGGTCTGCACCGGTGTGCCGTGCTGGCCGGCGCTGTTGGCGGCGGCGATCAGCACCGCGGTGATCTGTGGATCAACCTTGACCTGCTCTTCCAACTGCTCGAGATCCAGCCCCTGCGGCGTGAGGCTGCGTTGCACAGCCGCCTTGACGTCAACCCGCAGCGGCGCGCCGTCCGACAGCTCGCGACGCTGCTCCAGGAACACCGGCAAGGACATGCCCGCCGCCAGGACGGGGGGCTCGCAATACACCGTTTCGCCTTCGTTGAGCAACAAATCCTGCAGGCGTTGCGTAAGACCCTCCATGTTCAGTGGCTTGGTCAGGTAGGCGGTGGGCGCCAGCGGCAGTGCCTCGCGCACGCTGGCGCCGTCATTGCGTGTACTGAGCAGGATAAACGGCAACACGGGCACCCGCCGACGCTGACGCACACTGCGCAACAGGCTCAGGCCGTCAACGCCCGGCAGCTCCCAATCGGCAATGATCAAATCGTAGGGTTTGTCTCGCAGCAGCTCGGCGGCGTGCTGCCCGTCGGCGCACACATCCAGCCGCGCGTCGCAGCGCACATTCAACAACACCTGCTTGAGCAGATCCCGCGACCAGGGGTCGGGCTCGGCAATCAGCACACGGGGCACAGCAGGTAAATCAACAGCAGTCATGCAGCACGCTCCATCGGCAATCCCTGCACATTAGACAAAGGAAGCACCTGCGTACAAGGAACAAGGCCTGAATAGGTGCATAGCCCACAAAAAAACCCGCCGAAGCGGGTTTTTTCGATCCAGCCAACCTGCGCTTACAGCTCGGAGAAGCACTCTTCGATGATCGCCAAACCTTTGTCCAACTGCTCGTCCGGCGAGGTCAGCGGGACCAGCACGCGCAACACGTTGCCGTAGGTGCCGCACGACAGCAGGATCAGGCCCTTGTCACGCGCCTTGGCAACCACCGCGGCCACCGCAGCAGCGTTCGGCTTGTGGCTGTCGCCGTCCTCGAACAGCTCGACCGCGATCATCGCGCCCAGGGCACGCACTTCGCCGATCACCGGGTACTTGGCCTGGATGGCTTTCAGGCCAGTGACCAGACGCTCGCCAACAGCCTTGCAGCGGTCCAGCAGGTGCTCTTCTTCGAACACTTCCATCACGGCCAGGGCCGCGGCGCACGCGATCGGGCTACCGGCATAGGTGCCACCCAGGCCACCTGGGGCAATGGCGTCCATGTATTCGGCCTTGCCGCACACGCCAGCCAACGGGAAGCCGCCCGCGATGGATTTGGCAAAGGTGGTCAGGTCGGCAGCAACGCCCATCTGCTCCATGGCAAAGAAGGTCCCGGTACGGCCGGCACCGGTTTGCACTTCGTCGGCGATCAGCAGGATGCCGTGCTTGTCGCACAGTTCGCGCAGGCGCTTCATGAAGGCTTTAGGCGCGACATAGAAACCGCCCTCGCCCTGTACCGGCTCGATGATGATGGCAGCGATATCACGCGGCTCGGCATCGTTCTTGAAGATGCGTTCGATGCTGGCGATGGAGTCGTCGATGCTCACGCCGTGCAACTCATTCGGGTACAGCGCACGGAAGATACCGCCTGGCATCAGGCCCATGCCAGCGGAGTACGGCACGACCTTGCCGGTCAGGCCCAGGGTCATCATGGTGCGGCCGTGGTAAGCGCCGGTGAAGGCGATCACGCCGGCACGGCCAGTCGCGGCACGCGCAATTTTCACGGCGTTTTCCACGGCTTCGGAACCGGTGGTGACCAGCAGGGTTTTCTTGGCGAAATCACCTGGCACCTTGGCGTTAACTTTTTCGCACAGCTCCACGTACGGCTCGTAGGCCAGGACCTGGAAGCAGGTGTGGGTCAGCTTGCTCAACTGCTCGGTCACGGCCGCGATGATTTTCGGGTGCAGGTGACCGGTGTTCAGTACGGCGATGCCGCCGGCGAAGTCGATAAACTCGCGACCTTCAACGTCAGTCACGGTGGCGTTCTTCGCGGATTCGGCGAAGATAGGGTGAATCTGGCCAACACCGCGCGGTACAGCGGCTTCGCGGCGTTTCATCAAGGAAGCGTTGGTCTTGTTGCTCATAAAGTCCTCATTCGCCACTCATCGGGTGGCGTGGTCCAAGGAATACGTGACGGGGAGGCAACTACGGCAGCATGCGATGATCGACTGCCACAGCTTTCCCGGCCACTTCGAATAACGGTTTGAAGCACGCAAAGGGACAGCGCTCTCGTGCCCTTTGCGTTTGCAGCGATACCTTGCCGGTTAGATACCCAGGCAGAGGTATTTGATTTCCAGGTAATCCTCGATGCCGTACTTGGAGCCTTCACGGCCCAGGCCCGACGCCTTGATACCGCCGAACGGCGCCACTTCGTTGGAGATCAGCCCGGTGTTGACGCCGACCATGCCGTATTCCAGGGCCTCGGCCACACGGAACACACGGCCCAGGTCGCGGGCATAGAAGTAGGAGGCCAGGCCAAATTCGGTGTCGTTAGACATCGCGATCACTTCGGCTTCGTCTTTGAAGCGGAACAACGGCGCCAGCGGGCCGAAGGTTTCTTCCTTGGCCACGGCAGCGTTTTTCGGCACGTTGGTGAGGATGGTCGGCTCGAAGAAGTTGCCTTCCATAACCTTACCGCCCGCCAACAGGGTCGCACCTTTGCTCAAGGCATCGGCGATGTGTTCCTGGACCTTGGCCACGGCTTTTTCGTCGATCAGCGGGCCAGTCGTGGTGCCTTCTTCCAGACCGTTGCCGATCTTCAATTTGGCTACGGCCACTTTGAGTTTTTCAGCGAACGCGTCGTACACCGAATCCTGGATGTACAGACGGTTGGCGCACACGCAGGTCTGGCCGTTGTTGCGGTACTTGGAAATGATCGCGCCTTCGACGGCCTTATCCAGGTCGGCGTCGTCGAACACGATGAACGGCGCGTTGCCGCCCAGTTCCAGGGAAACTTTCTTGATGTCCTTGGCGCATTCGGCCATCAACTGGCGACCGATTTCGGTCGAGCCGGTGAAGGACAATTTACGCACGGTCGGGTTGCTGGTCAGCTCGCTGCCGATATCGCCAGCGCTGCCGGAGACCACACTGAACACGCCGTTTGGAATCCCGGCACGCTGGGCCAGCTCAGCCAGGGCAAACGCCGAGAACGGGGTTTGCGACGCAGGCTTGAGGACCATGGTGCAACCGGCAGCCAGGGCCGGGCCGGCTTTACGGGTGATCATCGCGGCCGGGAAGTTCCACGGCGTGATGGCGGCGGTGACGCCGATCGGCTGCTTCATCACGATCAGGCGCTTGTCTGGCTGATGGCCAGGGATCACGTCCCCGTAGATACGCTTGGCCTCTTCGGCGAACCACTCGATAAACGAAGCGGCGTAGACGATTTCGCCCTTGGCTTCGGCCAGCGGCTTGCCCTGCTCCAGGGTCATCAGACGCGCCAGGTCATCCTGGTTCTCGATGATCAGCTCGAACCAGCGACGCAGCTTGTTTGCACGGTCCTTGGCAGTCAGTGCGCGCCAGGCCGGCAAGGCCTTGTCGGCGGCTTCGATGGCACGACGGGTTTCGGCGGCGCCCATCTTCGGCACGGTGCCCAGGATCTCGCCAGTCGCGGGGTTGTTGACCTTGATCGTTTGACCGTTGTCCGCATCGACCCAAGCGCCATCAATAAAGGCTTGCTGGCGGAACAACTGGGTGTCTTTAAGCTGCATGTCGGCTTTCCTTAACAGCACCGCGCGCGCGCGGGGCAAATTAGAGTTGTTGAAAGGCGCCTCGAAGGCTGCCGTCAGGGAAATCAGTCACTGGGCGCAAGCTGAAACATCGCGCACGGGAGACAGAGCGTTTGAAATCTCAAACGAATCCTAGGATCAATGGGGGGGCAGGGCAATAGTCTGTTCGAAAAAAAGAACGAAAACGGCGCATTAGCCGAATTATTCTGACAGGCGCACAACAGCCGGATTCAGCGCCAAGGACGCACACCGCCCGGTACAGAGCCTCGCCGCTCCAGAATCCTACCGGCAGACGGCCAAAAACCAGCATGGACGCCCAAGGTCGACATGGGTATGATGGCGCCCGCACAAGCATCCGTAGCTCAGCTGGATAGAGTACTGCCCTCCGAAGGCAGGGGTCGTGGGTTCGAATCCCGCCGGGTGCACCAGATACAGAGAAAAAGCCCCAGGTCGCAAGACCTGGGGCTTTTTTGTGGGCGCTGTCACAAAGACTCTTCTGCCGGCCATATCCAACTAGGCAAAGCGCTTTTGCGTTGTAAGTTGGAGTGCGTAAACTGGCAACGCGAAGAGTGCACTACATAAGTTTGTTCTCATTTTTCATCTGGCCGTTAGCTTACTGAGTTGTCACTTCACCGGCCTTGTGAAAGAGCTTTGCGAAGATCATCCACTGGCCATCGACTTTCATCAAGTTCAAGTAGTCGACCATGACGTTATTGAATAGGCGCAAACGCACTTTAACGATGGCCATTTCCGCAGACATCACATCAATCATCAATACTTCATCAAGTTGTGGAAAACCACCTTCCTGTGGCGACTGACGGCCTTGAACCATGGCCCTGTACTCATCAAAAGACCGGACGACCACGGTCGAGTCTTGTGCGCTATATAACACGCAACCCCGATGAAAGACCCGATCAAACAGATTCAAGTCCTGGGTTTGCAGTACATCAAAGTAGTTTTTCAGAAACGACTGGATTTCATTGATCATGGCGAACAACTCCCGCTTTATTAGCATGACATTATTTAAATAATTAAATCGTCGCTATTATCGGTATCTCGCTCGCTTCACGTATAGCGGCTATTATTAGACTTTTCCGTGAAAGGAATTCACCTATTGAAGCTCCCTCCACTCGCCGCATTGCGCGCCTTCGAGGCTTTGGCCCGGCTGGGCAAGGTGAATTTGGCGGCCGTTGAGCTGCACGTGACCCACAGTGCCGTCAGCCATCAGATTGGCTCTCTTGAAGAGTATTTGGGTATTGCCTTGGTGATGCGCAGCGGACGTTCCCTGGTGTTGACGGAAGAGGGGCGCATTTATGCCTACCAGATCAGGCAGGCGCTGGGTGAAATCGCCGGGGTCACAGAGAAGTTTCTGGCGAGAAGCAATTTCCCGCAACTGACCCTGTCGGTGCTGCCCTCCTATGCCATGCACTGGTTATTGCCGCGCTTGCACGGTTTCATGAGTGCCCATCCCGGGCTGCGCCTGAAATTGGAATCGACCATGGCGTTCGCCGGTTTAGAACAGGGCCTGGTCAATTGCGCAATCCGCTTCGGTCACGGCCAATGGCCCGATATGCATTGCGAAACACTGATGAGCGACTCATTGCTGGTGGTCGCTGCTCGCGACTTCAACCACGGTGTATTGCCAGACACGCCGCACGCCATCCTCGAGCAGCCACTGCTGCACGCCAGTGAAAGCTGGGCAACCTGGCTGTGCGCCGCAGGCGTGGAGGGGCAGCGCCCTCACGCCTCGCTGGAGTTCACCGACTCCACCTTGCTGCTCGAAGCGGTACGGCTCGGGCACGGCGTCGCATTGACGCGCCGCTCGATCGCCCATTCACTGATTCAACGTGGGGAACTGGTCAAACTCACCGACATCGAACCGGCGCATTCTTCGAGCTACTACCTGGTCTGGCCACTGGGGATTAAACGTTCGGCGCAATTAACCTCCCTGCACAGCTGGCTCAAAGACCAAGTCGTGGCGTATAAAGACAGCCTATAAAACCGCTGCCTGTAGGTCTTAGTTCAAACTGGTCCGGGAGCCGCAGATACAGACGAAAAGCCCCAGGTCGCAAGACCTGGGGCTTTTTGGTGGGCGCGGGTTCAACGCTTTTGCAACGCTTCCAACCGGGCGGGCAGATCTTCGTCAGGAAAGCGCTTGTGCAGCGCCAGCAGCTTCTCATCCGCCGCCCTGCTCTCTCCCGCCTCGCGCAGATGCACAATCTCCTCAAGCCCCTGCTCCAGGGACTGCGGTTTGGCGGCTATCTGCTTGCTCATTTTCGCCACGGGCTCATCGGCCATGACCGCCGCCATCTCGGCCTGGACCGACGCGCTGTCAGCCTGTGGTGCCATCGCCATACGGGCCATGGGCGCGGGGGCGGCTGGGGCAGACAGTGCCTGCGGCGGTGGCGCAGCGGCATATTCGGCGGCTTCGGGCAGGTCGATATCAGGTACTGGCGAGCGCATTACCACGCCAATCATCAGTGCGACCCCGGCCACGGTGGCAAACGCCATCTGCCAGCGTGGTCGTTGGCAAGCTTGCAGCCAGCGTTGCCACAGGTTTGGCCCGGGAGCCGGTGCTTCGCGGCGGGCGGCGGCGAGGATGAAGGCGTCGAGGGACGCAGGCGGCTCGCTGGCGCTGTGTTGGCGAAAGTGCTGGATCAGCCCTTCGTCAGTCGGATCCTGGGGGTGTCGGGAGTCAGTCATACGGGTACCTCCTCGGCCAGCAGCCGACGCAATTTCTGCTGGGCGTAACGCAAGCGGCTTTTTACCGTTTCCAGTGGGCTGCCTGTCAGGGCGGCGATTTGCGGCAGTTCCAGGTCGCCGTGCAGGCGCAGCATAAACACTTCGCGCTGGTCTTCGGGCAGGTCTTGCAACGCTGCATCGAGACGGCCCTGGTCGCGGCTCAGGCTCAGTTGCTGCTCGGGGCCGGCGCCGGTGTCGGGCTGGGCGTGCAGTTGTTCGTCGTAGCTGTCGTGCAGCGGGTTGTGGATGCCGTGCTTGCGCCAATGGTCGATCAGGCGGTTGCGGGCAATCTGGAACAGCCAGGTACGAAAACTCGCGCGGCCTTGTGGCTGGGTAGTGCTGCGGATCAGGCTGAGCCAGGTGTCCTGGTAGATTTCCTCAGCCAGTTCGGCCTTATTGCAGAGGCCCACGAGAAACCGGTAAAGGCCCTGGCGGTGCCGGGCATAAAGGATTTCGAAGGCGCCTGCATCGCCGCTGCGGTAGCGGGCCAGCAGCGATTCGTCGCTGGGTGGATCATCTGGTACGGCCATGTTAAGTGGCGAACTCCTTTCGATGGATCACTGCAGATTACCTGTGGGAGCCGGGCAAGCCAGCTCCCACATTAGAGCTGTATCGTGTGCAAGATCAGTGTTTGAGGCTCTGGGCCAGTTCCACCAACTGTACGAATTCATTACGAAGGCCGTAGGGATCATCACCCCGGGCCGAGCGGGCCAGGGCGGCGGTGTCTTTTAGGCTCATGCTGCCAGTGTAGCGGCCATCGCCCTTGAGCTGTTGGGCGAAGGCGGCCACGGCGGCCGAGAAGCGCAGGTCGTCGCTGGGCGTGTGTTGAGCACTCTTGATCGGGTGTTCGATCAGGCGACTGCTGCCACCCGCCGCCGGCTTGTAGCGTACCCGCAACATGGCCAGTTCTGTGGCGTTGCCCTCGCCAGCCTTGGCCTGGGTATAGCGCAGCGGTTCCAGCCAGCCTTTTGAACCCTTGGGTACGATTTCATACAGCGCTGTCACGGTATGCCCGGCACCGATTTCGCCGGCGTCCACCTTGTCATTGCTGAAATCCTCACGTTTCAAGGCGCGGTTTTCATAGCCCAGCAGGCGATATTCGCTGACCTGGGCCGGGTTGAATTCCACCTGCAGCTTCACATCCCGCGCCACCACGGCCAGGGTCGAGCTGAGTTGCTCCACCAGGACCTTGCGCGCTTCGCGCAGGTTGTCGATATAGGCGTAGTTGCCATCGCCCGCGTCGGCCAGTTGTTCCATCAGGTGCTCGTTGTAGTTGTCCACACCAAACCCCAGGGTGGTCAGGGATACCCCGCTTTTGCGCTGGTCCACGGCCATCTGCTTGAGGCTGTCGAAGTCGCTGATGCCGACGTTGAAGTCACCGTCGGTGGCCAGCAGGATGCGGTTGATACCCTGGTCGATAAACCCTTCGCGGGCCATCTGATAGGCCAGTTCGATGCCCGATGCGCCCGCCGTGGAGCCGCCGGCGGTCAGTTGCTCGATGGCGTTGCGGATGTTTGCCTTGTCGCGACCGGACGTGGGCTTGAGCACCACCCGCGACTCGCCGGCATACACCACCAGCGACACGCGGTCCTGATCGCGCAGTTGGTCGACCAGCAGCTTGAGGGTGCTTTTCACCAGCGGCAGGCCTTCGCGGCGGTCCATGGAGCCGGAAACATCCACCAGGAACACCAGATTGGCCGGCGCCAATTCGGCCACCGCACGCTCGGAGGCCTTGATGCCGACGCGCAGCAGGCGCGTGTTGGGGTTCCAGGGGGTGGCGGCGACTTCGGTGGTCACGCCGAACGGTGAGCCATCGCTCGGCAGTGGGTAGTCGTAGGGGAAGTAATTGACCATTTCCTCAAGTCGCACGGCACCTTCGGGCGGCAGCTGGCCTTGGTTGAGGAAACGCCTGACATTGGCATAGCTGCCCGTGTCGACATCGACGCTGAAGGTCGAGACCGGGGTTTCGGCAACGCTGTGCACTGGGTTGTCCGGCAGGTTTTGATACTGCTCACGCGGCTCGGCGCGGTACTCCATCGCCACGGCGTCATGCATGGCCATCGGTGCCGGCATCGCCATTCTTTTGAGCATGGCGCCCTGAGCCTGGACAGGCGCACTTTGCAGTTCGGGGACGACAGCCGCTTCGGGCGCCTTGGCCTCGTCACGGGATGACAGCCCACACCCGGCAAGTGCCACCAGCAAGGTCACGGCGAAGCCCTGGGCAGCGGGGCGCAGGAGGAGAAGAGGATGGGACATGGGCTGAACCTCGTGTGTGAATGATGCGTTCACAAGGTCAGACGTAGCCGCGTCGGGATTCGGGTTAGCGTCTGGTCACTCAACCTATGTGGGAGCTGGCTTGACCTGCGATAGCGGTGGGCGAGTCAATACATACGGTGACTGACCTACCGCTATCGCGGGCAAGCCCGCTCCCACATTGGAGCGGCAGTGACTGGTCCAGATCAGTCCGAGCCGTACTTGGGCGAGCGCGGGCCGTACAGGATCCCGGTGCGTTGCCCGGCCGACAACAGGCGCGCGCTGGTGATACCAGCAATCGGATGCGCCGCGTCGGTGGAGCTGTTGATCACTTGCTTGACCGCCGCAGTGATCAGCATGCCCACCAGGCCGCCGCCGTTGTTGTTGCCTTCCTCGCTGGACGCCCGTGCCGAGCCGGTCCACAGGGTGGTTCCGGTGCGCAGGTCGACCAGTTTGGCCGAGGCTGTCACGGAGGTGTCGCTGGTGATCAGCATGTACTTGGTGCCGTACTCGCTGACGGTGATGTACAGCGCCGCGTCTGCGCCGAAGATCTCATGCAGCTTGCCCGGCGGCACGCCCTGGATATCGTTGGCGGTGGTCAGGCCGTTCTGGCGGAAGGTTTCGTCCACCAGGGCAATCGGCATCACGTAGTAGCCGGCTTCCGCTAACGGGTAGGTCACCTGCGATACCAGGCTGTAGGAGGCCTGCACTTCAGGGGA
The DNA here is from genome assembly GCF_016405645.1 of Pseudomonas sp. MF5691. Lineage (NCBI taxonomy): Bacteria > Pseudomonadati > Pseudomonadota > Gammaproteobacteria > Pseudomonadales > Pseudomonadaceae > Pseudomonas > Pseudomonas sp. MF5691. The sequence continues at coordinate 41,449 of NZ_JAEKDC010000015.1, forward strand.
CTCGTTGATCGGTGGCAGCACCAGGATCGACTTCGGCCGCGCCTGCTTGTAGGCCGAGTAATCGACGGTCTTGGGTGCTGCGCAACCGCCCAGCAAGGCCAGGGCGAGCAAGGCGCCGGTGAGTTTCAAAAAGCTCATTTCTTCACCTCTGGGGCCTTGGCGTTCTTGAGCAAAAAGTCCATGTAGGCAGCAGACTCGGGGAACAGCGCCTTCTCGGTGCGCAACTGCTGCACCATCTGGTCATCCTTGCCCATGCTCAGGTACAGCAAGCCCAGGTGAGCGTGGTAGCCCGGCGGGGCCTGGCGGCCACTGGCGTTGATCTTTTGCAGGTCGCGTTCCAGCGCTTCGACCTGGGCTTCCTTGGGCTCGCCCTTGAAGTACTCGTAAACCTGTGGCTGGTAGCTTTCCCATTGATACAGGGGCTTGGGTGCCGTCTGGCACCCTGCAACCAGCGCGGTTGCTGTCAGCATCAGCGCTAACTTAACTGCCTTGCTCATCCGTGTACTGCTCCTTGAAAACACTTAAATCAGTTACGCGGGTTCCAGGCGCCGGCGTTGATACCGTCGACCAGGCGATTGATCGCTTCGCGCATGGCCAGGTCCAGGACCTTGCCATTGAGGGTGGAGTCATAGCTGGCGGTGCCGCCAAAGCCCACGACTTCACGGTTCGACAGCGCGTATTCACCGGCGCCCTGGGTGGAATACACCACTTCGGAGGTGCTGATGTTGACGATATTCAGGTTGATCTTGGCGTAGGCCACCTGGGTCTTGCCACGGCCGAGAATGCCGAACAACTGGCGGTCGCCGGTTTCTTTGCGGCCGAACTCGGTCACATCGCCGGTCACCACGTAGTCAGCACCCTTGAGGTTCTGGACGGTGCCCTTGATTTTCGCTTCCTGGGAGATTTCGCCCATGTTGTCGCGGTCCAGCACGCTGAAGCGGTTGGTCTGCTGCAAGTGGGTGATCAGGATGGTCTTGGCCTGGCCACCGAGGCGGTCCACGCCATCGGAGAAGATCCCGCGCATGTAGCTGGAGCGGTTATCGAACTTGCCCACGGCAATCGGCACGCGTACGCCGGAGTAGGCGACGCTGGCGCTGGCGACTTTTTCGATCGGCAGTGCGCGGGAGCTTTCCGTGGCGCAACCGGCCAGGGTCAGCAGTGCCGTGGCGGCAAGGCCGGACAGCAGGATTTTGCAGAGTGATTTCACAGGGTGCTCCTAGGTGAATAAATCCGGGGTATTAACGTGAGGGTATGGCGCGCAGGTCGTGCACGATGTAATTGCTCAAGCCACCGGTGAAATGGCGCTCGATATTGGCGCTGCCTTCATTGGTCAGGACCCCGCCAATGGTCTTCCATTGCTGCACCTGGCCGCCCCAGTTATTGGGCACCAGGCCACCCCGATCCTGGGCAAAATGCAGCACCTCGGCGTCGGCTTTCTTGACCTTGACCTTGTAGCCGAAGTCGATGCTTTGCAGGATGGTGTTGTCGTCGACCACCAGGCTGGTGATACCGCCCTTGGAGTCGAGGATATGACGCACGTAGACGATATCCACGTCCAGCAGGTAGTCAGCGGTCTGCTTGCTGCTGGCGTAGCGCTTGGCCTTGAGCAGACGGTCAACCAGGTCGACGCCCAGTTGCTCGCGGACTTTGGCGTCCGACATGAAAATTCGGCCCTGCCCCACCACTTTGACGTCGAAGGTATCGACCCAGAAGGTGGCGGTCTTGGGAATGGTCACGGGTGCTGGAGAGATGTAGTACGGGGGTTTGGAAGCGCAGCCGGCCAGAAAGGAAAGAGCCAGCAGCAAGGCAAAAATGCGCATCTTCAAATTCATCCCTGATTAAGTGCTGCGCATTTTACGGGGTTGAGAGCGGTTCTCAAGTTGTTTCGCACTGGTGGGAGCAGGCTTATGTGGGAGCAGGCTTGCCAGTTCCCACACAAGCTCGCTCCTACCAGGACGGTTTAGAACGCGTAACGGGCCTTGAGCATGACGCCATCGGCATCAAACCCACTGCGAGCCTGGCGGGTGTAGCTGGCGCCGACGCTGAACGCCGAGACCTGGTAGTTCACGCCCACGCTGGCCTCATAGCTGTCACGCGCTACCGATGCGCCGGTCACGCTGAACGTCGAACCACCGTTCACAAAGCTGGAAGTCTGCGCCACGCGATCACCCATTAGGTCGTGATAGGCCATCACGGTCGCTTCCGGTTGCAGAGTGCCGGCACCCAGCGGCAGGTTGCCTGCCACACGCAGGCCGGCGCCCAGCTCACCGACTTCGTAACGTTGGGAACCGGTGTTCAGCGCCGCCGAAGAGCCCTTCTCATGCAGGCTGTCCATGTGCACGCTGGAGTAACGCGCGGCGACACGCGGTTCGATCAGCACGCTGTCCGACGCTTTGAAGCTGTAGCCGCCGATCACGCTGGCCGACAACGCCTGGCTGTCGTAGCTGCCCTTGGCCGTGGTGCCGGCGATGTGACGCTTGCTGTCGTTGTCGTTTACGCCATAGCTCAGGCTGCCATCGACAAACCAGTTCTGCAGCGACCAGTTGCCGTACAACGACAGCGCGTTGCCCTGCACTTCAGTCTTGTTGCCCAGGTCCGAATGGATATTGGAGTTGAGGTAGCTGTACGCCACACCCACACGGGTGCTGTCGTTCAAACGCCCGTCCACGCCGACGGCCACGCCGCTGCTGTTGGCCGAGTAACCGTTATCGCCACCGCGACCGTCCTGGTCCATGTTGCTGCTCAGGCCTTGCACCCACACGCCGCCACGCTCGCTACCATCGCGCTGGCCGGCCAGGCGGTTGAGGATCGTGCCGTTGATCACGGTCTGCCCAGACAAGGCCACGTCCAGCGCGCCACGGTTTACGTCAGGTTTGAGCTGTTCGCCAATCTGCGCCAGTTGCTGGGCGCTGCCGGCGTTGGCCACGGCCTGGAACACTGCGTCGTCCTGGCTCAGTTGCCCCAGCACTTCGTTTTTCAGCAGGTTCACGGCGGTGACTACCGAGGTGCTGGCGCCCACGCCGCCGAGGTCGGTTTGCACCTGCTCGTCTGGCTTCAAGCCCACCACGGCCTTGACCGTCTGCGCATCGGCCGAGTAGCTGAGCACATCGAGCAACGACGAGCTGCTGGCGACCGTCAGGCCGTTGTTTTGCACGCTGCTGGCTTGCAGCAGGGTGTATTCGGTGCCGCTGGGGGCTGCGGTGAAATCACCGGGCTTGGCGCTCAAGGTCACGTTGGAGCCCTGGGCGAAGTTCGCGGCACCGCTGACCGTGAGGTAAGGCGTGGTCGGTACGACGCTATTGGACAGGCGCATATCAACCCCAGCGCCGCTGGCTACATTCAGGTCGCCAGTGATGGTGGTACCGGCGCCGGACAGGTTCAACGAACCCGCGTTGACCGATACCGGGCTGCCAATGCGCGCGCCGGTAAAGTCGGCCTGGCCGTTGATGTTCACAGCCGTGACACCGAGCACATCACCGACGATTTTGCCGCCAGTCCAGTTCAGGCTTGCCAGGTTGGCCGCGTCGATGGCGGTGCCGGAGTTGCTGCGGATTTCGCCGGCTTGCTGGTTGATCTCGAAGGGCGTCAACTGGGACTTCGGGTTGACCTTGATCGCCGTCGCGTCGGCGCTGATCACGCCACGGTTGATCAGGCCGCGCTCACCGCTCGGCGAGGTGGTGTTAAAGGTCGCGCCTTGCACGTTGAAGGCCATGGCGTTGCTGCCGCTGGCTTCGATGGTGCCGGTGTTGAGCAGGTAATCGTAGGTGCCCGCATCGAGCTGCACGGCAATCGCCTGCCCGCCGTTGACGGAAACCAGGCCGCTGTTTTCGATACGCAGGGGGTTGGTATCGGTTTCGATCTCGATCCCCAGGGCCTCTTCACCGGTAACGCGGAGGGTTCCAGAGTTGAGCAGCTTGCCACCGATGGTCACCGGCAGGTTGTTGTGGGTATCGAGGATCAGGCCGTAGCCGTAGTAGGACGTGACATCCACCACACCGCTGTTGACCACGTCGCCCGCCACGGTGGTGCCGTTGAGGTAGATACCCTCGGCGTCGGACTCATCACCGGAGCCGGGGACTTCGACCAGGGTGATGTTGCCCGAGTTGATGATGCTGCCGCCCACGTTGCTGGCACCGACTTCAAAGCCTTCGGCCCAAATGGTGTTGCTCAGGTGGATATTGCCGGCCTGGATGATATCGCCGGTGATGTTGCTGCCGGTGGTGGTGAGCATTTGATCCAGCGCCCCATCGACGATCAGGCCACGGATGGCTCGGCCGCTGGCATCCAGAGTGAGGTTGGCGTCGTTGCGCAGCGTGCCCTGGATATTCGTCAGGGCAATATTCACACCATCGGCACTGGGCTGGGTCGACACCACGTTGCGCGTGCCCACCAGGGTCACAGGCTCGTTGAACGTCTGGGAGACCCATACGTTGTTCTGCCCGGTGCTGACGTCAAACTCCACCGCGCTGACTTGTGCGGCAACTGCGCTGACCATCATGGCCAACAGGGTTTTCTGGAACTGCTTGCGCTTCATTTGAAACTCCATTTACTACGGACAACACCGCCAATGTGCCCGGCGGTTGTAGGGTGCATGATTCAGGACGCGGGGACGGGGATGCGCTGCGCAGGGTCGGTGATGTCATAGGCATGCTGCTCACAGCCGGCGCCGACAATCACGAATTCCACCAGGTAAACCTTTTGCTTTTGCGGTTTGAACGCCGAGGTCATCGGGCCGCAGGCGTAGACCGTTTTTTCGGCGTAGCTGTAGTAGTTCGAGTCATACACTCGCGACTCGCCCAACACCTCGATCGTCTGCCCCGGATCGGCCAGTACTTCCAACTGCGGGAAGCGTTTGACGGCAGCGCTGTTGGCCACCTCGCTCATCTTGGCGATCCAGCCAAACACCTTGCCCCGACCAGAATCCACCACCGTGCCGAGGATCTCCGGCCGCTGATCGGCATCGCCGCCACGGCGCACGGAGAACTGCACGGGGTAAGTAAAGCCGGTGGCGCGCATGATCACTTTGGCGTGTTCGGCGTCCGCCACAACTTTGTTCTGCTGCAACTGCACGCCATCTTTCAACAGGCTGGGCGACGAGTCGCGGGCAGTGGAGTGGCAGCCCGCAAGGGCCAGGGCCGCGAGGATAAAGGCAACTTTTTTCATAAAGGGTCTTCCGTGGCAATAAAGGGCTGGGGTTGCCCTGCAAGAGTCAAAAACTCAAAAAGAACACGCCCCCATATAAAAACAAGGCAAAGCCGGCCAAGGCCGCGCGCCACTCCGGGTCGGCGTCCTTGCTCATGCCACCCGGTGCTATGGCCACCCGGGCGCCACGCGCATAGTTGTAAACCGCCTGGCCAAACCACAGCTGCACTAACACCATGGTCAACAAACGCTTCCAACTGCCATCAAATCGCAAGAAGCCATTCAACAACGCAGCCAGTACCAAAGCCACGCCAATGCCATGCCGGTACTGGTACAAGTGACGGCTCATTCATCCGAGCGCCCAAACAACCGCGCCAGCCAGCCGGCTTTTTCTACGCGGGCAGGAGCTGGTGCGGGGATAACGGCTTCACTGGGGTGGAGCAAGTCGGCAGGGTAATGTTCATGCCCGATGCAAGCGCTGTCATCCAGCCCGAACGCCTTGACAGCGGCAACCGCCTCAAAGCACCACCGGCCGAAGTAGCCTTCCATCTCAAGGGGGTGTTTTACCGGGTCACCATAAACGTACCACCAGGGTTGCTGTTTACCGCGCCGGTTCAACTCCGGGTACCAATGCTCTACGAACGCCAGCAACAGCAAGGCCTGTTGTTCCTGGGGTGCGTCGATTGCCTTGAGCAATCTTGAGTAAGGCTTGGCGTGCAGTAGCTGCTCCCCAATCACCCGCCCGGGCTCGCGGGCGGCGATGATTCGATCCAGCAGAACGTCCTGCCCACCTTCGCCGATCAAGGCAACCAGTCGACGCCACTGGTCGTCGGGAATCTCCAGCGCCAGCGCCAGGCTCACCAACCAGAAACACCAGATGTAGTGGCTTAGATCCGTCAGCTCGAAAGTCCAGTCTCGGCAAACCTGAAGATTGTTTTGTGCACAGACTTCGTGGGCAGCACTATTGGACATCTCCCAGGCGTCCAGCAGGAGCGGGAAACAGGTCGCGATCTCTGCGACATTGCGCCCTTGGGAATAGGCTCTGATGCCTGAGGTCAAACTATCCTTGGCAACGTCGAACGCAAATTGCGGCCTATAGACGGGGTTGGCTGAGGGCTCCGCCAACAGCTTACGGGCCCGCTCAATCCACTGCTGGTCCTTTGACTCACGCCCCTCCCAATACTGCTTATCTCCCAGCGGTGCACGAATCATGGAAGAACCCCATTCAGATTTTTGGAAGGTAGTATTCTAGAGGTGTCTACCGGTTTGACCTTACCAAGCGCATCCAACACCTCAATTTCTGTCGAGCCATCCGGCCGCGATCTGACGACCCATGTTTCGGTACGGTTCATTTCGATGGCAGCCCGAACATCCCGGCTCTGCTCCCTGCCCACTGCACGGATCAGGCGATCACCGCCCAGCGTCCAGGCTGTGGAGCCTTGCTTGCCATCCAGCGTATTGCCCAGGCCCGAAGATCCGGACTTTTTGTCGGCGCTGACAAACTTGTATTCGATAACGACAAAGTCGACATCCGGGCGGCTGACCTTGTAAAGATCATCAACCCCCGTCTCACCCAAACCCGGTACCCGTGCCAATTTCTGTCCGTCTGGCACGATTTGCTTAACGGAACGCTCGCCAAACAAGTCGCCCATGACCCCTTTCTGTTCCCGGGTCAACACGCTCAGATCCATCAGCGGTTTGCCATCAGGGCCAAAGATACCGCCACTTTTGAGCAGTGCCTGCTCGGCCGCTTCGTTGATGATGCCGGTGAAGCGTTTGCCCACAGCCCCGGCCAGCTCGCCGGTCAGGCGGGTGGTGGTCGCGCCTGCACCACCGACACCCGCGCCGCCCAGGCCGAGGCCCACGCCGGTAGAGGTGGCGATCATCTCGTTCTGGCGCAGCACGTCGGTGCCATAGCCCTGCATGATATGCAGGGTGTCCAGATAGCCCTTGAGCCTCAGCTCTTCGGGCAAGCTCTGCACCGCCTCTACCGCCGCGATAAATTGCCGACCGCCACAGCTTGGGCAATTGACGGTACTCATCGCCCAAAGCGCCGTCTTGGAACCGAAACTGGCCAGATCCTCTACGGCATTGGCAATACCCTCGGCACTGCCCTGGCCCTTGGCATTGAGAATTTCGGCCATGTTTTTCGGGTCGTGCAGGTACTTGTAGGGGTCGACCAGTTCGATGTACTTGACCAGGTTCTCAACCGAGTTCCGGTCTTTCATCAGGCGCGACAGGCCCAACCGCTCATTGTTGTAATCGGCCAGGCTGACCTGGAACAGGTCCGCGCTTTTCGACTGCGAAAGCTCGCTGCGCAGGAAACTGGCGGCAGTCGTGGTGTTGCCATCCTCGGCACCCAACACGGTATTCCAGCCGCGATCGACCATCGCCGCGGCGGTGCGCAGCAACTCAATGCGCGCCTGCTGCTCGGTGATGCCTTGCTCGGCGGCGTAGCGATCGACGCGCTCTTTGTCGGAGGCGAACTTGATCTCGTCCGGGTGCAACTGACGGTTGTACCGATCCACGCTGGCCGCAGTGCCACCGGCCACAATGGCGCCGCCGGTGCCATGCCCGGAACCGACCGCCGTACCCACGCCGGAGGCAATCAGGGTAGCCACGGCCTTACGGTCGGCCTCTTTCATGCCACTGTCTTCCAGCGCTTGCAGAATCGAGGGCATCAGCGCCGCCGAGGCGCCTGCACCCAGCGCGCCGCTCTGCACATTGCCGCTGGAAAGCCCCAGGGCAGCCCCCGCCAATGCGTGCAACATAACGCGCGCTGCGCCGCCTTCGGCCCAGGCGGCCTTGGTCGCACTGTCGATGTCTTTGCGGTTTTTCTGCTCGTCGGCAAAACTCCCGATTTTATTGAAGATATCGCTGGCCGATGTATTGGCCACGATCCCCACCGCCGTGCCGCCGGTAGCGCCGCCCAGCCCGGCCGCAATCAGCCCGGACGCAATGTCAGCCATCAGTTTCTTGTCGCCACCCACCTGCCAGCGCAGCGCCTCGGCATTCGCCGCCTCGTACGCCTGGGCCGCAGCCCCCGCCGTTGGCGAGCCCGCGCTGCCCTGGTCTTTTGCCTCTTGCCCAAGCTTCTTGGCTTCATCCGCCTTGGCTTTGGCCACCGTACTGATCACACCGCTGGCCAATTGCGCCGAGCTTTGGATCAGGTCGATGCGCTCTTGCATGGCCTTTTCATCTGGGCGCTCGAGCTTCTGGTTGGCATTGGCGGTGTCGCGGTTCAGCCCCACCAGGTCATTGGCGCCCTCAGGGTTGCGGACCACAATCGTGCCGTCGCTGACCGCACTGCGAGTGTGGCTGCGCTCGTCTTCCTTGAGCGCCACCGGAATGCTGCCACCCGGCGAGGTGCCGCCGCTGCTGCTGAACGAAGCGGAGAGCCCCGCCGACTGGCTCTGGATCTCGCTGGTGTTCTTGATATCGCTGACGATCAGGCGATCGGTGCTCAAGCGGTTCTTCACTGCCGCCGCTTCGCTGGCAATCACCCCGCCCTGCAAGGTGGTGGTCTTGCCGACATTGATGTCGTAGCCCCCGGTACCCGCAAACAGGCCGGTCTGGTCGGTCACGGCCTTGTAGTCGCTGTTCATCTTGGCCGCAGCAATACTGGCCGAGCCGGCGACAGTGGAGCCGTAGCAGAACGGCGGGATGCAGATACTCGCGCCAAAGCCTGCGCTGCTCTGCTTGCTGCGCGACGATTCGCTGTCCTGGCGCGAGAGGATATTGAGGTTGCCGCCGATGTCCGCCTGGATGCGGTCAGCGCGCACCTGGGCGCCGGCGAGGGTGGTGTCGCCACCGCTTTTGAGCAGCAGCGAGCCGGTGTCCAGGGTGGTATTGACCTGGGTTACCGAGTTGCCATTGCCGTTGTTTTTCGCGCCCTGGGCGCCGAGGTCGAGGGTGAAACCGTTCTGCTCGCCGATGTTGAAGCTGGCGCCAATTGCAGTCTTGTTGGTCGAGCCATCGTTCTTGCGGTCGACGGTGTCCTGGGCGCTTTGCAGCAACACGTTGTTCTTGGCCAGCAACAAGGTGTTGGCGGCTTTCAAGCTGCTGCCGGTGATCTCGATATTGCCCTGGGTGCCGGGCGCTTCGCCGGTGGCGACAATCGACAGATCCTGCCCGGCATTGAGCGTGCTCTGGCGCGCCGTCAGGCTGTTGTACTCGCTGCTGGCCTTGCTGCGGGTGTTGGCCAGTTCGGTGCCAATCTTGATCAACGAACCGTTGCTGGGTGAGCCGCCCTGCTTGTTCTTGAAGCCGGCGCTCTGGCCGTTGGCGTCCGAGGCCTGGCCACCCAGGTTGTAGGCGGCCAGGGCGGCCTGGGCGATTTTCACCGCCTTGAGGCGCGGGTCATCGGCGTTCTTCGCCGCCTCGGTGGCATCGTGAATGCTGCGCGCGGTGTCGATCACCGCACCGCCAATCACCCGGCCCACGGCCAGGCTTTTGGAGCTGTCTTCGGTGGTTTGCCGCGCGGTTTCAGCACCGGCGGTGATGGTCACGTTGGCGCCACTGAGGTCCATGTTCTTGGTGCTCACCAGATCACTGGCGACCACGTTCAATTCACGGCCGGCAATCAACGCAACGTTGCCTTCGCTGGAGCCAACGGTGCTGCCGGTCAGGGTGGTTTCCTGGGCGGTGCCGTTGTGTTTGCTGCTGCTGATGGACAGGTGCTGATTGCCGGTGATGTCATCCAGGCCCAGCTTATTGCCGGTCAACACGCCGGTCAGGTCGCGGTTCTTTTCCTTGTGCATGTCGGTGCGCGAAAAGGTGTTCTGCGCCGCATCAATCGTCAGGTCACGCCCGGCCTGCACGGCCAGGTCGCCGGTGCTGACCAGCGCCGAGCCGGTCACTGTCGCATCCTGCCCCGCCACCACGCTGACCGTCTCGCCCGAGACCATGCTGCCCACGGCCACGGTGCGCTTCTCGTCGACCTTGTCCTGGACCTTGCTCGACTTCAGCCCGCCCCAGCTGCTTTTGCTTTCCTTGCGCTCATGCCGGGCACTTTCGGCATCAGTCACCGCGACGATTTGCACATCCTTGCCCGCCACCAGTTTTGCCGCGCCTTTGTCGGCGGCCACGGTGCTACCCGCCAGCAGCAGGTTTTCACCGGCTACCAGGGTGCTGTTGCCGCCAGAGCTGACACTGCTGCCAACGTTGTTGATGGTGTCGGTCTCGTCGAGACGGAATTTTTTCCCCGAGGAGCTTTTCTTGGTCTTGCTGTAGAAGCTGTAGTCCTGATCCTCGGCGGCCCGCAGGGCCAGATTCTTGCCGGCCACCAGGTACGCTTCATTGCCGGCGCTGACGTTACTGGCGAGCAGCAGTAAATCTTCGCCCGCATTCAAGCTCACGTTGCCACCAGCCTTGAGCACGCTGGAAACCTGGCTTACGTGGTCCTCGATGCTCTTGACCTTTTTCGAGTTGTACGCCGAATGCTGCTCGTTGGCCGCCGCCGCCAGGGTCACATTGCGCACGCCGCCGACGCTCAGGTCGCGCTTGGCTTCGATCTGGCTGCCCACCGCGCTCACATCCCGCCCGGCGACCACATGGAAGTCACGCCCGGCTTCAACCACCGAGCCTTGCTGGGTGATGATCTCGTGGCGCGAACGGCTGCCAATGGCGCCGCTGTCCAGGGTTTGTGCCGCGACGATATTCACGTCGCGCACCGCCTGGGCGGTGGTGTCGCCGCCGCTCTTGAGCGCGCCGCCCACACTGTTGATATCGCGCCCGGCCTGCATCGCCAGAGTGCTGGCCGACTCGATACGCGCAGCGCTGTCGATAAAATCGCTGCGCTCGATGCGGTAGTCGCTGGCGCTCTGGTGCGTGGTGACGCTGCGCTCATTGAGCAGGTCGGCACCGGCCACCAGGTTGACCTGCTGCCCGGCGATGATGCCGCCGGCACGGTTGTTGAGGTTCTTGCCGGTCAGCAGGTCGAGGCGGTTGCCAGCCTCCATCAACCCGCTGTTGTGCAAATCACCGCCAATATTGGCGCCCAGGTTGCTGGTAGCGCGCAGTGTGCCGACGTTGTTGAGGTTGGCGCCGGTCATCAGGTTCAGGTCGCTGCCGGAAATCAGTGCGCCATTGGGTGCCAGGCGATTGCTGGCCTGGGCCAGGTAAAGCACCGGCACCAACACGTCTTGACCGGCAACGGTGGCGTTTTCCAGCCACACGATATCGTGGGTCAGGGCCGCCACTTGTTCGGCGGTGAGGCTCACGCCCACGGCCAGGTTCAGTTGCTGGCGAGCGCCGATGGCATTGTCCATCAGGTACTTGAACACACCGGCGTCGCTGGTCTGGCCGTCGATAAAGCGCTGGCCGGTGCGGGCAAGTACGGCTTGCTGGATCAGGCGCTGCTCGTAGAACCCATCGCCCAGGCGCTTCTGGCTGGCGTCGGGGTCGTAGCCCAGCTTGGCCAACATGTAATCCGAGCCCAGGAACTCAGCCATATTGGTCAGCTGCGAGTTGGTCTCGATCAGGTACTTGTGCGGGTTGGCGGCAAACTGGCTGTTGGGCAGGCCCTGTACACCACTGCCGTCGCTGAAGTGAAACAGGCCGTTCTGCCCGGTGGGCAAGCTGAAGCCCGGCAGGCCCAGCGGGTTGACTTGTTGCTGGGCGACATCCGGTGGCAATTGCCCGTTGAGCTTCACCTGGGTGGAGAAGCCAGGGGCGTTGGTGTCGGTCTTGGCGCCGCTGCCGACGTAGGTGTAGCCACCGCGCACCACGCTGTTGTCGATGCCGGCCTGGGCCTGGATATTCACCGCGCCGCCGGCCTGGATCACCGCAGCGTAGCGCTGGTCCGGAGCCGCCAGTTGGGTGGTTTTGGTCTCGCCCCATTGGCGCTCCATCGCGCCGATAAAGAACGCCATGGCCGCTTCCAGGCCCCCCAGGTTATTGGGGTTGTAGGCCGCGCCACCGATGGAATAACGCTGGGTAAATTGCGCGGCGGTCTGGTTGTAGCCCGACGGATCACGGGTGCGCTCGGAAGAAAATACGCGCTCGGTCAGGGTGTCGTGGGTTTCCAGGCCGAGGTTGGTCAACTGGTTGACCCGCGCCGTCAGGCTGCCGGCTGCAGCGATGCTACTGCTGCTGTTGAGCACATCGCCGCCGACCAGCAGCAGGTTGGCGCCGGAGGTAATGCTGGAGGCCGCGCTGGCGTCGGTGACCCTCAGGCGCTCCCGCTGGGCAATCAGGAACGGACGGTTTTCCTTGCCGCCTTCGCAGTCACCGCCGTTGACGTTTTCAATGCACTGCACCGGGCTGATCGAGGCGCTGTAGATCCCCGACTCGCTGGTCAGGACCGTGCGGATATTCTGGATGGTGCCGGCGGCCAGGCTCAGGTTGCCGTCACTCTGAATGCTCGACGAGCTGTTGATGATGCTGGTGGCGAACGCGCCCTTGCCGTCACGGTCGATGCTCAAGTTGCCCATGGCATAGATATCGGCAGCGAGGTTTTTCAGGCGATCGACCCGCAGGCTCATATCGCCGCCGCTGAACAGCAGGCCGTTCTGGTTAAGCAGGCTGCCAGAGGTCAGGGTCATGGTGCGACCGCTGCCCAGGGTGCCGAGGTTGTTCAGCGCAGCGCTGGCCAGGCTGAAGTCCGTGGCGGCGGTCAGGCGGCCCGTGTTGTTGAGGGTGCCGCCCAGGGTCAGGTCGAGGCTGCCGTTACTGGCGATCACGCCCTGGGTGGACCAGTTCTGGCCGGTGCCCTTGATGCGGTTGGCCGCGAGCAATTGGCCGCTGGTGGTTTGCTCGAGGGTGTCGACATTGACCGTGAGGTTGCCGGCCTGGATCAGGCTGCTGTTGGTCCAGTTGGTTTTGTCCAGGCTCAGGTCGCCCTGGGTCACCAGGCTGCCGCCGACGTTATCGAGGTTGATGCCGGCAATATCGAACACGCCGGTGCCGACATGCAGCACGCTGCCGCCCTGGTTCTGGAAGGTGCCGGCGGCCAGGCTCAAGTCGGCATTGGCCGCTTCCAGCTTGCCGCCGCTGTTGTCCAAGGTACCGCCAATCGCCAGGCGGCTTTTGCCAGTGCTCCCCAGGGCGCGCAATTGCCCGCCCTGGTTGTTCAGGCTGGCGGCAGCGATATCCAGGGTGCTGGCGCTTTCGATCAGGCCACGGTTGTTGAGGGCGCCCAGCAGGCTGAGGTCGACTTGCTGACCGGCGATCTGCCCGGCGTTATCGACGCTGCCGCCACTGAGGCGCACGCGCTGGCCGGCGAATACACCGCCGTTGCCGTTGTTGAAAACACCGGCGTTGATCAGCGCATCACCCGCCTTGGCCGAGAGCTTGCCCCCGGCGTTGTTCAGGCTGCCGACGGTGAGGTTCAGGCCGGCGTTTTCGCTGTGGATCAGGCCATCGTTGTCGTTTTGCACCAGGCCGCTGGCGTTCAGGGTCAGCCCAGCGTTTGCCGCCAGGGTGCCGCTGTTGCGGTTGTCCAGGCTGGCCGCCAATACCGTCAGCAAGGTTTGGCTGGTGAGTTTGCCGCCCTGGTTGTCGAGGGCGGCGACACGCTCGATCGACAGCGGGCCGGCGCTGGCCAGCTTGCCGTTGCGGTTGATCAGGTCGGCCAGCAGGTCGAGGGTCAGCGCGCCGTTGCCGGTGAGGCTGCCGGCGCTGTTGTCCAGGCTGTTGCCGCGCAGGGTGAATGCGGCGGCGCTGTCGATGGCGCCGCCCTGGCTGTTGTTGAGCGCGCCGCTGAGGGTCAGGGTCTGCGCTCCGGCGCTGGAGATCACGCCTTTGTTGCTGTTATCGAGGCTGTCGCCGGTGACGCTGAGGGTGTCGTGGCTGACCACCGCGCCACCCTGGTTATTGACCTGCGCGACGTTGGCCTGCAACGCGCCGTCGCTGATGATTTCGCCCTGACTGTTATGCAGCGCAGCGGCAGTCAACTGGGTGCTGCCGCTGGTCAGCAGGCGGCCTTTGTTGCGGTTATCCACAGTGCTGGCGGTGATGTCCAGGGCCTTTCTGGCACTGATGACGCCGCCCTGGTTATCCACGGTCTGGCTGGCCTTGACGGTGGCGGTACGGCTGGCAACCACACTGGCGTTATTGCGAATATCGCGGGCGTCGAGGCTGACGTCGCCGGTGGTGGTGCGGGTGTTATCGGGATTCACGCCGGCTTCGATGATGCCGTTGTTGGTCAACTGCCCGCCGCTGCTCAGGCGCACCGTGTCGCGGGCGGCGAGGCTTTTCTGGGTGTTCAGGTCGCCGCTGGTTTTCACCGTCAGGGCGGTGCCGGCGTAGGCCGGACCCTGGGCGTCGAGGCTTGCCGCCTTGACGTCAATCGCGCCACTGGCCGCCGCTTGCGCCATGCTCAGGTGCCCATTGGCATCGAGTTGGATATCGCCCGCGCTGGCCGCCAACGTGCCGTCCAGTTTCACCCCGACACCGGCCTCGGTGCCCACCAGCTTGATCGCGCCGGCATACATGCCGCCCAGAGCCGAGGAGTCAATCGCCAACTCCGGCTTGGCGCTGCCATCGTCGGCGCGCGCGGTGGCATTCAAGGTCTGTGCATTGACGTCGTTGCGCCCGGCAATCACGGTCAGGTTGCGGGCATTGATCTGCGCGTTGATCTTGGCCGTGCGGGTGATGATTTCGAAGCGGTCGACATTGCTCGCGTTCAAGCCCTGGCCATCGATGGTCACCGCACCACCATCGACCTGGTAGCGGTCCAGGCGGCCGTTATCGAGGATCGGTTTGCCGGTGGTCAGGGTCACGTTGGGTGTATTGATAAAGCCGCAGCCGTTGCAGGTCACGCCATAGGGGTTGGCGACGATAACCTTGGCCGATTGCCCCGCCACCTCGGTATAGCCGCGCAGTTGGCTGGGGCTGCCGCCGTTGACTTCATTGAGGATGACATTCGCCGAGCCACCCTTGAGGTTGGGGTTGCCGACGATAATCCCGCCCAGCTGGGTGGACTGCAACGGGCCGCCGGCGTTGTTGAGGATCACGCCATTGGGGCCGACGTTGTAGTCCTTGAAGTGGTTGTGGGACAGGCCGCTGCCATTGGGCGTGGCGATGTTCACCACCGGCACCCCATTGCCCGCCGCGCCCACCGTCGTGCCGGGGCCGCTGACCACAATGCCGTCGGCCTGGGCCAGCAGCGGCTGCCAGAACAGCGCGTTGGCCAGAATCAGCACCAGGCCGCGCTTGGGCAGGCCGCAGAACGCGTCACGACGCTTCAAGGCAGCAGAAGGCAGGCGGGCGAGGAAGGCAAACTGGCGGACGTCCATGTCAAATTCTCGATGCGGCTAGGCGTTGAATTACAGGTAGAAATCCATCCGGAAGTAGATCGGCGCTTCGCGCTCGCTCATCACTGCCGGACGTTCCAAAGAATGGGCGAAGGTCACGCTGGTGCTGACATTCTTGCCACGGGCGAACAGCTCCACGGAGTTGCTGGAAACCCGGCCGTGGACAGTGTCGTTGTAGCGGTCATTGCGGATCACGCCCTGGTCGTAACCCAGGCTCACGCCGTACTCGCCGAAGGCCGGGCGCAACCAATCCACCAGTACCGGCCGCGCCCAGCGCAGGTCGTTGCGCCAGTAGCCGCCGCTGTCACCGTTGAGTTGCTGGTCCTTGAAGCCGCGCACCGAGGATGAGCCACCCAGGCTCATGCGCTGCGGGCTGAACAGTATGTCTTCGCTGCGTTGGCCGGTGGCCAGGCTGGTGAAACTGAACGACTCGCCCCACAAGGTGAACGGCTGCAGGTAGCTGACGGTGGCGGTGTATTTGCGGTAGCGCGAATTGGGCTGACGACTGCCAAACTCGCCGCGTTCGTCCTGGGACTGGGCATCGAGCAGGCCAATGCCATTCTGCATGCCCAAATCCATGTTGACGAAGGCACTGCCGACCCGCCGACCGTGGTTGATGCCGACCTGCATTTCACTCAGGCGAGTGCTGCTGTCGAGGCGGGTGGTGAACACATAGTTATTGGTGCGCAGGTGAGCCAGGCCGACGTTGACCGAGGTCTTGCTCACGTCATCACGATGCACCACGCGCTCGGCGCGCAGTTGGTGGTTCTGGCTGTCACCCGATTGCTTGAAGCTGAACGTATCGGCCTGGCCCAACGCGCGGTAATCGCTCTCGCTGTAGGTGTAGCTGAAGTTCCACCAGCCCCACGGCACGTTGTAATAGAACATGCCGTTTTTCGAAGTTTTCTGGTGATCGCTGATCGCATCATGGCCGCCGCGCAACACCAACTGGTCCGCCAGGCCCAGGGGGCTGTCCCACTCAAGGCCGGCGCCCCACTGCTGCTCGCCAGTGCTTTTTTGCCCGTCGTTATTGCGCGACAAGCTGGCGCGCCAGGGCTTTTGCGGGTTGTTTTTCACCAACACCGAACTGCCGCCGACGGCTTCGCCGGGGGCCAGTTCCATTTGGGCCTGGTTGGATGGCAAGCGGTTGAGCTGGTCGATGGCCTGCTCGATTTCCCGCAGGTTGAGCAGGTCACCGTTTTGGCCAGGAAAGGCCATGGCCAACTCGCGCGCCGAGAGCTTGCTGTTGTCCGCGCCTTGCAAACTTTCGAGCTTGCCTTCGACCACCAGCACCTGCAGATGCCCTTTGGACAAATCCTGCTGCGGCAAGTAGGCACGGCTAGTGACCATGCCCTTGTCGATGTAGTGATCGGTGACGGCCTTGAGCAGTTGATTGAGCTGGGAAACGCCCAGGCACTGGTCGATGTAAGGCTTGATCAAGCGCTCACGCTCGGTGGCGGACAGGCTGTCGGCGCCTTTGAGTTCAATGGTCTTGATCGGGAAGCAACGGTTATCCACCGGGGCGGTGGGCGCTGTGGGTTTGACTTCCTTGCCGGGCAATTCCTTGAGGTCTTCGAGGCGCCGGCGCTGCTCTTCGAGCAGGCGGTTTTGCCGCTCGCGGATCAGGTCCTGATCGCCAGGCGAAGTCGCGGCCACTGCGCTGTTTGACCCACAGAGGGCGAACAGGGCAATACACAGGGAATACCGAATCCGTGGCAATAACGAAGGCATGTTCGATCCATCGAGTAACAAGGGGCGGCAAACTAACATCGAACTTCCACCCAGCCAAAACTCCCGGCTAGTTGAAGCTAAAAATTAAATCACCCGTAAGCTGCTGATTAATAACGATAAAAACTATCAGCAACAATTAAATGCTTGTATTCGGAATTTTTATTCCGACAAGCGGTATCAGTTTTGATACAGCTTTCGACACAACTTGAAAGTTGCCATTAGTTAGCCATCAATGTTGTGCCGAGATGGGTTAGTAGCCAAATAAGCGGAAAAGTTCGCGGCTATTGTGTGAATTGGATCCCATTTCTGACGACAGGCATCGCAGCCCCCCCCCCTGACACCACCTCCTCCCGTGGAACTGGCTTGCCAGCGATAACGGCCGTTACAGCGCCGCCGACTGTCAGTTGCCCAGCGTCATCGCTAACGACCACCGCCGGGTCGGCTCCTAGAGGGTCGCGCACGGGAATGGCATCACAGATCTGCCTTCGCGGCTGTGCCGCCCTCACGAACGCCAAAAATAGCCCCCTTCAACTGTCATGGTCGCAGCACCAGACAGTTTGCTGCCCCCCCTCATCGCCGTACCGGTACATCACCTGGGATGCTTTCTAATCTGCGGGAGCTCACTAGGCACCGACGCGTCTGCTCTCCAGTTATCCATAAAAACCACAATCAAAAGGGGCTTCAATTGAACAGTGACGTGACGGTTGTCGTAACTGGGGTGACATCTGGCATTGGGCTGGCATGTGCCAGAAAGTTGATCGCGCAGGGCAACAAGGTCGTCGGCATCGGACGTCGTACCGAACGGCTATCTGCAATAGCCGATGAGCTGCGCGAAAACTTCTATCCGTTGACCAATGATGTTCGGGACAGTGCACAGCTCAAGACTTGCCTGAAAGGCCTTCCTGCTGAATTTGCAGACATTAGCAAACTTATCAATTGTGCAGGCTTGATCCAGGGTCAGGGCACACTGTTGGATGTCTCGGACGAGCATGTATCAACCATGTTGGATACCAACATTCACGGCTTGATCAATGTCACGCGGGCCGTATTGCCAGCACTTATAAAAAGTGGCTGCGGGCATGTGATCAACCTGACTTCGATCGGTGCTCATTATCACTATAAAGGCGGGCACGTTTATGCCGCCTCCAAAGCATTTGTCGATCACTTTGGCCGGTGCCTGCGTACGGAGTTGGTCGGTACTAAAGTGCGCCTGACCAACATCGCGCCCGGCAAAACCCGCTCGGAGTTTGCCCTGGTTCAATGTGCAGGCGACCAGTCCCTGGCTGACCGGGCGTATAGCTCCCTGACGCCACTTGAGCCAATGGATGTTGCAAATTCTGTTCTTTGGGCCCTGCAGCAGCCGCAACACGTCAACATCAACAGTATTGAACTAATGCCTGCCGACCAGGAACTTTCGTACCGGTGAACCTATGAGCCAATCTCTCGCGCACTATTACGTCAGAAACAAACTTACGCATAAACTTATCAGCAAGCGTGTGTTGTCGCCGATATCGCTTTCTCAAATGCCGCCATCCGACTTGGTCAAGGCACTTTGTATCGAAGAAGAAGTTACAAAATTGTCGGCCGTATATGCACAGTTTCAACATTCGGATGATGTGGTTACGGGGCTCCCTCGCTACATGCCCTTTTATCGTTTTATCCAGTCAAAGTTTCCTGGCTTCCAGTGGGAAGTGCGCACACATCAAAACAAGAAAACGCTGGTTCTGAACAAGCCGTATATCAATCAAAGCCGCCCGTCGCTGTTGAACTTGCTGCTCTGTGCGGTAAACGACAACACCGCGACAACGCCAGCCTTGAAAGTACGTTATCCGGCCATGCGAGCGCTGCCAGATGCTCTGGTGGTGGACCTGGAGCAGGCGTTTAAACGGCTGTCATTCGCCCAATCGGCGCCTCACTTTATCGCGCGTTTCGCCGAGACCCTGGCGAAGGGGCTTGCCGGAGAAATCGTCACGCTGGTTTCCCCCGTATGCCCTGATTATGGCTACGAAAACAAAAACGGGCGACTTCGCTACACCTTCGATTATTTGGGCGAAGGCATCGGGTTGGTGGCCGGACGTGTAGTCAAGACCCTGCCCGACTTACAGGCAGTGTTGCAAAAACACGGCATTGAGACACGCATCGCCATCGCAGCCGGGGATTTTGAAGGGTTCGACGAGCGTACGTTGAGCCGCCTCAAGGAAACACGCGAAGGTTTCGCCCACAAACTGCGAGTCAGCCAGCAGAAAATCCTCGACCGTCTGGGGCGGGACACCGAGACGATCATGATCGCCGAGGCAGCGGGTGGGGAGGACATCTGGAACGCGCTGACAGCGCAGGCCCAGCAACGCCTGGCAATCGGGGATAACGGTTGCATCGTCGACAACGATCTGGACTACGCCGCGATCTTGAATGCGAGGCTGGCGCTCTATCAGGCCTGGCATCAGCAGCGCAGTAATGAAGAGTTGATGCAGGTGCTATATGCCCAGGGGGCAGAGTACGCCGCGATTGGCAAAGTGTTTGCCCAGCAGTGGACCAACCCCATCGTAATCGGCGCCGATCACAATCGCATGCAGCCATTCTATTGGCTGTACAGCACCATCCCCGTCCTCTACTTGACCAGGGTCTACTGATGAGTCCGGGGCAAGGTGCACGTCACCACACTCACTACTGTCAGTACGGGCCACGGGGCGATGTTCGAGCGGCCTATGCCCACCTGCCCTTTCAGGGGCTCTGGACGTGGCTGACCGGTAAGGGTCAGGCGCGGACAGCGCAGGTGTTGCAGCGTGAAATGGAGAAGACCGGGGAATGCTACCTGGTGGTTCATCTGTGCTTTACATGGGCCGTGATGATCGCCTTGGTGATGCTCGGCCAGGCCGTTCTGCAGGGTGCTTTTCAACCCGCTACTGCGGTGCTGCTGGTACTGATGGCCTGGGTCTTGATGGTCAATCGCCTGCGTAGCCTGCAAGCCACCTTTCACTACCTTACCCACGGTGCCGTACTCAAGGACAAGACACGGGCGCAGCGCTACGCCAGGTTATTTCTAAGCACACCGCTGCTCTATCAGGACTGGGACACCTACAACCAGAGCCATGTGCGCGAGCACCACAACATCCGCGTGCTGTGTTCTGACGAGGACCCCGACCAACGCTTTATCCGGGCGCAAGGGTTCTACCCGGGAATGCCTGAAACAGCGTACTGGTTGCGAGTGTGCTGCACCCCGTTTCGCCCTGCTTATCTGCTGCGTCAATGGCGGGAGACATGGCTTGACTGCTTCGTGCGTCTTGACCGCCGCGCAGCGCTGTTTCGCTGGTGCTTCTGGGGGGTGGTGCTGGTGCTCTTGTGGGCGACGGGCGGGTTACCTGCTTTCGCATTGATGTACGTGATTCCTCGCGCCGTGCTGTTTGAACACTCCATGTGGCTGCAATTGTTTACCGAGCACCTTTGGTTTTATCAACGGGACGCCCGGCGCAGCGAAAAAGACCACTACGGCCGCCTGACCTGGGGTCGCTACCAGGGCCGCAAACCGCCGGAGCGCGGCATCATCGCCCATCTGATCTGGGGTTTGCAGTGCGTGTGCCTGGACATCCCCGTGCGGATGTATGTGTACCCGCAAGACTTGCCGAACCATGACGCGCATCACCGCCGCCCCAACGTGCACTTCCGGCACATCGCCAACTATCGCGCCAGTCTCGAGCAACAACCCTCGCCCTATGGCCCGTTCCTGGAAGTCTGGGGGTTCATGGCCGGGCTGTATCTGATTCGCGACCACTTGTGCCGAGGTGTGCAGGAGCCTTTCGGCCCTCTCGAAACCACTGTCTCGGACACTCATAACTGCCCGTTCTCCACTTCCACCTCTCAAGGAGCCTGACCATGCAAGAGACGATTCAAGCAGCCAATCAACAGTTGCACACCGACGCCTACGCACGCCTCAAGGCTTCACAACTGTTCTCAGATGAAGATATCGACTACTTGGAGACCGCGTGCCAGGTCATCCCCAAAACCATCATTAAAATCGGCGATGTGGGCGAAGAAAACTTTTTGGCGGTTGGGCGCTTCATGGAAGACCAAAAAGGCCAGTTGCCCGTCTATCGGAACACACCGTATGGCGAACGGGTGGTGGAAATTCTCTCGTCAGGCAAAAGCCGTGAGTTTTTCAACGGCATCATGGAGGGAGAGTGTTTTATCCGTCGTTGCCAATCCAACCTGCTGGAGGCTGGCAACTATATCGGTAAGCACATTGATACCTACAGCAACCTGGAATATCGCTACTCGGTGGTCATTCAGTTCGGCAGGCAATACGAAGGCGGCGAGTTCTTTATCGAGCATGAAGGCCAGGAGTCGCAGTTTAAAACCGGCTATGCCGATGTGCTGATCAATCGCTGCGAAATCCCCCATGGGGTACGCAAGGTACAAAGTGGCACACGTTCATCGTTGGTATTTTTCCTGAGCACCAGCCCCCTGGATAAACCCAACCTCAATAACAAACAGATCTGACCGGCCTGCGCATCCACCCGCATGGGCGGATGCACCACCGGCGAAACCAAAGGAAACGTCCCATGACGCAAACCAATATCGCCAGCTTTCAAGAATCAAAAAACCAGGACTTGCAAGCCTACTTCCTAGGGCTCATTTCGGTCGCAGCTTTCGCGATGACCCTACCGGCGGCCAAGATACTCGCGGGCGATCTAAGCGCCCTGCAAGTCGGTTTTTTCCGGTCGGTGCTGGCAGCGTTTGCGGCAATTCCATTTCTGATTCTCGGCCGAGCCAAGCTGCCCACTCGATCACAAATCAAACGAATGCTGCTGACATCCACCGGGATCGTTTACGGCTTTCCAATCCTTACCGCCCTTGGCATGCAATACGTTCCCGTGAGCCACGGCGGCGTGGTGCTCGCGGCGCTGCCACTGTCTACGGCTATCTTCGGCACGCTGATCACAGGTACCCGCCCCTCCAAAATGTTCTGGGTGGTGTCGAGCCTGGGTTTCCTGGTGGTCATGACCTATACCGTGATCAACTCGAATGTCTCGGATATCTACATCGGTGACTTGGCACTACTGGGCGCCGTCATGCTGGCCGGCTTTGGCTACGCCCAAGGCGGCGCGCTGTCCAAGGAACTGCCGGGCTGGCAGGTCATGTGCTGGACCCTGGTCATCAGCCTGCCTGTGTTACTTCCGGTCAGCCTCTGGCTGTATGACGGCGAAGCTATTGCCAACCTGCCTGGCCAAGGGGTAGCAGCCCTGCTCTTCCTGGCGCTGGTCAACTCGCTGCTGGGCTTCTTTTCATGGAACCGTGCACTGGCACTGGGGGGCATCCAACGCATTAGCCAGTTGCAGTTGCTGCAGCCGTTCTTCACGTTTGCCTTTTCGATCTGGCTGATGGGTGAGCTCTGGAACTGGTTGACCCCGGCCGCATGCGTCGTGGTAATCGTGCTGGTCTGGTTGTCCAAGCGCATCTGAACCGGCGCGCCCTTTTTCACCTCGCCCAAGGTGATGCTTAGAGGGGCTTGCAGCCCGACAGCCACATCACCTCCCCTAAACGGAGACCTCCCGATGACTGCCTCAAGCTTTTTCCGACCCTTTTTCGAGTTGCAGGAAAGGAACGCCCTGCCTTATGAAACCAACACGTGTTCGCAGATTCACCGGGCCAACGGTGCGATCGAGTTGCTGGCAATCAAAACGGGGGAGCGGGTGCTGGATATCGGCTGCGGTGATGGCTATTGGAGTGAACAACTCGCTCGCCAGGGTGCTGAGGTGGTGGGGTTCGACTCCAGCCCCGAGAAGGTGAACGCCGCACGCTCGCGCAACCTTGAGGTGAAACTGGGCAATGCCGAAGAGCTCTACTTCCACCAGGAATTCGATGCGGTATTCAGCCATGCCGCCCTGCATTGGATGCGTCATGCTGATCAAGTAGCCCGTGGCGCCTTCATGGCACTCAAACCCGGCGGGCGGTTTGTGGGTGAGTTTGCCGGTGCGAAAAATGCCCTGTTGATCCGGCGGGCCATCCATGAGGCCCTGGAACGCAGGTCCGTCGATGCGCAGGACATTGACCCTTGGTATTTGCCCTCCGCCCATGAGTACCAACAGGTGTTGGAGCAGGTGGGGTTCCACGTCACGTTCATCAGTTGGTTCGAGCGCCCAATGGTGCTGGATTACCCCGTCAGCGAATGGATAAAAACCTATGGCAGCCCCTATTTGGCCGCTTTACCGGTAGACGCACACGCGCAGTTTCTGGAGGAGGTCACGGAGGAACTGGCCAGCGACCTGCTGGACTCCAGCGGACATTGGACGGTGGACTACACACGGCTGCGCTTCAGGGCTGAAAAAAAATGACCCACGCGGTCTGATCTAACAGAGTGCGGCTGACGTCATCCATCAGCAGGCATCAAGAACACTCCCAGCAGTAAACGGGGTTAACGCTATGCCCATGAAAACCAACGGATTGGCCCTTAAGTCGTTTTACGCAGACGCTCAGGTCTGGTCCGGCCAGGACGGAAAACCGTTGTACTGGATCGATAACATCAGCTTGGCCGTCAATGGATTGGAAATCGCTGAGGATTCATCCATCCAAATGCTCCACGACGATGATGACGTGCAGATCCTTACCGGCAACATCTACTCTTATGAAGACCTGGGAGAGGTAGCAACCCTGGCGGAGTACTTCAAACGCTGGCAACGAAACCTCGACCCGGCGCAACACTCACCGCACGATGCCGGGTCACGCATCAAGCCTTGAGGGTCAGGCGTCTTGTTCAGTCTTGCCTGTGAGCTCAGTTTCACAGTCCAGTTGGGCATCGATGAAGTGCTTGAACCGGATATCGTTGCAATGACTGACGTTCAAGCGAATGTACTGATCATAATCGTGCGTGTTACTGAACAGTGATCCAGGCGCCAGGAAAATGCGGGCATCGTGTGCCCGCTCAATCAGGCGGCGCAGATCCACGTACTGAGGAAACCGCGCCCACAAAAACACCCCCTGCGCACTGGCATCGTCAAACACCACCCCCTTGTTCCCCAACCACTCCCGCGCCCGGACACGCTCCTGCGTCACCCGCTGGCGCAAACCATCCAAATGGTGTCGATAGCGGCCGGACTCCAGGGTGTAGGTCACGATCGTCTCGTCCAGTGATGAACCGCACAACAAGTTGTACATTTTCTGTTCGATCAGCCCCTCGACAAACTTCGCCGGCGCCACCACATACCCAAGGCGCAATGCCGGGCTAAGTACCTTGCTGAATCCGCTGATATAGAAGGTGCGGTTCCATTCATCCAGGCTGCTCAAGCGCAGGGTTTGCCGGGCACATAACGAACCGAAGATATCGTCCTCGACAATATGAAAGTCATACTTCTGCGCCAACGAAAGAATCTTGAAGCCCTTGGCCGGCGAGGTATTGCCCCCGGTAGGGTTGTGGATCAGGGTCTGGGTAAGAAACAGTTTTGGTCGATACTGGATCAACATGGCTTCCATGGCCTCCAAGTCCGGGCCATCTGCCATGCGGGGGACGGTGATGATGTTGAAATCCCGGTCTTTGATCAGCCGCAACTGCAGCAGCAGGTAACTTGGATCCTCGACCAACAGGTAATCACCAGGCTCAAGCATGACACTGCGAATCAGCGAGAACGCATGGGTAGCCCCCACAGTCACCACAATCTGGCTGCTGGAGGCATTGATCTGTATTTCCCGCAGCTGTCGCGCAATCACCGAACGCAACTCCTGCTTGCCCGCAGCAGGCGCCGGGGCACTACAAGACAGCGTGCTGCGAATCAGCCGGCCGGTCACTGATGCCGGAACGGCGTCCGCCAACCAGGCAGGTGGAAAATACCCTGAACTGACAGGAATATCGTATTGGGAAGGATCCAGCGCCCGGTAAAGAAACCCCGCGTGCAAACTGGATGGCGCAATGATCTTGTCCAGATCCTTGGAAACGTCCGGAGCAGTGGGCGCAAGAATGTAGTAACCCGCACCAGGCCGGGACTCGATGACCTGTTGGGCAACGAGATCCTCGTAGGCGCTGCTCACCGTAAAAATACTCACGCCCAATTGTTTGGAAAGCGCCCTGACTGACGGTAAACGGCTGCCTTGCACCCATTGAAAAGATTCGATGCGGCGGATGATTTCGCTGCGAATCTGGTCCACCAACAGTACTTTGCTGCCGCGATCTATCTCGAACATCTCAATCCTTTATAGAAATAATCGCCATTGGTGGTAACTGGCCATCGTAAAGACTGTGATCAACAGCCTCCCTGACAGCACATGCCTGCCCAGCAAATTCTTGGGGCCTTTTAAAGTGGAGTTTTCACCAAATGCACAGAGCTGGCAAATTGTCACGACGTGCCCTCATCGTGTCAGGTAACGCACCCGCCTTTTTTGATGAAAGAAGAAGCAAATAGGGGGCCAGACAATCAGTAGCGGTTGAATCGTGGTTTAAGCCTGTTTTCCCCCAGCGGTTGGAAAACCTAGCCATTGCGCAATGGCTACGATTTGATTGGGCGACGGTTGAGTCTGCAAAGCACATAAAACGAGCAATAAAAAAGGGCCAGACCCCGATTAAAAATTCAATCGTGGTCTGGCCCCCGGTTTTTCTACTTAAAACGCGTACCGCGCCTTAACCATCACCCCATCGGCATCAAACCCGCTGCGAGCCTGGCGGGTGTAGCTAGCGCCGACGCTGAACGCCGAGACCTGGTAGTTCACGCCCACGCTGGCCTCATAGCTGTCACGCGCTACCGATGCGCCGGTCACGCTGAACGTCGAACCACCGTTCACAAAACTGGAAGTCTGCGCCACGCGATCCCCCATCAGGTCGTGATAGGCCATCACGGTCGCTTCCGGTTGCAGGGTGCCGGCGCCCAGCGCCAGGTTGCCCGCCACGCGCAGGCCGGCGCCCAGTTCACCGACTTCGTAACGTTGGGAACCAGTGTTCAGCGCCGCCGAAGAGCCCTTCTCATGCAGGCTGTCCATGTGCACGCTGGAGTAACGCGCGGCGACACGCGGTTCGATCAGCACGCTGTCCGACGCCTTGAAGCTGTAACCGCCCACCACACTGGCCGACAGTGCCTGGCTGTCGTAGCTGCCCTTCGCTGTAGTGCCGGTGATATGACGCTTGCTGTCGTTGTCGTTGACGCCGTAGCTCAGGCTGCCATCGACAAACCAGTTCTGCAGCGACCAGTTGCCATACAGCGACAGCGCGTTGCCCTGCACTTCGGTCTTGTTGCCCAGGTCAGAGTGGATGTTGGAGTTGAGGTAGCTGTACGCCACGCCCACGCGGGTGATGTCGTTCAAACGCCCGTCCACGCCGACTGCCACGCCGCTGCTGTTGGCCGAGTAACCGTTATCGCCACCGCGACCGTCCTGGTCCATGTTGCTGCTCAAGCCTTGCACCCACACACCGCCGCGTTCGCTGCCATCGCGCTGGCCGGCCAGGCGGTTGAGGATCGCGTCATTGATCACGGTCTGCCCGGACAAGGCCACGTCCAGCGCACCACGGTTTACGTCAGGTTTGAGCTGTTCGCCAATCTGCGCCAGTTGCTGGGCGCTGCCGGCGTTGGCCACGGCCTGGAACACCGGATCACTCTCATCCAGTTGCCCAAGCACGTCATTTTTCACTTCGTTAACGGCGGTGATAACCGGCTCAGTGGCGCCGACATTGGTCAGCTCCTCTTGCACCTGTTGATTACTCTTCAAGCCCACCACAGCCTTGACCGTTTGCGCATCAGCCGAGTAACTGAACACGTCCAGCAGCGACGACGTACTGCCGACCGTCAGACCGTTGTTCTGCACGCTGCTGGCTTGCAGCAAGGTGTATTCGGTGCCGCTGGGCGCTGCGGTGAAATCACCGGGCTTGGCGCTCAAGGTCACCTTCGAAGCCTGGGCAAAATTCGCGGCGCCGCTGACCGTCAGGTAAGGCGTGGTCGGCACCACGCTGTTGGACAGGCGCATATCAACCCCGGCGCCGCTGGCTACATTCAGGTCGCTAGTGATGGTGGTGCCGGCGTCCGACAGGTTTAACGAGCCCGAGCTGATCGATACCGGGCTCTTGATGCGCTTACCGGTGAAATCAGCCTGGCCTGCGATGTTCACGCCAGTGACGTTGAGTACATCACCGACGATTTTGCCGCCAGTCCAGTTCAGGCTTGCCAGGTTGGCCGCGTCGATGGCGGTGCCGGAGTTGCTGCGGATTTCGCCGGCTTGCTGGTTGATTTCGAAGGGGGAGGTTTGCTTGCCAGCATCGACCTTGATCGCAATGCCATCGGCGCTGACAGTGCCACGGTTGACGATGCCGCGAGAGCCGATGGGGCTGTTTTGCGCAAAGTTTGCACCACGGAAGTCGAAAGCGTTGGCGTTGGCGCCTTTGGCTTCTAGGACACCTGTATTGAGGATGTAGTCGACGGTACCGTCATAAAACATCACGCCGGACGCATCAGCGCCATTTGCCGAAAGCAGGCCGCTGTTTTCGATGCGTAACGGACTGGTGCTGGTTTCCACCTCGAAGGCCCAGACGCGCTCACCTGTTGCAGTAATAGTCCCGGAGTTGAGAATTTTCCCGCCGATGGTGATTGGAGAACTAGGCGGACCGTCGATTGCCAGCCCCACTACGCTTTTACCCTCCACCGCGACCACACCCGTATTGGAGACATCGCCTGCCACTTGGGTGTTGTGCAGGAATATACCGTCACCGCTTTCGGCATCACCATCGGCAGGTCCCGGTGTTGATTTAATAGTGCCTGAGTTGATGACACTTCCACCAATCGTGGCGTCACCGATATCAAAGGCCTCATAACCATAAATATTGCTCGTGGTGATATGACCGGCCTGAATCACATCGCCAGTAATCGTACTGGCAGCCCAGTGGCCCATCATCGTCCCAAATGGATCCACAGCAAATCCGCGAATAGACCGGTCTTCATTGTTCACCGTAATATCGGCGCGATTGATCAGAGAGCCCTGAATCCTGGTACCGGAAACATTCACTTTCTGCAAGTTGGCCGCGACCGGGCCTGTATTTTGATTGGCCGTTGGAATCAGCTTCCCGGTAAAGATCAATGACTCATTAAGCGTTTCGCCGATCCATATATTTTTGCCTTGAGCGATATCCACTTCAAGGGCCAGCACTTGGGTACTGATTGCCCCAACGATCAAAGCCAGCAGGCTTTTTTTAAACGGCGTTGGCTTCATGTAAAACTCCATGTATGACTGGGACTCCGCTCACTATCTCGGCGGCAGCAGTTATAAAACCGAAACAGCCTGTTTGAGCCCTTGCACTGACCGACGACCTGCATCATTTGATGCTGATCAATGGCCTGCTAAATTTCCCGCAGATTGAGCAAGGCACTCACCTGACTCACAGCTAAGCAATTGATTTATAACGGGTAGACGCTCATAAAACGTTTAAAGGCAGCTTTAAAGCGTACTCCTCCGCGATTGTCATTGGATCGACAATCGAGCTAAATAGGAAAACTCCTAAAACTTAGGAAATTTCCCACAATAAAAATAATTTTTTCCGCGCCCTTCTAACTGTCCCGCCTAACCAAGAATTTCTGGCGAAGTAGAAGGGTGGTCCAATACCGCCACAGTTGCCTGAGTTACTTAAGTTCTTTGACCAAGTATTGCCCGGCGATCTGGGTGATCCCCGTCAAGGCCTGGCGCAAGGCGGCGGGGTCTGTGCGATAAGTCAGCGGCGTGTAGCCGTATACGTTGTTACCGTTGAAAGGCGTGATCGACTCGCTAGTGCGCCAGATCATCTCATCACCACGATTCATTGCCGCAACCACCGTGATAGTCGGGTAAACCACGCTGCTAAAGCCTTGGGTCAGGCGAAAGCCCCACTGTGCGACGGTCAACTGGATCTGCGCGTCCGCCACCTCATCATCCCCAACCACCGTGAGCGACGAGGTTTTCTTTAGCTCGTCGATAAATCCCTGTTTGAGTAACACACCCAGGTCGATGTTTTCAGCGTCCATAACGGTGAGAATTGCCACAGGCGTCGACATCTCAGCCAACTCGCCGACCTTCGCACCACCCGCGAACCCCGCGCCAGACAACGCCGCCGTACCCACCGTTGAAGTACCGGTTGCCATGCCGGCGCCTGCACCCAGGCCCGCCCCCAAGGCCGCTCCCCACGCCTGCCCTTGGCCCATGTAATCCATGCTTCTTTCCCATTTGACGGGCAGCACTTTGACGGTCTTGATCTGAGCGCGATGCTCAGGAGTTAGGGGGTGGCTGATGCAGCCAGCTAATACGAGGGTGCTGAAGAGTATCAATAGGAGATTTTTCACGGCGTTCCTTACTATTGTCAGTGATGAGTTATTACTGCGTTTCCTGATGATTGTTCCCCGGAGTTAGGTAAAGGTGAAAAGAGAACAGATTTATTTAACCGAGGAAAAACACCTCTAAGCAAAAAAATAAATCTGTCCCCTTTTGCTTATTTATTTTGATTGTCGATGTTGGAGCGCCTGAGACGTTTGTTCCAATCACCTTACCTGCGTGGTACTCAATAACGTGCCCACCTGGGCCATTAGGAGTTACCTTCCCATATCTCAGTGCGTTATCAACATAGCTAGAGACATCTTTAACAGATGTTCCTTGCGAGAACTTACTAACATTCGCAAATCCTGAGTCAGGTCCATGGCGATAGAATACATGCTCAATACCTGTCATCAAACCGCCTTTGTTATAAGTGCTCGCGCTCCACGATGCATCTATTTGTCTTGGGGCTGGTAATGCCTTGATTGTGTCATCTACAACAGCCCCAGTTCCTTTTGCACCCAGAAACCTGATCAGTCGTGAGTTTATTACCAGATTGTAGATACCTAAGAGACTCGGCAACAATAGACACTTCTACTGGGCAGGCCTGTAAAGCAAGTTCGCAAGCCACTTTTACAGCACGTCTTCGTTGTTCCTCACTGACTACCTTAAGTTTTTCTACAAGGCTTTCCTCAACCATTTCTAAACGCACAATTATTATTTAGCCTCTGGCAGTGGTTTTAATGGCGCGGACACATCCTGTGCGCTCTTTAAACTACGACTGCCAGAATGTCAGACAGACACCATATTCATCGAGAAGATCGTCAGCAATTTCAAACTGAAATACCTTCTCTGGA
Organism: Pseudomonas sp. MF5691; assembly: GCF_016405645.1. Classification (NCBI taxonomy): domain Bacteria; kingdom Pseudomonadati; phylum Pseudomonadota; class Gammaproteobacteria; order Pseudomonadales; family Pseudomonadaceae; genus Pseudomonas; species Pseudomonas sp. MF5691. The sequence goes on from NZ_JAEKDC010000015.1 coordinate 71,675, forward strand.
AAGGTATCAGATAATGCGCGCTTCCAATATCTAGTGATCTGTTCAGCAAATAAATGACAAAGACGATAATCTTCTTCCGAAAGGCCCACTTTAAATACGGGTCGACCCGGTGCATCCTCCCACTTTGAAAAGAACTGATTTATTGAAAAAATATTTCTGTATCGTTCAACGTCTCTACGCGATGTACTTTGTTCCAACACACTAGATTCGGTCTCAACCAGCCCGTTCAAATGAAATTTTTGCGGATCGTATTGCTGAGCGTTAGGCAGCCAGAAAATGTGACCATTGACCTCAATAAAATCAGGAGAGAGCAAACCCAGAACAGAAATTGCCTGTTCTAATGAAACCAAGTGCCCTACATATGAAAAAAACTCCCCGGAGCCAATATCTGAAACAAACAGACTCAACGACTCTTTAGAAATATTACCCTGATAAACTTTCATCATTTCAACCCCAAGCTATCAAGAACCGACTGAGGAACATTCCCCTCAAAAACTTTTGTATCACTTCCCTTCTTGGGGAAATATGTTCCATTCGGAGCTTGGTTCCATTCGACCACCTTAATCCGAGAGCTAGACACATCATATAGTGCACGCCCCTCAGGACCGTAGACAACAACATGCCCATTTCCAAGATTTGCATAAGAATCGGGAGTTTGCCCTTGCAACGGATACTGAACACCACCACGCGTTCCCGTGACCGTCACATTCGTTTCCCTGAGTCCCTTGGTATAATCTAAATCAATAGTATTACCGGCAGAGTCCGTAATGAACCTGGGTGTATTTGGAGCGTTAGTAGTTGCTTTTGAACCGCCAGCTTCTTTCGTAGCTCCCGCCACCGCCCGCTTATACGCCAACACCCCTGCTGCGGTCCCCAGTCCCGCAGCCACAGCAACCTTTAGACCGCTGCTGATGTCCTGCGCTTGAGCATCACTCAAACCCCATTTAGCCTGGAGTGTCTCGACCATTGCCTCCATCGAATGCCCAGCAGTCGATGTCGCGAGCATCTCCTGGAACTCATAATTTGAATTTATAAGGTTTTGAACCGCATCCCGCGCTTCAAGCGAGCCGTAACCGACCAAATCTTTGACCGCGTTAAGATTCGCCATAGTGCTGGCGACTTCTCTCGACACAGTAGCACAAGACGAAAGGTTAGCGTTGCAGGAGGCAATCGCTTCAATGTCTTGTTGGAGGCTTAACTCTTTGTAGGCGCGTGTTGTCTCGTAAATACAGGCCGAATCAGCACAGGCCGCTATTTTCTTGGCAGCCCTTTTTAGCTGGTTATGTGACAGGTAGTTGTACTGCGTAGCATTCTTCGCAACCCAAGCCCCCTTCTCAATCTTGGCCGCATCCGCATCCTTCTGCCCGGCCGCCGCCAGCACGCCAACGATCTGCGAACTCATCGTCAGCAGCTCATCGTTACCCTTGACCAGCGTATCCAGATGAGTAACCAGCGCTTCGTTCGCCCCCGCAGCTAACGCACCGGTTCTGAAATCGCCACCCGTGGCCTCAGCCAGCAAGCCACCGACCATCGCGTGAATCGCAATCTTCGGTGCCGAACCATCCTTGATCACACCCTTCGTGAAATCCCCTACCAAGTTGAAACTGGCTGCCGCCAACGTATTAAACAGTGCATTTTTCAACGCATCACTGGCACTGCCTCCCTGTCCAAGGGCCTTACTCAGCAACATCGTGGTGCCGTTCTGTAACGTCTGGTTGGCCGCAAACTGACCAACACCACTCCAGGTACTCAGCGATCCCGGGACAGTAACTTTGCCGATCGACGTGGTGGTTTCGGTCCCGGTCCACTTATCGAAATAGCCCACAGTCAAGCCCGCAGCGATGCCGGAAATCGCATAGCCTTTCATCGCGTCAGAAGATGTTACGTCTTTGAACACGGCACCGAGATTGCCCCGGTTGTTGATGGTGCTGACCGTGGCATTAGTCGACGCATTCGCGGCTACAGCGCCCACCATGGCGCTACCGACACCACCCACACCAGCACCTGCCGCCGCCGCCGCCGCCATCGGCCCAACCACCGCAGCCATCACAATCGCAATGATGAGCTGCGACGCCGGCCCCAACCCGGAGTTGTTGTACTTGAAGCTGTCGTGAATCTCCTTGACCTGCCTCCAATCAACATCCCCGCGTGCCTGCGCATCCTTGATCCACGCCAACTGCGGATCAGCCTTGACCATCGCATCGATGGACTGGCTGACGGTCTGTTGATTGACCTGCGTGACGTCGATCTTCAGGCCTTCCACCGCCTTGATCGCGATATTGCCTCCGGCGACCATCTGGGTCTGGCGCAGCGTTTCGTCGGTGGTGCCTTTGCCTTTGGAGGACATCCAGAAGGCATTGTTATTGCTCTTCTCATGACTCTCCTGCCGCAAATCCTTAACCGCCTCAAACGTCACCGCCCCCCCGCTGACAATCGCAATATCCCCGCCACTGTCGAGCTTCGCCGCTTGATACAACTGATCCCCACCGCTCTCCAGCGTCAGGTCACCCCCGGTCTTGATCTCACTGCCGATGTTCTTCACATCGGTCACTTCATCGCGCTGGGTCTTTTTACTGCCCCAGTTACCCTTCTTGTTCATGTCGTACAGCGAGTAGTTGCTGTCCTGCGCCGCCAGCATGTTCAGCTCGTTATCGGCATGTACATAGGCGTCGTTGCCCGCGCTGATTTTGCTGGCGACCAGGGTCAGGTCGGTGCCGGCGATGGCGATCAAGTCGCCGCCCGCCTTTAGTTCAGCGCTTTGCTGGGTGACGGTATCCAGTTGCTTGGTGGTTTTGGTCCCGCCTTTTTTGCCTTTGGAATAGTCGTGTTCCTCGTTCGCCGCCGCTGCCAGGGTCATGCTTTCGCCAGCCTTGGCGCTGAGGTTTTTCGCGGCGCTGACGCTGCTGCCAATGACGGCCATGTTGCGACGGGCATCGAGGGTCAGGTCGCCGCCGACTTCGACGGCGGAGGCATGTTGCAGGATGGTTTGCTCGGTGCTGCTGACGCGTCGGCGCTGGAACGCAGCGTCATCTTGTTCGGTCTGGCTGGCGATGATGACGTCGCGCCCGGCCGCAAGATTCGCGTCGCCACCGGCCTTGATGGTGCTACCGCCGCTGTATAGGTCGCGCCCGGCGCTGATTTTTACGGTGTCGGTGGCTTCGAAGCGTGAACCCGAGCTGACCACGTCGTTACGCAGTTGGTAGCCCTGGCCTTCATTACGGAAGGTGGTCACCGTGCGCTCGTTGATAACGTCGCCAGTGACGGCGCTGGCGCTGATATCGCGCCCGTTGATCACCCCGCCCCGGGTGTTGCGGATCGAGTCGGTGGCGAGCATCTCCAGGCGGTTGCCGGCTTGCATCAGGCCGCTGTTGTCGATGTTGCCGGCGACCATGTTCAGGTTGTTGGTGGCGCGTAAGGTCCCACTGTTACGCAGGTCGCCGCCGGTGATCAGGCTCACGTCCTGGCCCTGGATCAATGCGCCGTTGGGTGCCAGGCGGTTGTTGGCCTGGGCCAGGTAGAGCACTGGGGTCAGGACTTTCTGGCCGTTGACCTGGGCTTCCTCCATCCACACGATATCGTGGGTCAGCGCCGCTACTTGCTCAGCGGTGAGAGCCACGCCCAGTTGCAGGTTGAGCGAGTCACGGTAACCAATGGCGTTGTCCATCAGGTAGCGGAACAACGCGTCGTCGCTGGCAATACCGTCGATGTAGCGTTGGCCGGTGCGGGCCACCACGGCTTCGCGGATCAGGCGTTGCTCGTACAGGCCATCGCCCAGGCGTTTCCAGCTGTCATCAGGGTTGTAGCCGAGTTTCGCCAGCAGGTAGTCGGAGCTCATGAACTGCTTGAGGTCGGTAAGGGCCGGATTGGTTTCGATCAGGTATTTATGGCTGTTGTCTACCGGAGTGACAGGCGGCAGCCCTTGCACGCGGTTGATCGACTGTGCGCCGGTATCCAGTGCCAGTGGGCCCTGGCCGTTGACTGCAGCGCTGAGTGGCTGGCCGTCGAGGTTGAAACCGCGCTCTTGCACGGCGGTGTAGTCGAGGGTTTGCTCCCGATCCTTGGCGGTAATCTGGCGGCCGCCGACGCTGAAGTCCGCAACGCTCGTCGAAGCGCTGGAAGCACCGTCAGCCGTGGCTTGCTGACCACTGAGGCGGAACAAACCGTTCTGCCCGGTGGGCAGGCTGAAGCCCGGCAAGGTCACGGGGTTGACCTGGCGCTGGGCCAGGTCCGGCGGCAATTGCGCGGTGACCGCCGGTTTTACGGTCGAGGCGAATACATCCGAGTTGGTATTGCGATTGGCCGCCGGGGTGTCAATGTTCGTGGCGTTCGGGCGGATGACGCTGTTGTTGATTTCCTGGGTGGCGTTGACTGTGACCGCGCCGGCCGCCTGGATCACGGCCTGGGCGATCACGCTGCCAGAAGTGGGCACTGTATAGCTGGAGAAGTGGAAAAAGGTACCAATCCCCTCCTTCAGCTTGTCCATGGTCATTTCGCCAGGACGGTAGTCTGTGGAGTTGGGATCGTTGTAAAGGTTGAACAGGTTCCTGCGGCTGATAAACGTGTTGTATTGACCGCGATCCCGGGTATAGAACTCTGAGCTGTAGTGGATCTCTTCTCCACCCGCCGCGCCTGTATTGTTCAACACATCGGTATTGATCAGGATGCTTTTGGCGGCCGAGACGGAGCTATAGAGGTTGTCGAAGGTCTGGCTACCCACGGTCAGGTCGCCACCGGCGTTGATAAACGCCGAGGCCGAACTGCCGGTGGCTACGTCGTCATGACGCTCGACGGCGCTGAAGTGAACTTCACAGCCCTTGCCAGAACAGAAGTCATCGAAGTAAGCATTAAGGTTGCCCGACACCAGCTTCTTTTCAGTACTGAACTGGTCGCGACGGTTGCTCAAAGTATCCGCCAGCAAACGCATGCTCCCGTCGCTTTCCAGCGTGCCGGAGATGTTTTCGATCAGCGCGCTGCGCCCGTTGGCGTCATCGCGGGCGATGTCCAGGCCGCCGAGGCTGTAGACGTCGCCAAAGCGGTTGCTGAAGTCATTGACCCGTAGGGTCATGTCGTTACCGCTGAACAGCAGGCCCTTATCGTTGAGCAGGTGAGCAGCGTTCAAGCGGACCTTTTCAGAGCCACCCAAGGTGCCGTAGTTGTTCAAGGTGGTGGCGTTGACCGTCAGGTCGCCAATAGAGGTCAAGCGCCCTTGATTGTTCAGCACGGTGCTGTTGATTTGGGTGAGCGCACCGCCGGCAATCCGGCCATTTTCACCGAGGTCCATACGGGCGCTGGTGAGGGTCATGTCACCCAGGCTGCTGACCCGGCCATTGCCGCTGTAGCCGCCGCTGAGCGTCAGGTTAAGGCTGCCGTCACTGGCCAGCAGTCCTTCGTTGGTCCACGTGTCGCCAATGCCGGTCAGGCTTTGCGAGCCCAGCAACTGGCCGCTGGCGGTCTGGGTGAACTGGCCGATATCGAGGTTCAGACGCCCGGCCTGGATCACGCTGCTGTTGGTCCAGCTTGCGGCCTTGATGTCCAACTGACCGTTGGTGACAAAGCTGCCGCCAGCGCGGGTGACTTGGTCGGAGCTCAGGTCGAATGTTCCGCTGCCGCTATGGACAATGCGCCCGCCGTTGTTGTCCAGATCGCCGGCCTGCAGCGTGAGTTGTTGATTGGCACTTTCCAGCGCACCGAAGCGGTTGTCGAACAGACCCGAGGTGCGGATATCGGTGGTGCCGACGCGGCCCATGGCCCGCAGGTTACCGCCGACGTTATTGATGGCTTGCGCAGTGAGGCGCAGGGTGTCGTCGCTTTCGATCAGGCCAAAACCGTTGCTCAGGGTACCCGTGAGCCCGAAGTCGATGCTCCGCGCACCGACTTTACCGCCGTTGCCAACAGCTGTGCCCTGGTTGTCAAAGTCCTTGGCCGTAACCTTGAGCAGGGTATCGGCATACACACCGCCGCCCTGGTTGTTCAAGGTCGTGGTGACAATCTGGCTCTCACCGGCAAGGGCCGAAAGGTGCCCCAGTTGGTTGAGCAGCCCGCCTTTGGCTTCGATTTCCAGGGATTGCGCCTGGGTGATACCGCCGCCGTTGTCGAACAGGCCCGTCACCAGCTTGATCCAGCCCTGGCTGCTATTGAGGACGCCCCCCGTGGTATTGGCCACGCTGGCCGACTTCAGGTCCAGGTTGCCGCTAAGGCTATCGACGCGTCCGCCCTGGTTGTTCAAGCCGGCTGTCAGTCGCAGCAGGTTGTCGGCCTTGCTTTGTAGCGTGCCTTGCTGGTTGTTGAGGGTACGGGCGGCAAGATCGAGCCGGCCCTTCTGGCTGAAGATCAGGCCGTCTTGCTGGTTGTTCACGTCACCGGATAACAGCTTGATCACCAGGTCTTTCTGACTGGCCAGGGTGCCTTTGTCGCGGTTATCCAGGTCGCCACCGGCGAGGGTCAGGTTCAGCCGGTCCTGGCTGATCAGTTGGCCGCCACGGTTATCCAGGCTCGCAGCATTTAGCAGCAGCGCTGCGCCGCTGGCCAGGCGGGCCTTGTTGGCGTTGATCAACGCACCGCTAAGGGTGCCATCGAGTGTGCCCTGGCTGATCAGTTGGCCGGCGCTATTGTCCAGGTGCTGGCCAATCAGGTTGATGGTGCTGGCGTTGATCTGGCCGCCGCGGTTGAGTATTTCAGTGTTGGCATTGTTGAAATCCAGGGCTTTGCCCGCCGAAATCAACCCTGTGTTGCTGTTGTCGAGGCGCCCCGCGACGTTGAGCGTGACATCACCCTGGCCCGAGATAACGCCTTGGTCGTTGTTGAGGCTGGCAGCATTGAGCGTTTGTTTGCCCTGGCTGACCAACGCACCCGAACCGTGGTTATCCAGCGCACCGGTAAGCCGAGTTTGCAGCGTCCCACTCTTGCTCGACAACGTGCCTTCGGCGCTGTTGTCCAGGCTACCGCCAACGACCGCCAGGCCATTCCAACCCGAGATCAGGCCTTTACTGGCGTTGACCACTTCTTCAGCTTCAAGACGTAACTGATCAGCACTGAGGATGACCCCGCGATCGCCGTTATCGATGCGCTTGGCCTTTACCGTGAACGCCGTCTGGCTGGAGATTTCGCCCTGTTCACGGTTGCTCAGTTCACCCAGTCGAGCGAAGGTCAGCGGCCCCTTGGCGCTGATCAAACCAGCCCGGTTGTCCAGGTTGCCGCCTTGCAGGTCGAGGGTCACGGCGCGCTCGCCGATCAACCGGCCTTGGCGCTGGATCAACTGCTGCACGATGAGTTTCAAATCGCCCTTGGCCGAGATTTCGCCGCCCTGGCTTGAGTCGACCTTTTGGCCGATCAGGCTCAAGTCACCTTGGCTGTTGATCAGCCCGGCGCTGTTGTCGAGGTTGGCCGTGGTCAGGTTCAGCGCCTGCTGGCTGCCGATGACACCGTTACGGTTATCCACATCGGCGGCGGTGACCGTCAGGCTGGCGTCGCTGACAATTTGGCCGCCTTGATGATTGTCCAACGTGCCGGTGGTGAGCACCTGTTGGGCGCCGGCCGAGAAGCGACCTTTGTCGCTGTTATTAACCGCCCCTGAAGTGGTGGTCAGCGTGGAGGCCGCGGTGACCTGCCCCTTATTGCGGTTGTCCAGCAGGCCCGTGACCTTCAGGTCCAACGCACCACGGCTGGCCAGTGCGCCGGCACCTTGGTTATTCAGGCTATTGGCTGCAACCTGCAAGCTGTTTTGCGCCGATACAACGCCTTCGGCGCTGTTATCCAGAGCGCGGGCGATGCGCACCTGAAGGCTGTCGCGACTGATGATTTTGCCGCCACGGTTATCCAGCGAAGCCGCCGCCAACAGGAAGGACTGGGTACTGGAAATCTCGCCACCCTGGCGATTATCCACAGCTCCAAGATTGCGCAGCAGCAACTGTCCCGGCGTTGCAATCAGGCCGTGGTCACGGTTGTTCAACAACCCGTTCTTTACGTCCAGGTCGATAGCGGCCTGGCTGACCAGTTCGCCGCGACCTTGTTGGTCCAGCCCGGTGACAGTGGCTTTGATCGACGATTTGGCAAAGATCGAACCTTGCTGGCTGTTATCCAGTTGCCCGGCATCAAGGGTGATGCCCGCGTCGCTGCTGATGCTGCCGCGCTGGCTGTTGTTGAGGTCAGCGCTACGCAGGTCAACATGCTGCTTACCGCTGATCACACCGCCCTGGCTGTTATTTAAGTCAGTGCTGAGCAATGTGATGCTGCCATCGGCGAGCAACTTGCCCGCCTGGTTATTCAACACCCCCTGAGTTGTGACCGACAGCGCCTTGGCCGCAGAAAAAATACCGCCCTGGCTGTTATCCAGTGCACCGGCACTGACCGTCAACTCGCCCTCACTGAGCAGCGTGCCCTGGCCGTGATTGAGCAAATCGCCGGTCAACAGGATGTTGAGGTTTTTCTGGCTGGTGAGACGCCCACCCTGGCTGTTATCCAACTGGCCGCCGCTTACTACCAGGCCTTCGCGCCCGGCCAACAGGCCTTTGCTCTGATTGATCAGGCGCTGCACCGTGAGGTTCAGGCCGCTGTCGCCGATCACTTTGCCGGCGCTGTTGTTCAACTGATCGGCCACCACCAGCACCTTGGCCTGGCTGGAGATTTCGCCCTGCTGGTTGAGGATCTCCTGACTGCGTACTTCTACGCCGCCAGTGGCCGCGATAAGGCCGCCGTTGCGGTTGTCCAGTGTAGTGCCGCTGAGGCTCAAGGCGCCTTCGCTGACCAGCTCGCCCGCGTGTTGATTGAGCACACCGACTGTCGCCTGCAGGTCGCCCACAGCGCTAATGCGCCCGCCCGCGTTTTCGAGCTGAGCGGCGTTGAGCGTCAACTGGCCCGCACTGCTCAACTTGCCACCGTTGCTGTTGTTCAGGCTTGCCAGTTCAACGCGGGTATTAGCCTTGCCGCTGACGGTGCCCTTCTGGCTGTTGTCGAGGTTGCCGCCGGTCAGGGTCAATGCCCCGTCGGCGATCACCAGGCCACCCTGGTTGACCATGTTGTCGCCGCGCAACGCCAGGGTCGTTTTACTGGACACCCGCCCGCCCTGGCTGTTGTTCAGTTGCCCAGCGGCGATCTGTTGGGCGCCCTGGCTGACCAGGTTGCCTTCATTGCGGTTGTCCACTAGCCCGGCAATCGTTGCGTTCAAGCTGCCCTGGCTGACAACCGAGCCTTTGTCGCGGTTATCCAGGCTGGCCGCTTGCACCGTCAGCAATGTGACGGCGGAGAAGAGCCCCAAACGGTTATCGATGGCGCCGCTGGCCGTCACGTTCAGTTGGCTACCGAGCAATTTTCCGGAACGGTTATCCAGCGTCGCGGCGCTGAAGGTGGTTTGCGTCGCGGAGATCTCGCCTGACTGGTTGCTCACCTGTCCAGCCGTGACACTGGCCTGCCCCTGACTGGCCACCAGACCGCTGTCATTGGTCAGTTGGCCGGCATTGAGCGTCAACGTCTTGAGGCCAATAACTTGACCCTTCTGGTTATCCAACTTGGACGCCACCGTAATGTCGGTGCGGTTATCGCTGTGCAGCAAACCCTTGTCGCGGTTGTCCAGGGTCGTGGCAGTGATGTTCAGCGTATCCGTACCGAGCACGCGGCCGGCGCGGTTATCCAGTTGTCCGGCGCTAACCTGGGTTTTCGTGCCACTCAAGGTGCCGCTCTGGTTGTTCAGGGCTTGGGTTGCGGTTACGCCGAGGCTGCGACTGGCAACCACGCTGCCGGTATTTTTCAGGCTGGTTGCTGACAGGCTGATATCGCCGCTGGCGTTGCGGCTTTCATCAGGGTTAACCCCCGCTTCAATGATGCCATTGTTGAGTAATTGCCCGTTGCTGGCGAGGGTAATACTGTCGCGGGCGGCGAGGCTTTTCTGGTTGTTCAAGCCCGTGGTGGTTTGCACATCAATACGCGTGCCGGCATACACCGCGCCCGTGGCGTCCAGTTGGCCGGCCTTGATGACGACCGCTTCACTGGCCTTGGCATTGGCCATGGTCAACCGACCATTGGCATCGAGTTGGATATCGCCCGCGCTGGCCGCCAACGTGCCGTCCAGTTTCACCCCGACACCGGCCTCGGTGCCCACCAGCTTGATCGCGCCGGCATACATACCGCCCAGGGCCGAGGAGTCAATCGCCAGCTCCGGCTTGGCGCTGCCATCGTCGGCGCGCGCGGTGGCATTCAAGGTCTGCGCATTCACGTCGTTGCGCCCGGCAATCACCGTCAAATTGCGCGCATTGATCTGCGCATTGATCCTGGCCGAGCGGGTGATGATTTCGAAGCGGTCGACGTTGTCGGCATTCAAGCCCTGGCCGTCGATGCTCACTGCGCCCCCATCGACCTGGTAGCGGTCCAGGCGGCCGTTATCGAGGATGGGTTTGCCGGTGGTCAGGGTGACGTTCGGGGTGTTGATAAAGCCGCAACCGTTGCATGTGATGCCGTAGGGGTTGGCGACGATGACTTTGGCCGACTGGCCCGCCACTTCGGTGTAGCCGCGCAACTGGCTGGGGCTGCCGCCGTTGACTTCGTTGAGGATGATATTGGCGGCGCCGCCCTTGAGGTTGGGATTGCCGAGGATGATCCCGCCCAGTTGCGTTTCTTGCGTACGGCCGGTGGCGTTGTTGAGGATCAGGCCGTTGGCGCCGACGTTGTAGTCCTTGAACTGGTTGTGGGACAGGCCGCTGCCATTAGGGGTGGCGATGTTCACCACCGGTACGCCATTACCCGCCGCGCCCAGCGTAGTACCGGGGCCGCTGACCACGATGCCCTCGGCCTGGACCAGCAGCGGCTGCCAGAACAGCGCGTTGGCCAGGATCAGCGCCAGGCCGCTTTTGGGCACGCCACAGAAGGTGTCACGACGCTTCAAGGTCGAAGAAGGCTGGCGGGCGAGGAAGGCAAACTGGCGAACGTCCATTTCAAACTCTCGATGCAACTAGGCGTTGAATTACAGGTAGAAATCCATCCGGAAATAGATCGGCGCTTCGCGCTCGATCAGCATTGCCGGTCGTTCCAAAGAATGAGCAAAGGTCACGCTGGTGCTGACGTGCTTGCCACGGGCGAACAGTTCCACGGAGTTGCTGGAGACCCGGCCATGTACTTCGCGGTTGTAGCGGTCGTTGCGGATCACGCCCTGGTCGTAGCCAACGCTAACGCCGTATTCACCAAAGGCCGGACGCAGCCAGTCCACCAGCACCGGGCGCGACCAACGCAGGTCGTTGCGCCAGTAACCGCCGCTGTCGCCGGTCAATTGCTGATCCTTGAAACCGCGTATCGAGGCTGAGCCACCGAGGCTCATGCGCTGCGGGCTGAACAGCATGTCTTCACTGCGTTGGCCGGTGGCCAGGCTGGTGAAGCTGAACGACTCGCCCCACAACGTGAACGGCTGCAGGTAGCTGACGGTGGCGGTGTATTTGCGGTAGCGGGCATTGGCCTGCCGATTGCCGAAGCGGTCGCGTTCGTTTTCAGCCTGGGCGTCGAGCAAGCCGATACCGCTTTGCATGCCCAGGTCGACGTTGACAAAGGCGTTGCCGACCCGCCGACCGTGGTTGATACCCCATTGCAGTTCGCTGAGGCGATGACTGCTGACAGCCAGGCGGCTGCCTTCGATGTAGTTGTTGGTACGCAGGTGAGCCAGACCAACACTGAGCGAGGTTTTGCTCAGGGCGTCACGGTGTACCACGCGCTCGGCGCGCAGTTGGTGGTTCTGGCTGTCGCCGGTCTGTTTGAAGTCAAAACTGTCGCCCTGGATCAGCGAACGGGTATCGCTCTGGTTGTAGCTGTAGTTGAAGTTCCACCAGCCCCACGGCACGTTGTAATACAGCATGGCGTTTTTCGAGGTTTTCTGATGATCGCTGATGGCGTCGTGGCCACCGCGCAGAATCAGCTGATCCGCTAGCCCTAGGGGGCTATCCCATTCAAAACCGGCACCCCATTGCTGTTCGCCAGAGCTTTTTTGCCCGTCGTTATTGCGTGACAGGCTGGCGCGCCAGGGCTTTTGCGGAGTGTTTTTCACCAGCACCGAGCTGCCGCCCACGGCATCGCCGGGCGCCAGTTCCATTTGGGCCTGGTTGGAGGGCAAACGATTGAGCTGGTCGATAGCCTGCTCGATTTCCCGCAGGTTGAGCAACTCGCCGTTTTTGCCGGGAAAGGCCATGGCCAGCTCGCGATCCGACAGCTTGCTGTTATCAGCACCTTTCAGCCCTTCAAGCTTGCCCTCCACCACCAATACTTGCAGATGGCCGGTGGAGAGGTCCTGTTGGGGCAGATAAGCGCGGCTGGTCACCATGCCCTGGTCGATGTAGTGATTGGTAATCACCTTAAGCACGGCATTGAGCTGGGAGACGCCCAGGCACTGGCCGGTATAAGGCTTGAGCAAACGCTCACGCTGCGCAGCGGACAGGCTGTCGGCGCCCTTGAGTTCGATGTCTTTGATGGGGAAGCAGCGGGTATCCACCGGCGCGGCCGGGGCGGTGGGTTCTGCGGGTTTGCCCGGCAGATTCTTGAGCTCTTCAAGGCGCCGCTGCTGATCTTCTAGCAGGCGGTTCTGTCGCTCGCGGATCAGTTCTTGATCACCCGGCAGCGTCGCGGCCAGCAGGCCGTTCGACCCTAGGCAGATCAGAAGACAGAAGCTCAGCCGCAGCCGAATCCGTGGCACTAATAAAGGCATATTCGATCCATCGAAAACAAAGGGCCAGGAAGCACGCAATGAATTTGCGACGCCTCAGGATTTTTAACGGCGGCTTTAAACCGTGATTGTCAGTGGGCCGCCGAGGCGAGATAAATAGGAGTACTCCTAAATTTATTGGCGAATTTTCCTGCAACAAAAGGTCACTTTTCCTACGCGCCTAGTTTTCCTGCCCCACCACCAGTTTTAACCCTGGCCGCCGCACCTCACGGGAGTGATGCGCCGTCACCGCCTGCACCCCGCCCTCCTGATCGTTATGAATCACCAACACCCCCGGCCGGCGCAGTTGCTCAAGCTCGCCTGCCGCCAGGCGGAAGCTCTCGCTCAAGCCGTGGTCGCTCAACGCCTTGGTCGCCGCGCGCCGCTGGGCGAACTGCTTGCCGCGTCGTTGTTGGTAGCGCGCCCAGACGATCAGCAACACCGCGTTGAACAAGGCGATCCACAGGTAGATCTGCAAGGTGTTCAGCGCGGCAAAAATCGGTGCATCGATGCGTGGGCCGCCATTGCTATCGAGCATCGGCACCAGGCCGCGCACCAGCAGGATCACCAGGCCGGCCCAGGCCATCAGGGTCAGGAAAATATCAATGGCCTGCATCACAGGCCGCTGTGGGGTACGGATCAGGTTCATGGCTTAACTTCCTTGGCAGGTGCCTTGATGCCGCGATCCGGGCTGACCCAGCGCGCGCGTTTTTGATGTTGGCGGAACAGGACTTTGGGGAAGCTGACCAGGGTGGTGAACAGGCTCACCAGCCAGAACACCAGCGGGTACCAGACGGTCCAGAACAGGGTTTTCCACAGGCCGCGCTCGTAGCGCCGGTCAATCATGATGCTCACGGCAAATTGCACCAGGCACACCACCGCCAGCAGCAAGCCGGTGAAGGCCGGCGGCATCAGCGAGCCGACGGCAATCGCCTCGGGCAACGGCACGACTTTCCCTACGCCCCAGAAGATCACCGACAGCAGGAAAGTGAAGGCCCAGCCGGTGGACAGGCAGTACTCGAACAGCAGCGGCCACAGGTAGCGATGGCGCCATTGCCAGATCCCGCGAATATTCTTGAACAGCACTTCGGCGCCGCCCTGGGCCCAGCGCAGACGCTGTTTCCACAGGCCGCCGAGGGTTTCCGGCATAAGGATCCAGCACAGCGCACGCGGCTCGTAGAAGATGCTCCAGTGGTCCAGTTGCAGCTTCCAGCTCACGTCGATGTCTTCGGTGATCATGTCGGTGCTCCAGTAGTCGACCCGGTCCAGGGCCGCCCGCCGAAACGCCACCACCACGCCGGACACAGTGAAGATCCGCCCGAAAACCCGCTGGGTACGCTTGATCAAACCAATGATCGAAGAGAACTCGCCCACCTGTACCCGACCAATCAAGGTCGAGCGCGTGCGGATGCGCGGGTTGCCGGTGACCGCGCCAAGCCGTGGGTTGTCGAGCATCGGCGCCACCAGGTAGGCGGCGGCATTGCGGTCGAGCAAGGCGTCGCCGTCGATGCACACCAGGTATTCGCTGCGCGCCGCCACGGCGCCCATGCGCAAGGCCACGGCCTTGCCCTGGTTTTGCGCCAGGTGCAGCACGCGCAAGCGTGGCTCCTGCAGCGCCAGGGCGTCGAGCACAGCGGCGGTGTTGTCGCTGGAGCCGTCGTTGATCGCAATCACTTCCAGGTTGCGATAGCGCTGGGCCAACGCCGCGCCGATGGTCTCGGCGGCGTTGTCGCCTTCGTTGTAGCAAGGGATCAGGATCGAGATCAGCGGCTCGCCTTTGAGCACCGGCGCCGGGGTGTCATCGGACCACGGCCAGTGGCGCTCCCAGTGCAGCCAGAAGTACAGGCCGCCGGCGATCCACAGCCCGGACATGAACAACGGGTAGAAAAACACGAACTCCATCAGGAACTGCCCGGTGACCAGGAAGATCAGGCCCAGGGGCACACCCAACACCAATGCCAACACGAGAAGAGCAAGGATTCTGTCGAACATGAGTCAAGGATTCCATTTGTTGGAAAGGGCCGGACGCACGGTGTTCAGATCCGGCGAATTCTCCAGGAAGTTGTCGGGGTAGTAGCCAAAACTGCTGGCACCCTGGCGCTTGAGCACCCCCATCCACTCGGCCATTTGCACGCCGGAAATGTCCGGGGCGGCTGGAGTGCGCCAATCCTTGGCCTGTAGCTCGAAGACCGTGCGCTGCATCGCACCGGGCCGGGCCTTGACCGTGGCCACGAGCTTTTCCAGCCAGGCGTTGGAGTTTTTCAGTGACTGACCTTCCATCAATGGCATCGCCATCGGCGCGGTCCAGTCGTAGTGCTGGAGGAAGTCGTCGAGGTTCTGCGCAAACCAGGCTTCGCTGGCCGGGTTGAGCATCGGCTCGGCGAAGATATTGCGCGCGGTGAGCACTTCCGGGCCGCGCAGGGCGCGGACCTTGGCGGTCAGTTCATGGGTGAAGTCGATCAGGTACCGGCTCTTGAAACGGGTCCAGCGCTGCATCACTTCAGGGTCGGCGCGCAGCGCCTGGATGCTGCCCGGCAGGCCGTTGGCGGCGTAGGTTTTCAGGGCTTGGGGGCTGGCGTCTTCAAAGTCCGAGAGCACGGCGTCATCGTGGAACAACACACCGTGGATAGCGCTGGTACGGGCCAGGTCTTCGTAGATCTCACCGATGACTTTGCGCACCTGGGGATCGAACGGCGACAGGCGCTGGTACTGTTTCGGGTCGACGGCCACCTTGCCGGTGGCCGGGTCCCAGCGGCTGACGCGGGGTAGCTTGGCATCCAGGGCAAAGCTCAGCACGGGCATCCAGGCGTAGACTTTGACCAGGCCGGCACGGGTATGCAGCTGCCAACTGACACGGTTGAACAGGTCGGCACGCATCGGCAGATGGCGGTTGGGGAAGTACAGCGAACGCGCCAGGCCATCACCCTTGGGGTCGGCGAACGCCTGGAGGAATACAGTGTCGACGCCCATGTCCAGCACACGCTGGACCAGCGCGTCGAGGTTGCGCACCTCCTGCGCCTTGTCCGGGTCGTAGACATGATCGAGGTCCACATGCAGCACGCGCATCGGTGCTTTGACCTGCGCCGAGACCATGCTGTTGGCGAAGTCCTCACCGTACGGGTCGTTGTCCACCAGAAAGCGCGGGCTGCTCATCAAGTTGCCGAGGTTGTCGAGGCCGTCCTCCAGGGTCAGGGCCATCTGGTAACCCTGCTCACCCACCACCGTCAGAGCAGTGCCATCCGCCGCCCCATACGGCCATACCCACACACGCGGGGCCTTGCCGGTAACGGCGCGGATCTTATTGGAAATCGCCGCGACGTCGGCGCGCATCCGCGCCCGGAACTGCGCTTCGGACTCATAACTGCGGGTGACCGGGTCATAGCGCCGGGTGGCGGCGGCCGGTTCCTGGTTGCCCTGGGGGTTGGCCAGCACGCCCTTGTGGCTGGCGTCGGTGTGGGCGGCGATTTCCACCAGGCCCGATTGCGCCACTTCGCGCACTTGTTGCCAGGTCAGAAACTCCCCGCGGTTACGCGGCACGCCGGCAAAATCCACCGGCTGATTCAACGGCGTGTCGACCCAACTGCCCACTGGCGCCAGCACGGCCGGCCACTGGTAGGCACGCAGGATCGGCATAACGCGGGTGTAAAAGCTCGAATAACCGTCGTCGAAGCTGAGCATGACGGCTTTGGGCGGCAGCTCTGGCCCGCCGGCACGGGCGGCGAGGACCTGGTCGACGCTGACCGCCTGGTAGCCGTTCTCGCGCAGCCAGGACAGCTGTTCGATCAGGCGTTCGGTGCGCACCGCCACCACTCTCTGGTCGGGGTCACGGTCGTTGACATCGTGGTAGGCAATGCCCAGGAAATGGTTTTTCGGCCACGGCGCTTCGTTGACCGGTTTGAGTCGTTCAGCAGGTGGCGTAAAAGGCGCGGGGGACTGGGCACAGGCACTGCTCAGCAAAAAGCCCAGGGCCAGCAGGCAACGGGAAACAAGGGTCATGATCGGACTCTTCTAGAAACGGTATGTGAGGTCGACGATCAGGCGCACATCGCTTTCGCGCTCACCGTCATAAGGTCGGTTGATCCAGCTCAGGTTGGCGCCGGTTTCCAGTACGTCGTTCCAGCGATAACGCTGGCCGTAACTGAGCAAACCAATGGCACCGGTGGAGTAATCGCGCTGGCTGTAAGTGCCCGCACCGGCCTGGAACTGCTGACTCCACTGGGTTTCGTAGCGGTGATAAAGCACATGGTTGACGCTCACCGTGGGCAGCACGCTGAAGTCTGAGCGCGGGTTGAAATACGCGGCCTCTTCCTTACTGTTGCGGCTGGCGGCGACTTCCAGGCCAAGGTCTACTTGCACGCCCGGCGAGCGGTAGACACCCTCACGGCCGATGAGCGACGCTTCGACACGGTCGTTACCGTCACTGAAGTGGGACGGGCTCAGCGCCAGTTTCCACTCACGGCTCTCGTTGGCGCTCCAGCGGATAAACCCGCTGCCGCCGTTGGCGGTGACGTTGGCATTGAGCGCGCGCAACGGCGTGCTGGCGGCCAGGTAGTCAAGACTGCCCCCGTACTGCCAGTGGTCGTTGATGTCGCGGGCAATCGCCAGGCGTGCGCCCTGCTTGGTGCCTTTGCCGTAGGAGTGATTGGAGACTTCGGCCTCCAGGGTCATATCACGGGTACGCCGCTCCACACCCAGGCGCTGCCAGCGGTGGTGGCCCGTGCCTTCTTCAAAGTCGGCGGTGGCGTAGCCGATACCGCCGAATATCCGCCAGTCTTCATCGATGGGCGGGCTGTAGAGCAGGGTTTCGATCCCCCAGTCACGACTACCGGCAACCGCCCCGCCGCCATGGCTTTTACCGGTCTCGGCTTCGATACGCAGCTCGGCCATCTCATGCACCTTGCGCAGGCGCTGGAGACGTTGGACCTGGCGATTGTCCGGGGCGCGGGCGACCACGTCATCGGCGAGCATATCGAGTTGGCGCCACTCCTGCAGATCCAGCGCGTTGTAGCCTTGGGAGACTTCCAGGTCGATATGGCGCGGGTTCTGGTTTTCGGCGTTCTTGAGGGCAATTTCGGCACGTCGCGGCCAGGCGCGGGCGCGGAACATGTCCGCCTGGGCCACGCGCATGCCGACATTGCCGGGCGAGGTGCGCACCAGGGTTTCCAGGCTTTTTTCACTGGTCGGCAGATCGGCGCCGTAGGTCGCGGCCTGGGCCGCCAGTTGCTGGGCGGCCAGCCACGCGTCGTTGGGGTTACCGAGGGGCAGCCCCTTGAGTTCAACCCGAGGTTTTTGCGTGCTCGCCAGGTCGTTTGCGACGGCGCGAGCTTCGCGGGTCTGGTCGTTTTCCAGCAGGGAGTAGTACAGCGCGGTGCTGTCGACCACTTGGTTGCTGGGGTCGGCATCCGACGCGGTCACTGCCTGGCGATACAGCGGCGCGGCCTTCTCGGGCAAACGCTGGTCGAGGTAGGCGGCGGCCACCCAGCGCAGGGCGTAGTTGGGCAGTTGCACGCCTTGAGCTTGCAAGGCTTCGTAGTCGTGGAGCACCTCGGCGGTACGTGCGCGGGCCTTGAGCGCGCCCAGGCGGTCGATGCGCCAGCGCACCACATCGTCATGGGCACTGGCGTCCGGGGTCCAGGTGGCGAGCAGTTGGTCGTAATCCTTGAGGGCGCGGTCGGCGATCACAAAGCGTTCGCTTTCACTGCGCGTCGGGAATTCAGCCAGGCGCACGCGTTCGGCAGCCAGGTCGCCTTCCAGGCGGCGCTGGGTCACCGGGTCCAGCAAGCCGGGGTGGCGGGCGCTCATGCGCAGGGCCGGTTCCGGCATACGTGCACGTTGCAGGGCGATCAGGTATTCGCGCACCACCTCGGGCTGGTTACCGGCGCGGATAAACGCCTGGTCGAATTCGAACAGCGAATCATAGGGCTGCCCGGCACGGGACAACGCATAGCCCAGGGCCATACGCCGCTCGACATTCTCGGGCTTGGCCGCCACCAGGGTGCGGGCACGCTGCACGGCTTCGGCGGTTTTGCCGCCATCGGCCAGGGTCATGGCCAGGCCCAGTTGCAGGTCCGGGTTGCTCGGTTCGCGCAGCAAGGCCTGGCGATACACCGCCTCGGCGGGGGCCCAGCGCTGTTGATTGCGGTAGGTGCGGGCCACGGTGGTCAGCGCTTGGGTGGTCAGTTGGCGCTGGTGCCCCTGGGCCTCATAGACCTTGAGTACTTCGTCATCCTGGCGCGCCCAACTGGCGATCAACAGGTGATCGCTGACCTGGCCAGAGGTCTGGCGCTCGGCAGGCAATTGGCGCAACAGGTTGAGCGCTGGCGTGTAGTTGCCGGTACGGGCCTGGCGAATCAGGGAATCATAGGCAGGATCGGCCACGGCCAGGGTCGGCAGCAACAAGGCAGCACCGATCAGTAGACGCAGGCGGCCAGGGCCAGAGGGAGAGAAATTACGCAACATGTCGTCAGCTTCCTTACTCGGAAAGCTGTAGCGATAGGTTCGCCTGTACAACACGCATCAGGCCGCCGGTGTCTGATGACCCGGCCAAGCTTTCCTGGGCGCAATATCCCTGAGAAGGATATGGAATAGGACAAATTAGGACAATTGTTCAGAATTGTCCTACAAGCCAGTTGAGATCAAACGTGGGGCTTGTGTGGGAGCTGGCCTCTGTGGGAGCTGGCTTGCCTGCGATGGCATCACCTCTGTTTCACTGACACACCGAGGTGATGCTATCGCAGGCAAGCCAGCGCCTACACAAACCGTATTCCTACACGGGTCGGGCAGCCTTATTGGGCGCCGCTGACCGCACCCAGCTTGCCCAGTACGCCGCCGATAAACTGCTCGACGGTCATTTTCTGGCCATTGAAGGTCACTTCATTGTTGGCGTAATGCAGCTTGGCCAGGATGTCGTTGCCTTCCAGGGTCGCCAGTTGCGTGCCCACGGCCATGCCGCTGACCATCTCGCTGGCCATCTGGGCCTGCTGCTCGATGGCTTTGGGGTCAGTCACACCACCGATCTGCGCTTGCAGGGCGGCCACGTCAGCGATCATCGGCTTGGACAGGGTCAGATTGGCATCCAGCAGCGTGATCATCTGCTTGGCCAGTTCAACCGGCGGCAGCTCCATGGTGGACGGCTTGGTCAGGTCTACCACCAGGTTGAAGCGGCTTTCGCCATTGGCGGTCTTCAGGGACAGATTTTCCAGGGCCACTTGCGGCTTGGCGGCCAGCAGCAGATCAACGTTGGCCTGGGCCAGCACTTGCTCGGCTTCGCTCAGTTGCAGCTCAGGAATCGGTTGGCCGGCAGCCTGGGCAGCCTGCACCGGTTGCATCTTGTCCTGATACAGCTTGGTCAGCACCATGGTCGATGGCACATCGATGTTCTTGACGCTCACGGCCATGGCCGCCGAACCCACGGGCTTGCCCTGGTAACCGATCTCGGTGATTTTGTAGTCGACGCGACCGTCCAGGTTGTTGTCCTTGGTATCGCTGCTGTCTTTCTGCTCGAACCCTTTGACGGTCAGCACGGCTTGTTCCGGGCCAAAGGTGAACGTGCTGTTGCTCAACACGACGGTATTCTGGCCGACATAAAAACCAAAGCTGCTCTTGGTCAAGTTACTGGCGAGGGTCAAGCCATTGAGCTCTGCCTGGAACGGTGCCCCCTTGGGGTCGACCAGGGAGACCTTGAGGGCGTCCATGTAACCGTCGACCTTGATCTCTGTCGCCTTTTCGGTGTTGAAGTAGTCCATGTTCAAGCCGGAGAAGGTGACGCTGGTGGTGCCGTCCTTGTACTCCAGGGGCAGCAGCTCCAGGTTGCCCGTGACCGAACGGTTGAAACCGATGTTGGCGACGCCTTTGACTGGCGAAACGTCCTTGGTGGCGGCGAACCATTTCTCGGTGGTCGGGTTCTTCTCGAGGGCCAGGTGACTGGTCGCCAGCACTGGCCACCACTTCAGGGTGACCAGGCGCGAGACCGGCAGCGGACCGTGTTCGATACGGTCGACAAACAGCAGTTCGCTGTCTTTGAACTGTTCACCGAACACTGCGCCTTCAGCCTTGAGACGGAAGTGGCCGGTGCTGCTGAACCAGCCGCGATCCAGGGAGACCATCTCCAGGGTCATACGGCCATCGACGCCGGCCAGGGAGCGTTCCATCTCCTTGTTGGCGTCTTCGATCGTGGTTTTAAGCACACCTTCCAATTGGCTGCCGGTGTACCAGGCACCGCCGGCACTGACCACGCCGACGGCGGCAACAAAACCCAAAAGTACAACGGCTGATTTATTCATGAAGTGTCCTGATCCAATCCTGTGCGAAGTGGGCTGTCTTCCCTGAACCCCGAAGTGGGGCGTCGGCTCAAGCCCGCCGAAAATCGGGGCAAGGTTAGCACTGGCGGGGGGGCTCGTTGCAATCTCTTGTGGCGAACAACGCGGCCCAGGGGATGGAAATGGAACATTGTGGCGAGGGGGCTTGCCCCCGTTGGGCCGCGTAGCAGCCCCAATAAGACTCACGGAGTTTTATCAGGTCCACTGGACTCAGCCCTGGGTCAGGAGTATTCCATCTCGATTTCGTCGAGCTGGTGATCAAAACTCTTCAGCCGCGCCGTCCAGGTGTACACCAGCACTTCAAACTCGCGGTGAATCACCGCATTGCCCGGCGTATCCGCCTTGGGGTCGTAGAAGTCCAGTTGGTAACGCTCGCGGGCCATGGCGGTGGCGACGTCGGACAGTTCCCGGGCGTTGTTCAGCCAGTGCCGCCCTTCGGCCACTTGTCGGTCGAGTACCACGCATTGTTGCTTCAAGGCTTCGAGGCTTTTTTCCAGGGGCGTGCCGGTCAGTTCGCCCATGACTTCCTGGAAGGTGCGCCCAGGCTGCCAGTAGCTGCCCCAGAAATAGCGGTCGAACACGGTTTCGACCCGGCGCAGGGCGACCTTGGTGTCCCAGATTGCCACCCGCGTCTTGCCTTGTTCGAGGATTTTTTTCTGGGTGCGCTGGCCCTGGTAGGAGGCCCAGGCCACCACACCAATGGACAACGCGGCGATCAACGCACAGGCGCTGTCGAGGAACACCATGGCCTTATCCAGTTGATGGGCCAGCATGACGCCGTAAAAGTAAGTCGCCGATAACAACACCAGTGCGAAGAGCACGCACCAGAACGCGGGAGCATAAGGGTTTTTCATTATTGGAATCCCCATGAGCAACGCAGGCAGTGATCAGCGGGCCATCACGCAAGCCCGTCTGATCAAAGCATAGCAACCGCCTCAGGGTTTGCCGGGTTGTGTGCCTTGCGTTCGTCCGCTTTCCCAGCCGCCGCCCAGGGCCAGGAACAGGTCGATCTGGCTCATCGCCACCTGGGTATTGGCCTGAGCCAGTTGCGCACGCATATCGGTGTAGGTGCGCGTGGCTTGCAGGTCGGCGAGGAACGACTCGCGCCCGGCCTGGAAGAAGCGGTGCGTTTGGTCGGCGGCCTGTTGCGCCGACTGCTCGGCCTCGGCCAGGGCATCGCGGCGCTGCAGTTGGGCGGTGTATTGCGCAAGCCCGGTCTGGGTCTCGCGGATGGCGTTGAGCACCACTCCATCGAAGTGCGCCAAGGCGCCCTGGGTCGCGGCTTCGGCTTCGTGGATGCGCGCACGCGAGCCGTTGGACGGCACCGTCCAGCTCAACAGCGGGCCGAAGCCCCAGCGGTTGGCGGCCGGTTTGCCGAGGTTGTCGATAATGCCCACGGTGCCGATGGAGGCGCCGATGCTGATATCCGGGTACAACTCGCCGGTGGCCACGCCAATGCCCGCCGTCGCCGCCGCCAGTCGGCGTTCGGCCTGGCGCACGTCAGGGCGGCGCTTGAGCAGGGTGGCGCCGTCGCCCACCGGCAGCAACTGGGCAATCTGCGGCAACTCGGCGCAATCGCGGGTGCCGGCCGGCAATTGGTCCAGGGGTTTGGCCAGAAGCATCGACAGGCGGAACAAGCCGGCCTGGCGCACCGCCTCAAAGCGCGGCAGTTCGGCGCGCAAAGACTTGAATTGGGTTTGTGAGCGGGTGACCTGGGTTTCATCGCCACGCCCCGCATCGCGCAGGCGCTGGGTCAGGCGCGTGCTCTGGGCTTGCAGGTCCAGAGACTGGCGAGCGATGTGCAGCTCTTCATTGGCTGCACACACCTGGGTGTAGGAACGCACCACGTCCGCCACCAAGGTGATGCGTGCGGTATCCACCGCGGCCTGGGTCGCGTCGGCATTGGCCTGGGCGCCTTCGATGCCGCGCTGCAAGGTGCCGAACAGGTCGAACTGATAGGAGGTGGTGATGCCGATATCACCGACATTCGCCACCGGCACTTTATTCGCCTGCAAAAAGGCCTCGCCGGACTCCTGCAAACGCTGGGCGCCGAGCTTGACCCCGCCGCTCCAGCCGCCCGCCGATTGCGCTTCCTGCACCTGGAAGCGCGCCCGTTGCAGGTTGGCCGCTGCCACCCGCAGGTCGGTGTTGGAGGCCATGGCCTGGCGCACCAGTTCATCCAGGCGCGGGTCCTGGTACAACTTCCACCAGTCGGCGGGCACCGGCGCCGAGACCACATTACTGCCCTGCCCGGCCAATTGGCCCTGCAGGTCGCCACGGTTGACGGCGGCTGCATCCGGCAACTGGTAATCCGGGCCTACTACCTGGCAGGCCGACAACAGCAGCCCCAGCCCAGCGGTCGCCAGCAGTTGCTTCATGGCTGGTCTCCGGACTTGGGCTGGTCATCCATGATCGACACGGTGGCCGTGCGCCCGGCAATCATGCGGAAGTCCGCCGGCACATCATCAAAGGCGATACGCACCGGGATCCGCTGGGCCAGGCGCACCCAGCTGAACGCCGGGTTGACGTTGGGCAGCAGGTTGGAGCCGCTGGTGCGGTCGCGGTCTTCGATGCCGGCAACGATGCTTTGTACATGCCCGCGCAAACGGGCGTTGTCGCCAATCACGCGGATATCCACGCTCTGGCCGACATGAATGCCGTCCAGTTTGGTCTCTTCGAAGTAGCCGTCGATGTGGAAGGAATTGCTGTCCACCACCGACAACACCGGGCGCCCGGCGGTCACGAACTCCTGGGCCCGAGGCGCACGGTCGTTGACGTAGCCGTCCACCGGGCTGCGGATCACCGAGCGGTCGAGGTTGAGCTGGGCGCTGTCCACCGTCACCTGCGCCTCGGCCAGGGCCGACTGGGCGCGGGCCACGCGGGACAGGCTTTCTTCCAGTTGCTCGCTGGCCACCAGGTTGCCCAGGCCGCGGTTGCGCTTGGCTTCGCGCTGGGCCTGGGCCAGGGTTTCCTGGCGGTCGGCCACGGCCGCCTGGGCCTGGCGCAGGGCGAGCTTGAAACGGTCCTGGTCCACGGAGAACAGCACCTGGCCCCGGGTCACCAGTTGGTTATCGCGCACATCCACTTGCTGGATCAGCCCGGACACGTCCGGGGCGATCTGCACGATGTCGGCGCGGATATGCCCGTCGCGGGTCCAGGGGGCGAACATGTAGTACATGACCATGCGCCAGACCACGACGCAGGCAAAGGTCACTACCAGCAACGTCAGGACCACACGGCCGATCGTCAAAAAAGGTTTTTTCATGTCATCAGGTATCGACTGAGTGAGTCCACAGCGCCCAGCAACAGCGCGTAGAGAGCCACATTGAATAATGCCCGGTGCCAGACCAGGCGGTAGAAGTGGACGCGGGTCAACAACCCGTGCACCACCAGGTAAAAGCCATACGTAATGCCCATCAGCACCAGCAGCGTGGGCAGGAACACCCCGCTGATATCCAGGTCACCGATCATAGAGGCGCTCCATCGGGTAACGGCGCGTCCATCTCGCCTGTACTGACAAACTCCACGCCGGGCAACAGCGCCAGGCGCAAACCGCTGAGGGCGTGCAGCAGGTGCAGGCGGGTTTCGCCCTCGCCTTGCAGGCCCTGGCCGTTGAGGGCGCGGCGGGTGCGGTCCAGGGTCATCAGCAGACCGCTGGGGGCCGGCAGGCGCTCACCGGCCTGCAGGCACGCCTTGAAGTACTCGCCGACCTCGGCCACCACCTGGTCGAGCAACACTCGCGGCACGCCGAGGATGCGGGGTGCGTAGGCCAGCAGGTCGAGCAGGTTCAGCGCCACGCGCAGCTCGCGCAGGGCGACGCCGGTGTCCTGGCCGGTCATGGCCAGGCGCGGCAGGTGCTGCATCAGGCGGTCGAGCATTTGCACGCCCAGGCGCCGGTGCTCGGCGAGGGTGGCCGGCTGCGTGAGGCCGACAATATCGCGCCAGCTGAAACGGGTCAGGCGCTTGGCCGCCAGCTCAGCGCCAAAGGGCCGCGCGATCAGGGTCCAGACAAAGGCAAACAGCAAGCCCACCGGGCCGGCGAGGTTGGAGTTGGCGAAACTCAGAAAATCCGCGTCGTAGGCGCCCTGGATGCTGATAAAGGACGAGGTGTTGACGATGGTCAGCAGCATGCCCAGGTAGAAACGCGGTTGCACCGTCAGGGTTCCGACCCAGATAAAGGGCACCGCAAACGCCAGCACCAGCATCGGGAAATCATGCAGGTTGGGCAGGATCAGGAATAAGTAGAGGCTGGCGAACAGCACCGACATCGCCGTCCAGAAAAAGAACCGGTAGATCTGCGGCGCCGGGTCGTCCATCGACGCGAAGAAACTGCACGCCACCGCCGCGAGGATCACTGCGCTGCCGCCGTCGGTCCAGCCCAGCAGAATCCACAGCACCGAGGCGACGATAATCGCGCTGACCGTGGAAAACGCCGAGTAGAGCATCAGGCCGCGATCAAGGAACGGCGTCAGCCGGCCCAGGCGCCAGTGGCGATAGACCGCGCGCCACGGGGCCTGGCTTTCGCTGTGGATGGCGGCTTGCAGGCTGCGGCAGTCTTGCCACAGGTCGATCCACTCGCCGAGGCGATACAGCGCGTTGGAAAACAGCAACTGATGACGGTCGTCCAGGGCCTCGGCGTCGGGTTGCAGGGCTTCGAGCTGGTCACGCAGGACGCGCCAGCGTTCGACCGGCGCCTCATCGGTGGTGCTTTGCAGCCACTCGGTGGTGGCCGCCAGCAGCGGCGCGAACTTGCCGACCAACTCCGGGGTGCGGCGCTCCAGGGCATACAGCGCGTCATCCAGGGCATCCACCACCGGCAACAGATGGATCATGCGCCCGCGCAGCTCCTTGGTGTTGCGCACCGTTTGCGGCCGCGCGCCTTCGTGGGGCAGTTGGCCGATCATCAATTCCAGGGTGTTAAAAGTCGCGACCATGCCGCCGCGCAGGCTGCTGACTTCCTCGGGCTGTACGTTGCGATTGAGGAAGCGCTGGCTGTAGATCGTCGCGTCGGCAAACCATTTGCGCACCGAGTCATCGAACACCGGTGCCAGGCGCCGTGGCCAGAACATCGCGCCGACCACCGCCGCCACGGCGATGCCAAGGAAGATTTCTTCGGTACGCGCCTCGGCCACATCCCACACCGCCAGGGGGTTATCCACCACCGGCAAGGCGATCAACGGCAAGGTGTAGCCCGCCAGCATCAAGGCGTAGCTGTTGGCGGTACGCAAATGCAGGGACAGAAACAGCAAAATGCCAGTCCACAACGCAATCACCACCACCAGCAGGAACGGTGTCTGCACAAACAGCGGCACGAAAAACACCGCGGCCATCGCCCCGAGAAAGGTGCCGATGGCACGGTACAAGGCCTTGGAACTGGTGGGCCCGACAAACGGGCTGGAGACGATATACACCGTGGCCATCGCCCAATACGGACGCGGCATTTGCATCAGCATGGCGATATACAGGGCAATCATCGACGCCGCGAAAGTACGCACACCGTAGAACCAATCCCGGGCCGGCGGCATGCCGGTAAAAAATCCGTTCAAGAAGCCACGACCAACGGTGGGTGGTTGGCTGCTTCAAAAGCATGCAGCACGCGCAACGCGGCTTCCAGATCGGCAGGGGCCATGTCTGCCAGCACTTCATGGCGCAAGCGCACCAGCTGGGCTTCGACCGCCTGCACCAACTCGCGGCCGCGCTCGGTCAGGCTCAACGCCTTGGCGCGGCGGTCGTGCAGGTCTTCGCTGCGGCACACCAGGCCGGCACTGCACAGTTGGTCGAGCAGGCGTACCAGGGACGGGCTTTCCATCCCCGAAGCCTGGGCCACCTTGACTTGATGCACGCCGTCGCCGAGACGGCCGATCATCAGTAAAGGCACCGCACAGGCTTCAGAAATACCGTAACTCACCAGCGTGGCCTGGCAGATTTTGCGCCAGTTACGGGCGCCCGCCACCATGCTGCTGCTGAGGCTCATATGAAGGGTTTCGAGGGTTTGAGGCACGAGGTCATTCGCATACAGTTAGTTTGCTAACTATCAATATGGTGGAGGAATGGAATCTCGTCAAGTTTTGATACAAATTCACAGATAGGCGGTGGGGCCCCTATAACGCGCCGCCTCTGTGGGAGCTGTCGAGCCTTGGCGAGGCTGCGGTGGCAGTAGCACTGCTGGCATTGATGTTGGCTGATCCACCGCTATCGCAGCCTCGCTCGGGCTAGACAGCTGCCACATTCGAATGAGTTCACTTAAGCACGGCTGCTGCGCAACAGCACATTCAACTCATCCACCACTTCCGCCCAATCCGCATCCTCCAGAATTTCTTCGCGTAGAAACGCCTTCTGGCTACCCGTCCAGAAAAACGCATCTTCGAGTTTCAACTCCGGCTTGAGCGGCGAATGCACCGCAACAAAACGCTCAATGCTGGTGGCGTCATCGGGCAGCCCGAGCTGTTTGAACAACGACGGCAGGCTGTGAACAGGCGATTGCATGGCAACTCCAAAAAATCAGTGATTGCCCTCAGTCTAGACCGATAAAACCACAGATTGGCAGCCATTCGTGCAACATTTTGCAATGTTCACGCTATCATCTTCACCTTTCGCCCAGTGGCATTCACGGACTCCCGGAATAAGGACAATTCATGCGCATCGGTCTTCTGTCATCCCTGACCCTGGCACTGTGTGCCGCCTTTTCCCTGCAGGCCCAGGCCAGCGGCGACGACTCGTGCTACCCCGACTGGCGCGTGTCCCAGGATTCGCTGACCGCCTGCAGCAACATGCCATTCCTGAGCCCCGGCAATGACAGCCGGACCAACCTGCGCCTGTTGCTCGCGGCAAAAAAGAACGCGCCCCTGACCCCTAATGCGCTGGGTGAAGATGACCTGGCCCAGGGCTTCGGCCCGGTGCCGTTCCCGGTGTATCGCCTGGTGCCGCACCCGCCCGAAGGGCAGACGGGCGAAGAGCAAGGCACGGAGCTTGCGCAACTGTTGGCCTCGCTGGGCATCCAGCGCGAGGCCACGGCGGCGGCAGGCGATCAGTTTTTGTGGGGCGAAGGCAGCCGCTGCCGCAGCAACAATGTGCAGAGTGCCACCGACTTTGTGCGCCAAGTGATCAAGGCCGATGTGCCGGCGAATGAGCGAGTGCTGCTGGCCAATGCGCGCCTGAAATTGCTCGGCACCTGCGACTGGCAGGGGGAAGTGCTGCTGGAGCCGCAGTTGATCACTTCCACCCAGGGTCGCGAGCTGACCACCTACCTGCTCGCCGCTTCCGACTTTTACAGCGGGCGCTTTGTGTATGCCGAGCGCGGGTTTGCTGCGGTGACCCTGACCACACTGCCATGGCTCAAAGAAACGGCGGTGTACATGATCGCCCGCGCGTCGCTCAACCATGCCCAGGAAAACGCCTTCGATGAATACGGCCTACCCCAGCGCCAGGCTGTGGATAAGTCCGCGCTGGACGAAGCCGAGCACAGTTTCCTCAGCTACCTGAAAACTTATCCACAGGGTGAGTACGCCCCTTCCGCCCGTGGCCTGTTGCGCCGGGTGCACTGGTTGGCGGGCGATGCGAGCAAGCTGGCGGACGATTACGCCTGGCAACTGACCGAGGCCAGCGATGCCGAGCGCAATGGCTCCATTGATGAACTGGTGGAAGAAACCGACAACAAGCTGCTGACCAGCTACGCCGAGACCATCCGCAACCCATTGTTGCTGGCGATCAACGACCTGATGTGGATGCGCGCCAACAACCCGCCCAAGCTGACCCGCGCCACTCTCGACGGGCAAAAGGCCGCGTTTGCCAACGAGCCGGCGCTGTACGACTACTTGCAGGCGGCGTTCGCCCTGTATGTCGAGCACCAGCCAGACAACGCGTTGAAACATCTGCCACAAGAGCTGCCGTCGAGCCTGGATTACTTGGCCTTCAGCCAGCAAACCCTGCGCGGCCTGGCCCTGGAAGCCAAGCAGGACTGGAAAGGCGCCGAGGCGCTGTGGCTGCAACTGCTACCCCTGGCCAAGCAGCCCTTGCAGCGCGACCAACTGGAACTGGCCCTGGCGATGAACTACGAACGCAGCGGCCAATTGGCCAAGGTGTTCGCCGCCGACTCGCCGATCCAGACCAAGCAAGTGCGCTATATCCTGCTGCGCAGCGTGGCCGGGCCCGAGTTGCTGCGCCAGCAGATCAGCCAGGCCAGCGACCCGCTGGAGCGCAGTACCGCGCAATTTGTTTTGCTCTACAAAGACCTGCTGCGCGGCCAGTTCGCGACCTTTGCCGAGGACTTGCAGCAACTGCCGGCCTCGCCTGCCGCCGACAAGATCGGCACCAGCCTGGGCTATGTGTACGACGGCGGTCAGGCACTGACGCTGTTCCGCTGGAGCGGCGACAAGGCCGCCTCCGGCTACACCTGCCCGACCATCGCGCAAACCGCCAGCACCTTGCAGAGCGAGCCGAAAGACCCCCACGGCCTCAACTGCCTGGGTGAGTTCATCCTGCGCAACGGCCTGGATGGCATGCCCCTGGAAGAAGTGCGCTCGGCCGGTAGCCTGGGCAGCACCGCATCGGCCTTCAAAGGCGAAACCTTCTCCCGGCTCGAGGGTTACAAACAAGTCATCGCCAACCCCAAGGCGCCCCGTGACGACAAGGCCTATGCACTGTTCCGGGCGATCAACTGCTATGCGCCGTCGGGCTACAACAGCTGCGGCGGCGAAGATGTGGACAAGGCGGTGCGCAAGGGCTGGTTCCGCCAGTTGAAAACCGGGTTTGCCGACACCCAGTGGGGCAAGTCGCTGCAGTACTACTGGTAAGCCGGTGAAAGGTTTCTGGCTGGCGCTGCTGGTACTGGCGAGCCCGGCCTTCGGCGCGGTCGATGCCCGCGACTATGAGGCCTTCTGGCTGTGGAGCGGGGTCGCGCCACAGCCGGTGCTCAAGCAGGCCAAGACGCTGTACATCCTCCAGGGCCAGATCAACTCGACCCGCCGCCAGCCCTCACGCGGCGTGCAGTTCATCGCCCAGGGCATGAGCGTGCCGCGCATCCGCCAGGGCGAAGTGTGGATTGTCTACCGCGCCCACACCTTGCGCTGGCCAGAGCCGGTCTACACAAAAATGCTCGGCCAGGTGCAACGCTGGCGCGCAGCGGGCAACCCGGTGGTGGGCATCCAGATCGACTTCGACGCCCGCACCCAGTACCTGCATGAATACGCCGACTTCCTCAACGACCTGCGCCAGCGCCTGCCAAAGGATTTGCGCCTGAGCATCACCGGCCTGATGGACTGGAGCAGCAACGCCGACCCGGCCGCCATCGCCCAGCTCAAGGGCGTGGTGGATGAAGTGGTGGTGCAGACCTATCAGGGCCGCCACAGCATCCCCGATTACGCGGCGTACCTGCCACGGATGAACCGGCTGGGAATGCCGTTCAAGATTGGCTTGATCCAGGGCGGGCAGTGGCAGGAACCGGGGTATTTGCAGGGGAATGAGTGGTTTCGGGGGTATGTGGTGTTTTTGCAGAATCCGGGTTGAACCCTGTAGGAGCCGGCTTGCCGGTTCCTACAGGGGTAGCGTCTTACCAGTCGTAAGTCAGGCTCGACACCACCGTACGCCCTTCGCCGTAGTAGCAATCCAGATCGCTGGTGCACTGCGACACATAGGTTTTATTGGCAAGGTTCTGCACATTCATCGCCAACTTCACGCCTTTAAGCTTGAGAGCCGAGGCGCCCAGGTCGTAGCTCAGGCTGGCATCGTAGACGGTGTAGGACGGCACCGTGAACGCGCCGGCAACGTAGTCACCCATGCTGCTGCGCGTGTAGCGGGCCCCCAGGCCTGCGCCGAGACCAGCCAGCGGGGTGTCACCGATCACGGTGTAGTTGACCCACAACGCGGCCGTCAGGGGTGAGATACCGGCCGGGTGGCGGCCTTCGCGACCTTCGTTGTCCTTGGTGTACTTGATGTCGTTGCGCGCCGCCGAAGCGACCACATCCCAGGAATCGTTCAGCACCGCCTTGGCTTCGAACTCGACGCCGCGCGAACGCATGGCGCCGCTCTGGCTGCTGAAGTTGCTCGGCGGGTTGGCCGTCAGGATGTTTTCCTGGTCCAGTTGATAGACCGAGACCTGCACAAAACTTTCCTGGCCCGGTGGCTGGTACTTCACCCCGACTTCGTACTGGTTGCCTGTGGACGGGTCGAAAGGCTTATGGTTTACATCGGTGCCGGACAGCGGCAGGAAGGACTCCGAGTAACTGATAAACGGCGCCAGGCCGTTATCGAACAGGTACACCAGGCCCGCACGGCCGGTGAAGGCCTGATCCTTGCTGCTGGTGCGATCGTCGCTCAGCGGCGCCTTGTTGACCACATTGGCCCAGTCATAGCGCCCACCCAGCACCAGTGCCCATTTGTCCCACTTGATCTGGTCCTGCACGTACAGGCCGGTCTGGGTGATGGTGTTGTCCCAGCGATACGGCTGGCCGAAATTCAGCGGCTGGCCATACACCGGGTTGAATAGATCAATGATCGGTGGGGTGCGGTCGTAGAGGCCGAGGAACCTGGAGTTGAAGTGGTAGTAATCCAGACCCACGATCAAGGTGTGGGAGAACTCGCCAGTGGTGAATTCGGCCTGGGCGATGTTATCCACGCCAATCACTTTGTTGTTCTGCCTCCAGTCCACGCCGAAGCGCTCCAGGTAGCGTTGATCCATGGCGCCAGTGGCCGGGTTGGCAACAAAACGGTAGCCGTGCAACGGCGCCACATAGCGGTCGTCCACTTCGGCATAGCGCGCGTTTTGCTTGAGGGTCCAGGTGTCGTTCAAGCGATGGGACAACTCGTAGCCGAAGGCAAATTGTTCGCGATTGTACTTGTTGACACCCGGCTCGCCGATAAACACATCACGGTCGATCTTGCCGTTGGGGTTGCGCCAGACCGTGCCGGATGCGGGCAGGCCCTGGGCCTCGGGCATGCCCTTGTCTTTCTGGTACTGGGCGAACAGGGTCAGGCTGGTGTCGTCGTTGGGCCGCCAGGTCAGGCTTGGCGCAATGAATTGGCGGCGGTTTTCGAAGTAGTCGATCTCGCCTTGCTCGTCCTTGAGGCGCCCGGTAAGGCGATAGAACAACTGCCCTTGATCATCCAGCGGACCACTGAGGTCGATGGCCGCGCTTTTGTGCTCGTAGGTGCCGGCTTCGAGTACCACTTGGCGCACCGGGGTCTCGCTGGGACGCTTGCTGACCATATTGACGATGCCGCCGGGCTGGTTGTGGCCGTACAGCACCGACGCCGGGCCCTTGAGCACCTCGATGCGCTCCAGGGAATAGGGCTCGATCTGCAACGCTCCGCCGGTACTGCCGCCACCGTAAGGCAGGTGTAGACCGTCGAGGTACAAGGGTGTCGGCGAAAAGCCACGGGATGTGGGTTCGTCGAACAGCTTCACCCGGTCGGAGAAGCCGCCGGCACTCATGCCAGGGGTGTAGAGCAGCGCCTGGGTCACGCTTTGCGCGCCGCGCGCCTTGATTTCGGCGGCGCTGATCACGTTGATGGTCTGGGGGATTTCCACCAGCGCCGCATCGGTCTTGCTGCCCGTGGCGCTGCGGGTGGCGACGATGCCGTCGACCGGGCCCCAGGCGTTTTCCTGGTGCTGCTGGGCGCTGATCTGGGTCGCCCCCAGTTGCACCGCGCCGTCCCCCGCGAGGGCCTGCACCGACCAACCGCTCCCGGCCTGCATCGCCACCAGGCCGCTGCCGGCCAACAGGCGCTCCAAGCCCGGCCCGGTGGCATAGCGCCCCTGCAAACCAGGGCTGCGCTTGCCGGACGTCAGTGAGGCGTCCACCGAGAGCAAAATCCCCGAAGCGCTGGCGAAACGGTTCAACGCCTGGTCCAGGCTGCCGGCAGGGATGTTGTATTGGCGCAAGGCCTCGCCGGCGCTCTCCTGGGCCTGGACCAGGGTCGGGACGAGCGGCACAGTCGCCAGCACACTGACAAACAGGCCACGACGCAGAGCGCGGGCCAGGGGTTGGATTGGATGGTGCGGCATTGCAGGACTCCCCGTGAGAACGCTTCTTGATTGGCTTTCAAGAAGTAACCCGGACGGGATTGGAAAACCGACAAAGAAAAATGAAAAAAAATGCGGCCACTGACTTTCCACACCAAAACACCCATCAATGTAGGAGCTGGCTTGCCTGCGATAGCGGTGTATCAGTGACAGATGGGCCAACTGACCCACCGCTATCGCAGGCAAGCCAGCGCCCAAAGTTGATCGAGTCAAACCCTGGCTTTGAGGGTGACCCAATAGCGGGTCACCGCCTGTACCCGCACCGGCAGTGAGCGCTCAAGGGCGGCGAGGATCGCGTCGGTGTCATTCAGCGGAAACACGCCGGTCAGTAACAAGCCGGAGATGGCCTCGTCACAGCGCAACACCCCCGGACGATAGCGACTCAGCTCAGCCACAAACCGCCCCAGTGGCTGGCGCTCGGCAATCAGGCGGTGCTGGGTCCAACTGCTGGCGTTGGCATCCAGCGCGGTCACTGCCGAGGTCTGTGTCGCACTGAACCACAGGCTGTCACCCGCCTTCATCAGCACCGGCACACCCTGCACCGGGCGGACCTGTAAGCGCCCTTCATAGAGGTCGACGCGGCTGCCGTCGTGCAGTTCGCGCACGGCAAAGCGGGTGCCCAGGGCCTGGATATCGCCCGCGGTGGTTTCGACGATCAGCGGCCGGGATGGGTCGTGGCCGCTGGTCAGCAGGATCTCGCCGCGAATCAGGCGGATGCGCCGCTCAGTGGCACTGAAGCGCAGGTCGACGGCGCTGTCGCTGTTGAGGTCCAGCTGGGTGCCGTCGCTCAGGGTCAGGTGGCGAATCTCGCCGGTGGCGGTGCGATGCTCGGCAAACGCCGCCTGCCACGGCTGGCTGCCCTGGACCAGGTAGCCGCTGCCGCCGGCCACCAGCAACAGCCCAAGCAGTTTCAACGCCGCCCGACGCTGGGGGTCCGGCGTGTCACGCAACACCGCGCGGGCGCTGTCGGCGGGGACGCCGCCCAAGGTCTGCTGCAACTGCTGCAAACGCTGCCAGGCACGACGATGCTCCGGGTCGGCGGCCTGCCAACGGGCAAAGGCCTGGCGCTGGGCCCCGTCGAGTTCGCCGCCCCATTGCAGCATCAACCACTCGCTGGCCTGCTCGACCACAGCCTGGGCAATCGGCGCGTCATGGCGGGCTCTCATTCTTCGTAGACCACCTGGTAGCAGGCGATGATCGCGCGGGTCATGTACTTCTGCACCGAGCTGACCGTCACCCCCAGGCGTTCGGCGATCTGCGCGTAGGTCAGGCCTTCGAACTGCGACAGCAGGAACGCGCGGCGCACGTTCTCGGGCATGCGGTCGAGCATGGCGTCGATCTGCATCAGGGTTTCGAGGATCAACGCGCGGGTTTCCAGGCTCGGCGACTCGGGTTCCGGCAAGTGGGCAATGCTTTGCAGGTAGGCGCGCTCGATCCGCAAGCGGCGCCATTGGTCGATCACCAGGTTGCGGGCGATCTGCGTCAGGTAGCTGCGGCTTTCTTGGGCACCGGGAAAACGCCCCGACACCAGCAGGCGCAGGAAGGTATCCTGCGCCACGTCGGCTGCGTGCTCGCGGTCGCCCAGGCGCTTGCGCAGCCAGCCTTGCAGCCAGCCATGATGGTCGCGGTACAGGAGATGAAGCTGTTGCTGGCCGTCAGTCGCGGTGTCCATGAATTGCTCGGATACACTATTGAGAGCAATTATCATTACAGCTTGTATCGCGACTGGCAAAAAACTTTATCTGTTACCGCCCGGCGGTCTGCACCGGATACACCGACTCCCAGCCCCCGCCCAGCGCCTTGTACAGGCCGACCATGGCCAGGGACACGCCGGTGGAGCTTTCCACCCATTGCTCCTGGGTCGCCAGCAACGCGCTCTGCACCGTGAGGACGTTGACGAAATCCACCACCCCTTCGACGTATTGGTGCTGGGCGGTGTCCAGGGCGATCTGGTTCTGGCGCACCGCTTCGGCCAGGCTGTCGCGGCGCAGTTGGCTGGCGTTGTAGCGGGTCAACTGGTCGTCGATTTCATGCCAGGCGCGCAGCACGGTCTGCTGGTACGCCAAGGCCGCTTCCTGCTGCTGGGCTTCGCGCAGGTCGAGCATGCCCTGCAGGCGGCCACCGTTGAACAGCGGCAGGCTAAGCGACGGGCCGAAAGCAAAGGTGCGCGAGCCCCAGGAGCCCAGATCCGACAATTGCATGGCCTGGGAACCGAGGCTGCCCGACAGGGTGATCCGTGGGTAGAAGTCACCTTTGGCCACGCCGATGCTGGCGGTCGCCGCATGCAGGCGCGCCTCGGCCTGGCGGATATCCGGGCGGCGCTGTGCCAGTTGCGACGGCAGGCCAATCGCAACCTGGCGCTGGGTCTGGGGCACCGCGGCGTCCGGCGACAGCTGCGCATGCAAGGCTTGCGGAGCCTGGCCCATCAACAGGCTCAGGGCATTGATCAACTGGTCCTGGCGCTGTTGCAAATCCGGCAGGCGCGCTTCGATGGCGGCTACTTGCGCAGCGGCTTCAGCGACATCCAGGTGAGTGGCCACGCCATCGGCCAAACGCAGTTGCGAGAGCTTCAGGCTACGGCGCGCCACGTCGAGGTTTTGCTCGGTGACCGCACGGGTGCTTTGCACGCCGCGCAGTTGGATGTAGTCCTGGGCGGTCTCGGCCAGCACCGATAGCAGCACCGTGCGGCGGTCGTTTTCCGCCACTTGCAGGGTGGCGTCGGCGGCTTCGGTTTCACGCCGTACCCGGCCCCAGAAGTCCAGCTCCCAGGAGGCGGCGAAACCGGCGTCCCACAGGTTGAAGGCCGAACGGCCGTTGTTGCCGGATGGATCGCTCAGGCCATTGGCGCTATTGCGTTTGCGCCCGTAGTTGCCATCGGCGCTGAGCTCTGGATAGCGCCCGGCGGTCGTCACCTGGCGTACTGCGCGGCTCTGTTGCAAGCGGCTGCTGGCCAGTTTCAGGTCGAGGTTGTCGGTCAATGCCCGGCGCACCAGGGCTGACAGTTGCGGGTCGTGGAACACATCCCACCACTGTTCTTCCAACGGGTCGCTGACCGCCCGGCTGGCGGCCTGGCGGCCCTGGGGCTCGGCCCATTGCGTCGCTGGCTGGGCATCGGGCCGTTTAAAATCCGGGCCGACGGTGCAGGCACCCAAGCTAATCAGGCTGAGAGTAAGCAGCGCGAGTTTTCTCATTGCTGCGCCACCTCACGTTGCTGCGCAGTGGGATGGGTATTGACGCTGGCCTCCACCGACATCCCGACCCGCAGGCGATGGACCTGTGCCTGACCCGGCTCCAGGATGATTTTCACCGGGATGCGCTGCACCACCTTGGTGAAGTTGCCGGTGGCGTTGTCTGGTTTGACCGAGGCGAAGGTCACGCCCGTGGCCGGCGCCAGGCTTTCCAGGTGGCCGTTGAGGACTTCACCGTCGAGGCTGTCGACCCGCACTTCAACCGCCTGGCCGGCGTGCATATGGGACAGTTGGTTTTCCTGGAAATTGGCCACCACATAGGCGTCGGCCAACGGCACCACGGCGAGGATCTTGCTGCCCGGGGTGACAAAGGCGCCGACCCGTACCGCCCGCTCACCGACCATGCCATCCACCGGCGCGACGATGCGCGTGTACGACAGTTGATAGCTGGCCATTTCCAGCGCCGCCTGGGCGCGTTTCAAGCCGCCTTCGGCGGCATCGCGCTGGGCGCTGAGAATCTCCACCTGCTTGCGTTCGGCAGCCAACACCGCCGTGGCGTTGGCCAGGCGTGCGGTGGCCTGGTCGATGCGGGTCCTGGCTTGCTGGGCGTTCTGCACCGTACCGGCACCGACACCGGCGAGGTGGTTGTAGCGGTTCAATTCGTGCTCGGCAAAGGCCACCTCGGCGCGATCGGCGGCCACCGTGGCCTGGGCCTGGGCGATCACCGAGCTCTGCCGCTCAAGGGTGGCCACCGCGTTTTTCAGCTGGGCCTGGGCCATCAGGGTCTCGGCATCGGCGGCCTGGGCGGCGGCGCGCAAGTCACGGTCGTCGATCAGCGCCAGCAACTGCCCGGCCTTGACCTGTTGGTTGTCTTCCACCAACACCTCTTTGATAAACCCGGCGACCCGTGGCGCCACCAGGGTGTAGTCGGCGGCGACGAAGGCGTCGTTGGTGGTCTGGCGCTTACTGCCAAACACACCCGGCGCCAGCAGGTACACCAGCACGCCCACGGCGAATAGGCTGATAACAGTCACGGCAATCTGGTCTTTGCGTTTCATAAAAATCCTTGGTCTGCGTCAGCAATCAAGCGGGTGCGCGCGGCGGAAAAATCCGCGTCGGCATCCAGAAAATCAGGAGGATCAACGCCACCGCGACACCGGCCATGACGTAATAAAGATCCGAAGAAGTCAGCACTACGGCCTGCTGGTGCAGCCGGTGGGCCAGGCCCGTGGCGTCGCTGTCGGCCAGGGGCGAGTTGCCCAGGGCGTCCACCAGCATGGTCGAGTGGAAATGCAGGCGGTGGGTGGTCAGCACCTCGATCACCCCGGTGGCGACCACCGCCGCCAGGCCCTTGACCGTGTTGAACCAGGCCGAGGCAAACGGCCCGTCGGCGGGCACGATGCTGCCGGTGGACAGCATCAACAGCGGCAACACCGCCATCGGCTGCCCGAAGATTTGCAGCAGTTGCAGCACGTAGAACTCGTCACGAATCCACGCCGAGGTCAGTTGCGCCCCGCCGATGCACGACAGGGTCAGCATGCCCAGGCCAATCCCCAGCACCCAGCGGCAGTCGACCCAGCGCAGGTTGCACAGGGCGGCCACCAGGGGCAGCGCGATCAGCTGCGGCAGGGCCATGATCAGCATCACCGGCGCGGTTTGCAGCGGCCGGTAGCCCTGCACCTGCGCCAGGTAGCTGGACGGCAGGATGATCACCGCCTGCAACACCACCAGCACCCCGGCCAGCACGATCAGGGCGAAGGCCAGGTTGCGCAGGCCAAGCATCTGCAACTTGAAGAACGGCATCGGGTGTGACCATTCATTGAGCATGAACAGCACCAACAACAGCACCCCGCCTATCAGCAGCGTGGTGATCAGCGGCGACTCGAACCAGTCCAGGCGGTTGCCCTGCAAGATGCCGATCACCAGCATGCAGATCGCCGGGAAGCCCAGCAGCAGGCCGCGCCAGTTGAACTGCTTGAGGCGCTCCAGGCGCAACGGGTCCTGGGGCAAGCCATAGGCCACGGCGGCCATGGCCAGCAGGCACGGCGCGACGATCTGCCAGAACGCCCACTGCCAGCCGACGTATTCGGTCCAGAGTGCTGCCAACGGCGTGCCGAGGCTGGGGCCGAAGGTGGCGGTCAGGGCGTAGCCGGCCAGGCCGTAGAGTTTGACGTTGGCCGGTAAAAACCGCAGGGCCACGGTCATCAGCATCGGCGGCAACGCGCCGCCGGCCAGGCCTTGCAGGGTGCGCAGCACCAGCAGGCTTTCGTAGTTCGGCGCCAGCGGGCAAAGCACCCCCAGCAGGGTAAACAGGCCGATGGCCCACAGGGTGAAACGGCGCAGCGAAAACGTCACCGAACACCATGGGGCAAAGGCCATGGCCGAGACGGAGGTGGCGGTGTAGGCCGCGACCAGCCAGGTGCCTTCGTCAAACCCGATGTACAGCGCACCGCGAATATCGGCGAGGGCGACCTTGGTCACCATTTCGTTCAGGCCCGAGACCAGCACCGCCAGCAGCACGCCGACCAGGCCGATGATGATCCGTGGGCCGAACACAGGGGGGCTGACGGCGGCGGGTTTGGCGGTGGCCAAGGGCGCGGGGGCAGCGAGGGACGTCATGAAAGTACAACTCGGCAATAGAATACCCGAGCAGTTTAATAAGGCTTAGACATGACGAAAACTGACTTATCGGAAGGTTATAACTGCACCAGACGCAATGATTGAATGTGGGAGGTGGCTTACCTGCGGTAGCGATGTGTCAGCTAAGGCATCTGTCACTGACACACCGCTATCGCAGGCAAGCCAGCTCCCACACAAGCCAGGCTAGCTCCACACATTTTGATCGTGGTCGTCAGGTGGGTTGGGCTTCGCGCCAGGTCGCGGCGCAGCTTTCGCGCATGGTTTCACGCAGCCATTTGTGCGCCGGGTCTTTGTCGAAGCGCGGGTGCCAGGCCTGGGTCAGGACCAGGGTCGGCAGGGAGATCGGCAGGGTAAATGCGCGCAGTGGCAGTTTCAGGCGATTGGCGCTGTAGAGCGCTTCCTTGGGCACGGGCAGGATCAGGTCGGAGTCAGGCAGCATAAACATCGCACCGTGAAACCCCGGCGCGATCATCGCCACCCGGCGTTCCAGGCCCTGGGCGCTGAGGGCGGTGTCGATCGGCCCTCGGGCGATACCGCGACGCGAGATGCTGATATGGGAATAGCTGGCAAAGCGCGCAGCGGTGATTTCTTCATCGAACAACGGGTGGCCTTCGCGGGCCAGGCCGACGAAGGTGGTGGAGAACAGGTTCTGCACCTTCACTTCCGGGGTAATCGGCATGGTGTTACCGACGCGCAGGTCCAGGCGCCCTTCGCGCAAGGCTTCGTCATCGCTGTCGCCTTCCGGGACAAAGCGCAGCTCGCAATGGGGCGCCACCCGCTCCATGGTGTCGAATAAACGACCGCCGTATACGCCGACAAAAAAGTCATTGGCGCGCACGCTGAACCGTCGGCGCAAGGTGCTCAGGTCAACCTCGTCCGCCGAGCGGAACAACAACGCCGCCTGCTCCACCACGTTGCGCACC
Organism: Pseudomonas sp. MF5691; assembly: GCF_016405645.1. Classification (NCBI taxonomy): domain Bacteria; kingdom Pseudomonadati; phylum Pseudomonadota; class Gammaproteobacteria; order Pseudomonadales; family Pseudomonadaceae; genus Pseudomonas; species Pseudomonas sp. MF5691. The sequence continues at coordinate 111,433 of NZ_JAEKDC010000015.1, forward strand.
TGGCCTTGCAACTCCAGGGCCTTGGGCGTGGGCACCAGACCGCGACCGGCGCGCACCAGGATCGGATCGCCCACCGCTTCGCGAATGCGCGTCAGGGTGCGGCTCATCGCCGCCGGGCTCAGGTTCATCCGCCGCGCGGCACCCACCACGCTGCCCTCGTCGAGCAAGGCGTCGAGGGCCACCAGCAGGTTCATATCCGGTAATTGCATGCCAAGCACTCGTGATGGGTTTGGAGTACAGCGCACGCAATCGTAGCAGGCTTTACCGGTACTGTTTCTACTGCGTCAGGTAACTTTAGGCGGTGGGCAAGGCGGCTGTGGTGGCGGATATAAGATCACTCTCTGGCAGTCAGGAGAGTGACTTTAAATACCGTTAGAGAATAACGATATGGCCTTTTTGCGGTAGGGCTGAGGGATGGGGTGAAGTTGAGGGCCCCTTCGCGAGCAAGCCCGCTCCCACATTCGACCGATTTCCAACATAGGAATGCGGTTGAGTGTGGGAGCGGGCTTGCTCGCGATGAGGCCCGCCCAGACACTGAAGATCAACGCTCCTGCAGCGACTCCGCCCGGGCCTTGATGATGGGCTTGAGCAGGTAGCTGAGGATGGTTTTCTTGCCGGTAATGATATCGACCGAAGCGACCATGCCGGGGATGATGATCAGCGGCTTCTCATCGGTACCCAGGTGGCTGCGGTCGGTGCGCAAGGTGATCATGTAGTAGGTGGTTTTCTTGTCTTCGTCGGTGATGGTGTCGGCACCGATGCGCTCCAGCTTGGCCTTGAGGCCGCCGTAGATGGTGTAGTCATAGGCGGTGAACTTGACCACAGCCTCTTGTCCCGGGTGCAGGAAGGCAATGTCTTGCGGGCGGATCTTGGCTTCCACCAGCAGGGTGTCGTCCAACGGGACGATTTCTACCATGTCGCTGCCCGGCTGGATCACCCCACCGATGGTGTTGACCAGCAGTTGCTTGACGATCCCGCGCACCGGCGAGGTGACCAGGGTCCGGCTCACCCGGTCTTCGAGGGCTTTGCCGGTGGCCTGGGCCTTGTTCAAGTCGGTGCGGGCTTCGTTGAGCTCGGTCAGGGCTTCACTGCGATACTTACCGCGAGTCTCGTCGATCTTGCGCTGTACTTCCTTGATCGCCGAGTCGGCACGGGGGATGGCCAGGGTGGTGGCGTCCAGTTGGCCACGGGTTTCCATTTCTGCGCGCTTGAGGCGCAGTACTTCCACCGGCGACACCGCACCCTGGGCGACCAGGGGTTCGGACATGTTGATTTCCTGGCGCTGCAACGACAGCTGGTTACGGTACTGGCTCTGTTTGGAGGTGTACTCGCGCATTTCTTGCTGGCGCTGGGTCAGTTGTTCCTGCAAGCCGCCGATTTCGTCCTTGAACTGCTGGCGCCGGCTTTCGTACAGCGACTGCTCGTTGATGGCCTGGGTGGGCGCAGCGGCCCGCACATCTTCAGGGATGTTCAACGGCCGGTCTTCGACCTGGGCGCTCAAGCGCTCGATACGCAACAGTAGGGACAGGCGCTGGGCCTCGGTTTCCCCGGCGTTGGAGACAAAACGTGTGTCGTCCAGGCGAATCAGCGGCGCACCGGCTTCGACGATCTGCCCTTCCTTGACGAACAGCTCGGCAACGATGCCGCCTTCCAGGTTCTGGATCTTCTGCAGCTTGGAGGAAGGGATGGCCTTGCCATCACCGCGCGTGACTTCGTCGACCTTGGCAAAGCCGGCCCACAGCAACATGCACAGGAAAAACCCGATGATCCCCCAGATGGTCAGCCGCACCACGCGCGGGGCATCTTCGATCAGGGCCTTCTTGACCTCTGGCAGTGGCTGGCCGTCCAGCGAATCGGAACCGATAAAGTAACGACGGACTGCGTCCTTGAATTTACGCAACACTGATCTGCCCCTTCTTCAACGCTTCCATCACTACGGCTTTCGGACCATCGGCGAGGATTTGCCCACGGTCGATGACCAACAAGCGGTCCACCAGGGACAACAGCGACGCCCGGTGTGTCACCAGCACCACGGTCTTGTTTTCCACAACGGATTGCAGGCGCTGTTTAAGGCGTTCTTCACCGGTGTTGTCCATGGCGCTGGTCGGTTCGTCCAGCAGCAGGATAGGCGGGTTGAGCAGCAGGGCACGGGCCAGGGCGACGTTTTGTCGCTGACCGCCAGAGAGGTTCTGGCCTCGCTCGCCCACTTGCAGTTCGTAGCCTTGCGGGTGCAGACGGGCAAATTCGTGGACGCCGGCCAGTTCGGCGGCTTGCAGCACCACTTCGTCTTCAACGTAGCGGGCGCCGGAGACCAGATTGTCGCGCAGGGTGCCGGCCAGTAGTTGAATGTCCTGAGGCACATAGCCGACGTTGTGGCGCAGTTCGCTGACGTCGATCTGGCGAATGTCCACCCCGTCCACCAGCAGGGCGCCGGAGTCGGGCTGGTAGAGGCCGACGATCAGCTTGGCCAGGGAGCTTTTGCCCGAACCGCTGCGCCCGATGATGCCAATTTTCTCGCCGGGCTTGATCACCAGGTTGATGTTCTTGAGCGCCATGTTCTGCTGGTTGGGGTAGGTAAAGTTCAGGCCCCGGCACTCGATGGCCCCTTGCAGGGTGCGGCGGCTCAAGGGACGCTCTTCGAAGTTGCGCTCCTGAGGCAGTTCCATCATCTGGTCGGTGGAGACCATGGTGACTTTGGCCTGCTGGTAGCGGGTCATCAGGCCCGACAGCGACGCCAGGGGGCTGAGGGCGCGGCCACTGAGCATGTAGCAGGCAATCAGGCCGCCCATGCTGAGGTTGCCGCCGATGATCTGGTAGACCCCGAAGACAATCATGATCACACCCGCCAGTTGCTGGATCAGCAGGGTGATGTTCATCGACAGCCCAGAGAGCATTTTCACCCGCAATTCAAGGCGGCTGAGGGTGCCAATGGTCTGCTCCCACTGGTACTGGCGCTCGCTTTCCGCGTTGTTGACCTTGACCGCATCCAGCCCGGCCAGGGTTTCGATCAGGCTCGACTGGCGCTCGGAGGCCAGGGCCATGGTGCGTTCCATGGTGGCCACCAGCGGTTTTTGCAGCAGGTAACCGATGCCCAGGGCAATCGGGAAAGCCAGCATGGGGATCCACACCAGGTGCCCGCCGAGGATGGCGATCACCATGAAGATCAGCAGGGTGAACGGCAAGTCGATCAGGCTGGTGAGGGTCAGAGACGCGAGGAAGTCGCGCAGGCTCTGAAACTCGTGGATGTTCTGGGCGAAACTGCCGACCCGCGCCGGGCGGTACTTCATCGACATGCCGACGATCCGCTCGAACAGCGTGGCCGAGATGATCAGGTCGGTTTTTTTGCCGGCCAGGTCCAGGCACAGACTGCGCAAGCTCTTGAGGACCAGGTCGAAGACGTAGGCGATGAAAATACCGGTGGCCAGCACCCACAGGGTGGCGGTGGCCTGGTTCGGCACCACGCGGTCGTAGACGTTCATCACGAACAGCGGCGCGGCCATGGCAATCAGGTTGATCAGGAAACTGGCAGCGATGGCATCGGCGTAGAGCCAACGCGAACGCTTGAGGGTGTCGCGAAACCACGAACGGGCCCGAGGGATCAGGGTGCCGTGGCTGACATCGAATTTGTGCTGGGGCTGGGCAAAAAACACTTTGCCGATGTAGTCATCGGCCAAGGCTTGACGCTTGACGATGGTTTCACCGCCATCGCTTTCGCTGAGCAGAACCTGGGCCTCGTCTTCACCCTGCCAGCCGAGCAGCACGGCACTCCGGCCGTCCTTGAGCAACAGCAGCGCCGGCATGGCAATCGCGGGGATCGAATCGAGCTTGCGTTGCAGCAGCCGGCCTTGCAAACCGGCGCGGGCCGCGGCCCGGGCCAGCAAATCGGCGGTCAGCTGCTGTGACGGCAATGGCAGACCGGTGGTCAGCATTGCCGCACTGGCAGGCTTCTGGTGCAGGGCACAGAGAGCCAACAACCCGTCGAGTAACGGGTCGTCGTGCAATGTGCGTGGATCATGACTGAGATGGACTCGACTAACTTCTGATTCCACGCGGGCTCTCTCAACTAACGGATGGGTCTATAAGGAATAGCTCAATTCATCCCCGGCAGTTGAACTTTCGGCTTCACATCGTTCTGGACGACGGAGGCCATCGGTGCGACCACTCCCTGGCTCTTGAGCAACTCGCCCATGGTCGCCTTGATTCGGTACTGAGTAAATAACTGAACGTTTTTTATCTCTTCCAGACGACGCGAAGCGGTGAACAGTTCGTTTTCACTGTCGAGCAAGTCGAGCAGGGTCCGCTCGCCCAGGCTGAATTGCTTCTGGTAAGCGCCGCGTACTTTGCTGCTGTGGTCGACGTATTGCTGGGCAATCGGCACCTGGGCATTGGCGTTGTTCATGGCGTTCCAGGCCAGGCCCAGTTCTTCGTTCAACTGGCGCAAGGCGTTATTGCGGATATCCAGGGCCTGGTTGGACTGGTAGGACTTGGACTCCAGCTCGGCTTTGTTGCTGCCACCGGCGTACAGGTTGAAGCGCATACGCAGCATCGCTTCCCAGCCATTGTTGTGGCTGGCGTCGCCGTCGATGTTGTTGTCGGCGTTGCGGCCCAACTCGGCGTCGAAGCGTGGGTAGAAGGAAGACTTGGCGGCTTCGTATTGTTTTTCGGCGGCGGCGATGTCGGATTCGGCCGAGCGCAGGATTGGGCTGTTATCCAGCATCTGGCGACGTGCTTCGTTCAGGTCTGCAGGCAGCATCGCCATGAAGCTGGGCGGACGCTCCAATTGATCGGCTTCCTGGCCGACAGCGCTCAGGTAGTTGGTCTGGGCATCGGCCAGGTTGGTCTGCTCGGTGATCACGTTGTTGCGGGCCTGGGCCAGACGGGCTTCGGCCTGGTCCAGGTCAGCCCCGCTGCCGACGCCGCGCTGGGTGCGCAACTTGATCTGGTCGTAAATGCGCTCGTGGTTACGCAGGTTGTCTTCAGCCAGGCGCACGAATTCACGACGGGTCAGGACGTCCAGATAAACCTGGGCTACCGTTAATGCAGTGCGCTCGGAAGTGCCAAGCAACGAAAACGCGCGGGAGTTAACGGTGGCTTGTTGACGCCCAACTTCACTGGAGGTGGCAAAACCGTCAAAAACCATTTGCTGCAGACGCAGGCTCGACTCACCGCGATTGAGGGTGTCCCAATGGCCACCACGGGCACGGGTGGACGAGCTGTCGGTGCCTTCACGGCCATAACCGGCGTTCAGGTCGACACGGGGCAGGTAACCGCCCTTGGCCGCACGCAATTGATAGTCAGCCGCGATACGAGCATTGACACCTGCCTGAATCTCAGGGTGCACATCCAGCGCTTGCTGCATGGCCTGGGGCAGGGTTTGGGCTTGTACGAAACTGGCGGCGAGAACGAACGGTATTGCCTTAAGCAGGTGCAAACGCATTTAAGAATCCCCAGGACTTCTTGTCTCAAGTCACAGCAACTTGGCGTGCTGCGTTAGAAAATGGCTACCGTAATGACCGTACGTCGGAAAGTTCAAAAGCGGAACTGGTTCACACATGTAGGACGGTTCGCCGCGTGAATATCAATGTGACATTAGCGAGGCGATTGTTTAGGATGGCGCCAAGAAGGTCAATAGTTTGGCATAAAGTAAATCGCCAAAAAATACAGCCAATTATTTGACGTCATTCGTTTTATAAACTACGCACCTCCCAGGCTGATGAATCCCATCAGATCTCAGCCCTAGGAACACCCACAGAATGGATCGCCGGAGAAATCTTCAATGAGCAGTGTTGTTGCCATCGTCAAAAGCATTGTTGGCCAAGTTTTCGTCATTTCTCCGGAAGGGGCCCGCCGGGTGCTTGTTGAAGGTGATCGCCTTTTTGCCGGCGACCAGATAGACACCGGTATGTCGGGCGCAGTCAGCCTGGAGCTGGCCGATGGTCGCACCCTGGACCTGGGCCGTGACACCCAGTGGAGCGCCACCGCGCCCGACTCCAGCACGGACCTGGCACAAGCCACCGCACAGGCTGCACCGTCGGTTGCCGAACTGCAGCAGGCAATCGCCGCCGGCGCTGACCCGACCACCGAGCTGGAAGCCACCGCCGCAGGCGCGGCAGCTGCTGGCACCGGCGCTGCGGGGGGCGGTCACAGCTTTGTGATGCTCGATGAGACCGCAGGCTCGGTTGATCCGACCATTGGTTTCCCGACGGCTGGCCTGGGTTTCGGTACCAATGCGTTGACCAACGAACTCGGCGGGCAGCCGACCGACCCGCTCACGGCAGCGCCTTTGCCGTCGACCCTGTCCCTGAGCGCCACCCCGACCATCACCGAAGCCGGCGGCGTGCTGACCTACACCGCTACGGTGACCCAGCCGTCTACCAGCAACCTGACCGTCACCCTGTCCAACGGCGCGGTGATCACCATCCCGGCCGGCCAGGTGACTGGCTCCGTGAATGTGCCCCTGGCGCCTAATGACAGCCCGTACATCGACCCAGGCCAGATCAGCGTCACCGTCACTGGCACCACCGGCGGTAACAACCTGATCGTGACCGTCGACCCGACGCCGGCCGTCACCCAGATCACCGACACCATCGACACCACCACCGTGACCCTGACAGCAGGCGAAACGGTGACCGAAGGCGGTCAGATCACCTACACCGCGACCTTGACCAACCCGGCGCAGACGCCCGTCACCATTACCTTGAGCAACGGCTCGGTGATCAACATCGAGGCAGGTAAGTCCACCGGTACAGTGGTGGTCGAGACACCGGCCAACGACGTCTACAACAATGGCAGCACGGTCAGCACCACCATCACCGGGGCAACCGGTGGCAACTTCGAAAACCTGGTGCCCAACACCACACCAGCCGTCACCACGATTACCGATTCGGTCGACGACACCGGCGTGACCCTCACCGCCACTAACACCGTCACCGAAGGCGGCCAGATCACCTACACCGCGACGCTGACCAACCCGGCGCAAACCCCCGTGACCGTGACCTTGTCCAACGGCTCGGTGATCACCATCAAGGCCGGCGAGTCCGTCGGTACCGTGGTGGTCGACACCCCGGCGAACGACGTCTACGTCAACGGCAGCACCGTCACGACGACCATCACCGGCACGACCGGTGGCAACTTTGAAAACCTGGTGCCCAACACCACGCCAGCCGTCACCACCATCACCGATTCGGTCGACACCACCACCGTAACGCTGACTGCGCCAGGCGATGTCAGCGAAGGCGGGCAGATTACCTACACCGCCACGCTCTCCAATAAAGCCGACACTGACGTTACGCTGAAGCTGGATAACGGGTCGACCATCATCATCAAGGCGGGCGAAACCGTCGGCTCCGTCACCGTCGATGCTCCAGGCGATGATGTGTTTGTCGACAAAAGCACGCAAACCGTAAAGATCGTCGAGACTACTGGCGGCAACTTCGAAAAACTGGAAGTGGCCGGTGACGGCGCGACTACCACCATCAACGACACTATCGACAAGGTCGATGTGGTCCTGACTGCGACTACCACCGTGGGCGAAGGCGGTAATATCGTCTACACCGCGTCGCTGGTGGACAAGGCAGGTAACCCGGTCACCAACACCACCAATCCGTTGACCGTGACGCTGGACAATGGCCAGACCATCACCATTGGTGTCGGCCAATCCGCTGGCACTGCCACCACTGTTGCGCCGAACGACGTGTATGAGGGCAACCAGACCGTCACCACCGCTATCACCAATGTGACCGGCGGCGCGCATTTCGAAAACCTGGTACCTGGCACCACGCCGGTCAACACCACCGTGACCGACACACCCGGCACCACCGACACCACCACCGTCACCCTGACCGCGCCAGGCGAGGCCGACGAAGGTGGCAACATCACCTACACCGCGACCTTGAGCAACAAGGCCGGCAGCGACCTGACCCTGACCTTGAGCAATGGTGACGTCATCACTATCGCCAAGGGCGAGACGACAGGCCAGGTGACGTCCAAGGCACCGAGCGACGACGTATTCAAAGATGCAGGTCCGATCAACGTCACGATCAATCCGGACATCGTGGGTGGTGGTTTCGAGAAGCTTGATATCGCACCGGGTGGGGCGACGACGCAGATCAACGACACTATCGACAAGGTTGATGTGGTACTGACTGCTACTAAAACTGTGGGTGAAGGCGGCGAGATCGTCTACACCGCTACCTTGGTAGATAAGAACGGCGCGCCGGTGACTAACATCACCAGCCCTGTGACCGTGACCCTGGATAACAACCAGGTCATCACCATCGGTGTGAACCAGTCGAGCGGTACTGTTTCGACTACAGCTCCGGATGACGTGTACA
>NZ_JAEKDC010000016.1:0-109390 GCF_016405645.1 Pseudomonas sp. MF5691
CGACTCAAGCCCTGGTCATCATTGGCCGCAAGCTGGCGCGCATCGCCTTTTCGCTCATGAAAAACCTGAGCGAATACCAGTCAAAAGCGGTTTGGGGGGCTTCCCCAAAACCATAGAATCTCCCACATTTTGATGTGTGAACACTGCCAACTGTGGCAGCTGGCTTGCCTGTGATGGCGTCCTCACGGTCGCCGCAGCAACCCCCAGACACCGATTACCGACGGGATCCCCAGCCCAACCCAGCTCAGGGAATCCCAACCCCCATCCCCCAGCAACGCCGCAAACAGTCCGGCAGCACTGAGCAGCCCGATCCCCAGTGGCACCCCGAACACCTTCCAGAAATTCGATTGCCTTGGCCTCATGACTTGGCCGCCTTGCGCCGCACCAGCCATAGGTATACGCCGCTGCCCAGCACGATGATGGTCAGCACATCCAGCACCGCCCAGAGGATTTTCATCGGCATGCCGCCATAGTCGCCAAAGTGCAGGGGCTGGGACATGCCCATGGCGTCCATGTACCACGGCCGCCCGGCCACGGCGGTGATACTCAGGTCGCTGGCGTCGATCAGCACCGGGGTCAGCAGGTGCGAGGTCAGGTGCGTGCTGCCTTTCATAAACACTGCGTAATGGTGCTCGCTGGAAAAGCGCGTACCGGGGAACGCAATAAAGTCTGGGGTCATGCCCGGCGCGGCCTGCTCAGCAATCTTCAGCAGGTCGGTGGCCGGCGCACGCGAGGTCAGCGGTGGCGCGTTCTTATAGGGCTCGATCATCGCGGTGAGGCTGTCACTGCGCCATGCGGCGATGATCAAGTCGGCACTGGCGCTGATCACCCCGGTGACGCCCACCACCAGGGCCCAGGTCAGGGTGACAACGCCGATCAGGTTATGCAGGTCCAGCCAGCGCAGGCGTGTGGACTTGTCCTGGCGCACCGTGGCGAACTTCAAGCGCCGCATAAAGGGCAGGTACAACACCGTGCCGGAAACAATCGCCAGCACAAACAGCACGCCCATAAAAGCCAGCAGCAACTTGCCCGGCAGGCCGGCGAACATATCCACATGCAGGCGCAGCAGGAACATCGTCAAGCCGCCATTGGCCGACGGCATCTCCACGCTTTCCCCGGTGCGCGCATCGAGCATAAAGGTGTGGGACGAATTGGGCTCGGTGCCGGCGGTGGCCGCCATGATCGCAACCACCCCGTTCTTGTCGTCCTCATCCCAGGCCAGGTACTGCATGGCTTCGCCCGGGCGATGGGCCTGGGCCTTGGCCACCAGTTGCTCAAGGTTGAGCTGCGGAGTATCGGCCGGCATCTGCTTGAGCTCGGGTTCGTTGCCCAGCAGGTGATCGATCTCGTGGTGAAAGATCAACGGCAAGCCGGTCAGCGCCAGCATCAACAGGAACACTGTGCAGATCAGGCTGGTCCAGGTGTGGATGAAGGACCAGCGGCGGATGGTTGTGCTTTTCATTTTCTAGCCTTCAGACACACCAAAGCCGCCCACGGGGCGGCCTGGTTGTTAACTCAGCCGATTACCACTGGTAAGTGGCACTGGCGACGACGCTGCGCTGATCACCGTAGTAGCAGTAGGAGGCATCACAGGTGGAGATGTACTGCTTGTCGAACAGGTTGGTGGCGTTCAGTTTTACCGAGGCACCTTTGAGGCTGTTGTCCAGGCGGCCTAGGTCGTAATGCACCGCACCGTCGAATACGGTGTAGGCATCAGCCTTGCCTAGCCAGGTATTGCCTTGGTCGCCGTAGGTGTTGCCGGTGTAGCGGGCCCCAAAGCCGATACCGAAACCGTCGAGCACACCGTCGTGCCAGGTGTAGTCGGTCCACAGGGAGGCTTGCTGGTTGGGTATCAGTTGCAGGCGGTTGCCTTTGTAGATGCCTGTTTGCACCTCGGATTTGGCCAGGGTGTAGGCGGCGATGACCTTGAGGTTCTCGGTCACGTCAGACACCGCTTCCAGTTCCAGGCCCTTGACCTTGACTTCGCCGGCCTGGTCGGTGATCGACTGGCCGCCTGAGCCGGTTCTAGTCACCAGCACGTTTTTCTGGGTCAAGTCGTAAACCGCGGCGCTGAGCAGAGTGTTGCTGCCGGGCGGCTGGTACTTGACCCCTAACTCCCATTGCTTGCCTTCGGTGGGCTTGTACGACTTGACCGGGTCTGCGCTGGCGTTGCTCGCGGGTTGGAACGATTCGGCGTAGGACAGGTAGGGGACAAAGCCCGAATCGAATACATAACTCAGTGCGGCGTTGCCACTGAAGTTCTTGCTGCGGTCAGTGTTGGTAGCGTCTTGCTTGTTGAGGTACGTGGTGCCCTGATGAACCCAGTCTTCACGGCCGCCGAGAGTCAGGCGCCACTTGTCGAGGGCCATCTGGTCCTGAGCGTAGAGGCCGGTCTGCACAGTTTTCTGGTTGTAGTCGTAATAGGCCGCTGAGCGCAAAGGACGCTCTACTGGCTTAGTGTTGGCCGGGTTGAAGAGGTTGACCCTCCCGCCGTCACCGTAAATCGACAGGTACGAGGTGTCGGTGCGTTGGTGGTCCAGTCCCAGCAGCAGGGTGTGGGTGATATCACCAGTAGCAAAGTCAGCCTGGAAATTGTTGTCCACCGCGAACTGACCGATGTTCTCGTCGACGTTGGTCGAGATGCGGTTCATGTTTCCCGCAGAATCAACCGGAGCATAACCATAGGCACCGACAGTCAACTGCTGAAACGACAACTCCGACTTGGTGTAACGCAGGTTTTGCTTGAACTGCCAGGTATCGTTGAAACGATGTTCAAAGGCATAGCCCAATGCGTAATAGGTACGGTCGTAGAACTCGTAGTCCGGGTCACCCAGGTTCTTATGGTGCGAGACCTCACCCAGCGGTGATTTGATCTTGGTGCCCACGATCGGCAGGAACTGGCTGGTGGCGCCGGTATCGTCGCGAGTGAACTGCGAGAGCACGGTCAGCTTGGTATCGGGATCAATGTTCCAGGTCAGGCTGGGCGCAATGTTGTAGCGCTTGTTGTCGATGTGATCGACCTGGGTGCCGGCATCGCGCACCACGCCGCTTAGGCCATAAAGAAACTGACCTTCATCGTCAATCTTGCCGGTGCTGGCGAAGTTGATCTGGCGATAGTTGTCGCTGCCGTATTGCACCTGGATGGCATTGCTCGATTCCGCGCTGGGGCGCCGGCTGACCATATCCAGCAGACCGCCTGGCGGGGTCTGGCCGTAGACCGACGAGGCCGGGCCGCGCAGTAGGGCGAGACGATCAAGGTTCCAGGTTTCCGCTTTCGGGTTGGCGTACACACCGCGAGGCAATGGCAGGCCATCGAGGAAATGGGTGGGTTCGAAGCCACGCACACGCATCCAGTCGTAGCGGGTATCACTGCCGTAGCTGGCGGACACGATTCCCGGCATGTATTTGACCGCGTCATCCAGGTTCTGAACGTTGCGGTCCAGCATTTGCTGGCGGGTGGCCACGGAAATCGAGCGGGGTGCTTCTACCAGGGCCGTATCAGTCTTGCTCCCCGCCGCCGTCCGCGTAGCAACATAACCCTCCACCGGCCCCCACGCGCTCTCGTAATTCCCCTGCCCGGTGATATTGGTCTCCGGCAGCGACACCACACCCTCTGGAATTGCCACCAGGGTGTAGGTGCCTGCGCTGCTCTGCTCCAACTGCAACCCCGTCCCACGCAGGGCCTCGCGCAGTGCGCCCGGTGCATCGAACTGGCCCTTGACCGGGGCCGAGGTCTTGCCGGCGGCCAGTGCTGGGCTGAGGGTCAGGGGGAGGCCAGCCTGGCTGGCGATCTGGTTCAGGGTGCTGGCCAATGGCGCAGCCGGCAGGTTGTAGGCGCGCACACTGGACGCCTGTTCGGCGGCGAACAGCGAGGTGCTGGTCAGCGGGGCGCTGAGGGCGATGGCCACGGCTAGCAGGCTGGGGCGCAACAAGGTGTCTAATGTGCGGGACATAGGGCGGCTCCGGAATGGAAATATTTCTCAATTGCCTAGGTGCCGGACGAGAATCAAAAAGTGATAGGGCCAAGTGAAAATAAATCTGTGAATGCTCACGCGCTCTTCGTAGCTTTTGCAGTCGGCGAAGCGATTGAGGTTGAGTGCACCGGCCACCCCGCAGCGCAGTCGGCATTCAGCGACCAGCGCCTCGGTAGCGGGGGCGCAGAGGGCTTTGTTTTCGACATTGCCTTTATTCAATTATTGCTAACGGAACCGTCTGGCACGGGCCTGGCGGCCACGTTAATCCACCACGGCGTATGTTGCTCGATCTGCACCGGCAGGGTCGGCAGCAGCGCGTTAAGCGCCAGCGTGGTGTCGTGCAGCGGGAAGCTGCCGGTGATGCGCAGGTCGGCGACGTTTTTATCCACACCCAGGTAGCCGGTGCGGTAGCGCGCCAGTTCCTCGACCACATCCCCCAGCCGCGCGTTGTCCACCACCAGCATGCCGCGGGTCCAGGCGTCGGTGCCGGGGGTTACGGCCAGCGACGGGCCGAGGCTGTTACGGCGCATCAGCACTTGCTGGCCTTCCTTGAACACCTGCTCCTGGTGCAACGCCTCGGGCTGCGCCGCAACCGCCGACTGCAACACGCTGAGCCGCGTGCCGTCGTCCTCGCGCTTGACGATAAACCGCGTACCCAGGGCGCGCAGGCTGCCGTCGCGGGTTTCGACAACAAAGGGGCGCCCATCGTTGTGCCCGGTTTCGACGAAGATCTCACCTTCCTGCAGCACGATTACTCGGCGCTTTTCGTCAAAACGCACGTCAATGGCGCTGTGGGTGTTGAGGTTGATCAGGGTGCCATCTGCCAGTTTCAGCGTGCGCTGTTCACCGGTGGCGGTGCGTTGGTCGGCCAGCCAGTAGTTGATCGGCACGTAGCGCTGGCCGGCGAACACCGCCAGGCCGCAGACCAGCACCACACTGGCCAGGCCGCTGCCGAGCTTGCGCACCCGTTGCCGAATGCCTTCGCGCGATTGCAGCAGCGCCGCCCGTGCCGGGCCGCTGGCCACGCTGAAGCGCTGGTCGAGCATGCCCAGTTGGCGCCAGGCGCGGGCGTGTTCTTCGCTGCTGGCCAGCCATTTGTTGAATGCTTCATGCTCCACGGCGCTGCTGTCCCCGGAGTCCAGGGACAGTTGCCAGGCAATCGCCGCATCCAGCACCCGTGCGCTGACCGGTCTGGAACTGACCTGGCTCACAACGGCTGGCCATACAGGGCGATGTAGCACTGGCGGATCCCCTGAGCCAGATATTGCCGTACCCGGGGCACCGACACGCCGAGGCGCTGGGCGATCTCGGCATGGCCCAGGCCGTCCAGGCGGTTATAGAGGAACGCGGCGCGGGCCTTGCTGGACAGCTTGCCAAGCAGGCGGTCGATGGCTTTGAGGTCTTCGAGGATCAGGTGCTGTTCTTCCGGGGAAGGCTGTTCGCTTTCCGGGATCAGCATCAGTTCGGTGAGGTAGGCCTGTTCCAGCGCGGCGCGGCGAAAGTAGTCGAACAACAGGCCCTTTGCGACAGCCACCAGAAACGCCCGGGGTTCGCGGGGTTCACGCAGTTCTTCACGGCCCAGCAGGCGCATGAAGGTGTCCTGGCTCAGGTCCTCGGCACGACTGGGGCAGGCCACGTTGCGCCGCAGCCACGCCAGCAGCCAGCCGCGATGGTCACGGTACAACGTGCCAACAAGCTCACTGTGGGGACTTTGGGCTGACGACAAGGCATCACCAATCGAGATGTTTAAACTAACGAGAATTATTCGCGATTGTGGCAGAGGTGGCGGATGGGTGCAATTGGCGTTGGTCGGGCGGGACGGATGTTGCTGAGGGGGCTTGCTCCCGTTTCAGGGCCGCTTCGCGCCCCAACGGGAGCAAGCTCCCTCGCCACAGGTTACCGATTGCCTCTCTTAACTGAGCGGCAGCCGTTAGAAGGAAGGGGCTTGTTTGCGACGTTTCCACTGGCTCAGGCGTTGTTGCAACGCGGCAGGGCTGTCCAGCCCTTGCTGGCGGGCACGGCTGAATAGAATCAACATCAACTCTGCGGTGGCCAGGGCATCGGCGCTGGCGTGATGGCGTTCGCCCACTTGCAGGTTGAAATGGGCAATCCAGTCATCCAGGCCGGCTTCGCGGATATGCGCCTGGGGGCACAGCATGGGCGCCAGGTCTGCCACGTCGAGGAACGGATGGGTCAGGCGATAACCCAGGCTGTCCTTGAGCGCTCGGCCAAGCATGTGCTGGTCGAATGGTGCGTGGAACGCCAGCAGCGGGCTGTCGCCGACAAAGTCCATGAAGTCCAGTAACGCCTCGGCTGGATCGCATCCGGCAGCGATCGCACTGGGGCCCAGGCCATGGATCAGCACGCTGGGGCTGATTTTGTTGTCGGCCCGTTGCAGGGTACGTTCGAACTGCTGGGAAAAGTCGACCGCGCCGTCTTCGATCACCACCGCGCCAATCGACAGCACCTGGTCGCGATTGAGGTTCAGGCCGCTGGTTTCCAGGTCCAGTACCACCCAGCGCTGCTCGCGCAGACTGTGTTCGCCGAGTGCCTTGGGGGCAGCCAGTTGTTGCAGGCGCGCCTGTTGCTGGGCATTCAGGCCTGGCCGGGCAGGGCGCAGCCAACTGAACAGGCTCACAGCTGATACCTCAGGGCCAGGCTGCTTTGCAGGCGTTGGGCCTGGCGCAGGGACTCACGCAGGATGCGCCGGTCCAGGTGGTTGAGGCTGTCGGGGTCGACCCGGTTGGAGTAGGGCTGGTTCTCGCGGGTTTGCAACTGGTGCTGCTGCATACGGGTTTGCTGGATAAAGTGGTAGGCCTCTTCATAGGCCGCGCCGTCCAGGCGTTCGATCACCTCTTTATCCACCAGCTGACGCAAGCGCTCCAGGGTGTTGTTGGTGGCGATGCCATTGGCCAGGGCCAGCAGGCGGGCACCGTCGACGAAGGGCGTGAGGCCCTGCACCTTGAGGTCGAGGGTGGCCTTGTCCGAGCCTTTGCGCGTCAGCACGAAGTCACGGAAACGCCCCACCGGCGGGCGCTGGCGCAAGGCGTTCTCGGCCATCATCCGTTGGAACAGGCGATTGTCCGCCACTTGCTCAAGCATGCCCTGGCGCAGTTGCTCGCAGCCTTGCTCATCGCCCCACACCACCCGCAGGTCGAAGTAGATGCTGGACTTGAGCAGGTTCTCTGGCGTCGCTTCGCGGATAAATGCGGCAAAGCGCCGGGCCCATTCGGCACGGGACAGGCACAGCTCGGGGTTGCCGGCCATGATATTGCCCTTGCACAGGGTGAAACCGCACAGCGCCAGGCTTTGATTGATTTGCTGCGCCAGGGGCAACAGCAGGCCACGAATCTCGGCGGCGTGGGCGGCATCGCGGGCATCGAACAGGATGCCGTTGTCCTGGTCGGTGTGCAGCGTCTGCTCACGGCGGCCTTCGCTGCCAAAACACAGCCAACTGAATGGCACGCCGGGGTCGCCCTTGTCTGCGATGCTCAGCTCGATGACCCGGCATACCGTGTGATCGTTGAGCAGGGTGATGATATGGGTGATCTGGGTCGAGGACGCGCCGTGGGCCAGCATGCGCTCCACCAATTGGCTGATCTCGCCACGGATCGCCACCAGGTTTTCCACCCGTGGTGCATTGCGGATGGTGCGTGCCAGGTGGACCAGGTCAACCCGTTGCAGGGAAAACAGATCGCGCTCGGACACCACTCCACACAGGCGCCGGTCCTTGACCAGGCACACATGGGCGATATGCCGTTCGGTCATGGCAATCGCCGCGTCGAAGGCGCTGTGATCCGGGCTGAGGAAGAAGGGCGCCTGGGTCATATGCTGTTCGATGGCCTGGGTGAAATCGCTGGTGCCTTCGGCCACGACATGGCGCAGGTCACGCAGGGTGAAAATCCCCAGGGGCGCCTTGTGTTCATCGACCACCACAATGCTGCCGACCTGCTGCTCATGCATCAGTGTGACCGCCTCACGCAGCGGCGTCCGCGGTCTGCAGGTCACGGGGTGACGCATGGCCAACTCGCCCAGGCGGGTGTTCAACGAATACTGGGTGCCGAGGGTTTCCACGGCCTTTTGCTGGACTTGCTGGTTGACCTGGTCCAACAGGCTGCTGACCCCACGCAAGGCAAAGTCGCGAAACGGTCCGGACAGGGCAAACAACTTGATAAACGCCGGCTTGTTCAATTGCAGGCAGAACGTGTCTTCGGCGGCCTTGTGCTCAGTTCGCGTCGCCCGTTCCCCCAGTAGCGCGGCCAGGGGGAAGCATTCGCCGGTGGTGATTTCGAAGGTGGTTTGCGCCGAATCCGGCCGCTCGCCGATCACCCGCCCCTGTTTGACGATGTAGAAGTGCTCCACAGGGCCTGCCGACGGTTTGAGAATGCTCTCGCCGGGGCCGTAGAAGCGCAACTGGCACTGCTCCACCAGAAACGCCAGGTGGGCGTTTTCCATCTGATTGAACGGAGGGAAGCGTTGCAGGAATTGCAGGGTGCCGTGAATGTTCTGCAATACCGCAGTTTTCCCTGCCTGGGTGAAAGCATCAGCTTTACTCATAACCATGACCGCAGTTTTTTTGTCGTTATCGTCCCTCATGGTCGACCCCCACGCGGCGGGTGCCCATTGGACGTAAGTCTAGGTAGCTATCCGGCCTTCAATGACTAGGGAAAAACCTTACATGAATATCGTCCAGACCCCGTAGAACGCCCACTAGGAAAACTATCCGACGAAGTGCACATTGTTCGCCCTTCCGGTGATGTCTGACTTCTGTGCTGGGAGATTGAGTGCAACTGCTGAGAAATATATGCCCGACCAAGATATTTTGAGCGATGCCGAGCGCGAGGCGTTAAGCGCCGTGATGCTGGAGCCTGATCTACCGCCGCAGCGGGTACTGATCGTTGATGACGATAAAGATGCCCGTGAACTGTTGGCGGAGATTCTTGGGCTGGATGGCATTCGCTGCATGACGGCAGACAGCGGCGAGGCGGCCTGGGAACTCTTGAATGCCAGCACATCCATTGGTTTGTTGATCACCGATTTGCGCATGGCGCCCAGCAACGGCCTGGAACTGATCCGCAAAGTACGCGAGTCCACCCGGGCTGCGTTGCCGATCATCATCATGTCGGGGGATGCCGAGGCACCGGACGTGATCGACGCGATGCACCTGAGCGTGGTGGACTTTTTGCTCAAGCCGATTGATAGCGTGAAGTTGGCGAAGATGGTCAAACGCGAGCTGGGGATGGCGCAGTAGGGGGTGTTTTTACCGTTGGTCAGTACTGTCAGATTTCACAGTATCGGCGGTTTGAGTGGCGCTTGTTTAATCGTTGGGAGGGAGCTGGTTTGGGATCAGCGCCTCTAAATGACGCGAACAGGAGTTCATTATGAGTACTGAAAAAAACAACCCGCAACACAGCGCTAATATTCACGCCTCTATCAATGGTCAGCAGGAGGTATTTTCTCCGAATCAGTTTTTTGGTATCCCTTCCCAGGTCAGAATGGACACAGATATTACTACCCACCTGACAATTAATTACGGCCAGGACCTGAAGAACGGGACTCATACCCTGACGCATACTCAGTTTGGAATTGAATATTTAGATGCAACCGGAAGCACATTCACTCATCCAGTTGCAGGCACCATCGTTGTGAAAGTCGTCGGTAATAACCATACCGGTCAGTTGATCGGCTTGAAGGTTGACGGAACGGGCTCAGGGCAAGGCAGTAAGTTGGAGCTGTCGGGTAGTTACCTGATTGTGGTTTCAGGTTAAGCCTTGCAACATAAAAAAGCCCCGGTCATAGGACCGGGGCTTTTTCATTTCAATGACCAGTTACAAACCATTCTTGGCCTTGAACTCCCTACGCCGACGATGCAACACCGGCTCGGTATAACCATTGGGCTGCTTGGTCCCTTCAATCACCAACTCCACCGCGGCCTGGAACGCGATATTGCTGTCGAAATCCGGTGCCAGCGGGCGGTACAGCGCATCACCGGCATTCTGCCGATCCACCACCGGCGCCATGCGCTTGAGGCTTTCCATGACCTGGGCTTCGCTGACCACGCCATGGCGCAGCCAGTTGGCAATGTGCTGGCTGGAAATACGCAGGGTGGCGCGGTCTTCCATCAGGCCCACATCGTTGATGTCTGGTACTTTCGAGCAACCCACGCCCTGGTCGATCCAGCGCACCACATAGCCGAGGATGCCCTGGGCGTTGTTGTCCAGTTCGTTGCGGATTTCTTCCTCGGACCAGTCGGTATTCTGCGCCAGGGGGATGGTCAGGATGTCGTCCACCGACGCGCGTTCGCGCTTGGCCAGTTCAGCCTGGCGGGCGAATACATCGACCTTGTGGTAATGCAGCGCGTGCAATGCTGCGGCGGTCGGCGACGGCACCCAAGCGGTGTTGGCACCGGCCAGCGGGTGCGCGATTTTCTGCTCGAGCATGGCCGCCATCAGGTCGGGCATGGCCCACATGCCTTTACCGATCTGCGCACGGCCTTGCAGGCCGGTGCTCAGGCCGATATCGACGTTCCAGTTCTCGTAGGCGCCGATCCATTTTTCGGCCTTCATGGCAGCTTTGCGCACCATCGCGCCCGCTTCCATGGAGGTGTGGATTTCGTCGCCGGTACGGTCGAGGAAGCCGGTGTTGATAAACACCACGCGCTCGCTGGCCGCCTTGATGCAGGCCTTGAGGTTGACCGTGGTACGGCGTTCCTCGTCCATGATCCCGACCTTGAGGGTGTTGCGCGGCAGGTTCAGTACGTCTTCGATGCGGCCGAACAGCTCGTTGGTGAACGCCGCTTCTTCCGGGCCGTGCATTTTCGGTTTAACGATGTACACGGAGCCTGTGCGGCTGTTCTTGCGGCTGTTGTTGCCATTGAGGCTGTGGATCGCCGCCAGGCTGGTGATCAAGCCATCGAGGATGCCTTCGGGCACTTCATTGCCCTGGGCGTCGAGGATCGCGTCGATGGTCATCAGGTGGCCAACGTTGCGCACGAACAACAGCGAACGACCATGCAAGGTCACGGCATTACCATCGACACCGGTGTAGGTGCGGTCGGCGTTCATGGTGCGGGTGAAGGTCTTGCCGCCCTTGGCCACTTCTTCGGCCAGGTCGCCCTTCATCAGGCCGAGCCAGTTGCGGTAGATCACCACTTTGTCATCGGCATCGACGGCGGCAACGGAGTCTTCGCAGTCCATGATGGTGGTCAGCGCGGCTTCCATCAGGATGTCTTTGACGCCGGCGGCGTCGGTCTGGCCGACCGGGGTGCTGGCGTCAACCTGGATTTCGAAATGCAGGCCGTTGTGCTTCAACAAGAGTGCGATGGGCTGGGCGGCGTCGCCCTGGTAGCCGATCAACTGGGCGTCGCTGCGCAGGCCGCTGTTGCTGCCGCCCTTGAGGCTGACCACCAGCTTGCCGTCGACGATCTTGTAGCCGGTGGAGTCAACGTGGCTGCCGGCGGTCAGCGGTGCGGCTTCGTCGAGGAAGGCACGGGCGAAGGCGATGACTTTGTCGCCACGCACCTTGTTGTAGCCCTGGCCTTTCTCGGCGCCGTTGGCTTCGCTGATGGCGTCAGTGCCATACAGTGCGTCGTACAGCGAGCCCCAGCGCGCGTTGGAGGCGTTGAGGGCGAACCGCGCATTCATCACCGGCACCACCAACTGCGGGCCGGCCATGCGGGCGATTTCGTCATCGACGTTTTGGGTGGTCGCCTGGAAATCCGCCGCTTCTGGCAGCAGGTAGCCGATATCTTGCAGGAAGGCTTTGTAGGCCACCGCGTCGTGGGCCTGGCCGGCATGGGTCTGGTGCCAGGTATCGATTCGCGCTTGGAAATCGTCGCGTTTGGCGAGTAGGGCTTTGTTCTTCGGTGCCAGGTCGTGGATGACCTTGTCGGCACCGGCCCAGAACTGGTCGGCGGTCAGGCCGGTACCGGGAATGGCTTCGTTGTTCACGAAGTCGAACAGGACTTTGGCGACCTGCAGGCCACCGACTTGAACGTGTTCAGTCATTGCTTGCCTCACTCTGCGGAGCTAATTCGCTTTTCAGCTTTTCAATTTACCAATGAAGCCTCTGGCCATTTAAACCACAAACCCGGCACCAGTACATGCCATCACGGCGGCTGGGTGGTTCCAATCAACGGCGCAAGGCTTGCTGACGGGGTGTTCGGGGTTACGACGGCGCCTGGGCAGACATCGACCTAACGTTATGTAGTGCGCGCCGAGGCATACTACATGATGAGTTGCGGTTGTGAAAATTAGACTAAATACGTCGTTTAGCGACCCACTTTGGTTGTACGGTCACAGCGGGGTATGGGATGTTCTCAAAAAACCAATGGATTGTTCCAGATAAATATAAAAATGGTACACGATTTGTTTTTCCTCACCGCCATGCGATCAATGTGGGAGCTGGCTTGCCTGCGATGGCCTCTACACCGCAGCACCCGCATCGCCGGCAAGCCAACTGCCACATGAGCCAACCGATACCCGTATCTGCCTATACTGGCTAATCCACAACAAGAGGGCTGTTGCCATGGACCATCTCGTACTCACCGTGATCGCCGCCGACAAACCCGGCGTGGTCGAACGTGTTGCCCACTGCATTGCCGAGCGCGGCGGCAACTGGCTGGAAAGTCGCATGGCCCATATGGCCGGGCAATTTGCCGGGATCCTGCGGGTCAGTGTGCCGATGGAAAACCGCAGTGAGTTGGTCAGCGCCCTGGAGGACCTGTCCACCCATGGCATCCGCGTGCTGGTGGGCGAGAGCAGCGGCGCGCAAGCCTCGGCGAGCAAACCGATCCTGATGACCCTGGTGGGCAATGACCGGCCGGGGATCGTGCGCGAGATCACCGCGCTGTTGAGCAAGCAAGGGGTCAACCTGGAACGCCTGAGCACCGACGTGCGTCCGGCGCCCATGAGCAGTGACCCGTTGTTTCACGCCGAGGCCGCGTTGGCGGTGCCGTCCAGCCTGGCACTGGACACGCTGCAAGCCGCCCTGGAAACCCTGGCCGATGATTTGATGGTGGAACTGCAACTGCGCAGCGAGGAATAACCGTCCACAGGGTTGTTCATCTAAATCTTGCATGGGCCTGTGGATAAGCTGTAGAGACCCGGCGCCAGGCCACGCCGGCCGCGGCGTGTAGTGTATTGAGCAAAAAACGAGCAATTTCAACGGCTTGTGCACAAACGCCGGGGATCAGGTTGTGGATAACCTTGGGGTGAAACCCTGTAAGCCACGCCGGCCGTGGTCTACAGGGTTTTGTACGTTATTTGATCAGCGTTTGCGCAGGCTCAGCCATGCATCAACGCTATACACCGCCAGCCCGGCCCAGATAAACACGAACGCCACCAGGCTGGCGGGGCTCATGTGTTCGTCGAACAACAGCACCGCTTGCAGCAGCACCAGGGTCGGCGCCAGGTACTGCAAAAAGCCCAGGGTGGTGTAGGGCAGATGCCGTGCCGCAGCGTTGAAGCAGACCAGGGGAATCAATGTCACCGGGCCTGCGGCCACCAGCCACCAGGCCTCGGAAGTACTCCAGAATGCCAGGTTGGCGCTATGGGCTGTGGGGTTGAGCAGCAGCCACGCCAGGGCAATCGGCACCAGCATCCAGGTTTCCACCACCAACCCGGGTAGCGCCTTGACCGGCGCTTGCTTGCGGATCAAGCCATAGAAACCAAAGGTCAGCGCCAGCACCAGCGACACCCACGGCAAGCTGCCGACCTGCCACACCTGTTGCGCAACGCCCACGGCGGCCAGCCCGACGGCCACCCACTGCAGGCGCCGCAGGCGTTCGCCGAGGAGCAGCATGCCCAGTAGTACGTTGACCAGCGGGTTGATGTAGTAACCCAGGCTGGCCTCCAGCATGCGCCCGCTGTTGACCGACCACACATAGGTCAGCCAGTTGCCCGCGATCAATGAGCCGCTCAACGCCAGGATCGCCAGGCGCTTGGGGTTGTCCCGCAGTTCGCGCCACCAGCCGGGGTGTTTCCACACCAGCAACAGCAAACCGCCGAACAGCGCCGACCACAGTACGCGGTGGACGATGATTTCGGCCGCCGGGACGCTGGCGATGGCTTTGAAGTAGAGCGGGAACAGGCCCCAGATGACGTAGGCACTCAGGCCCAGAATGTACCCGCGACGCGGGTTGGCGGCTTGCATGCAGAATCCTTGCTTAGGCAGCTAACAATGCCGCAATTGTAAGGATGTTTGTCAGGAAATGCGTGCTGACTTTTTGTGGCGAGGGCACAAGCCCCTCGCCACAGCGAGGCCAGTGTCAGAACAGTTTCAGGGGCTCTTCGTTGAGCGCCGACAATTGCTCGCGCAGCGCCAGCACCTGGTCGCCCCAATACCGCTCGCTGCCAAACCACGGGAAGCTGTGCGGAAATGCCGGGTCATCCCAGCGCCGTGCCAGCCACGCGCTGTAGTGCATCAGGCGCAGGGCACGTAGCGGCTCGATCAGCGCCAGTTCGCGGGGATCGAAGTCGTGGAATTCCTGGTAGCCATCCATCAGTTCCGACAACTGCCCCAGGCATTCCTGACGATCACCAGCAAGCATCATCCACAAATCCTGCACCGCCGGGCCCATGCGACAGTCATCGAGGTCGACGATATGGAACATCTCGTCGCGGCACATCATGTTGCCGGGGTGGCAGTCGCCATGCATGCGGATGTTCTTGTGCGGCGTGGCGCTGTACACATCCTCCACACGCTTGAGCAGGTCACGGGCCACGGATTCGTAGGCAGGCAACAGGCTCTTGGGGATGAAATTGCCTTCAAGCAAGGTGTTCAGGGAGTCGTGACCGAAGTTCTTCACGCCCAGGGCTTCGCGGTGCTCGAAAGGGCGGGTGGCGCCGACCGCATGCAAGCGCCCGAGCAACTGCCCGAGGCGGTACAGCTGATCGAGATTGCCCGGCTCCGGCGCCCGGCCGCCACGACGGGGGAACAGGGTGAAACGAAAGCCCGCGTGTTCGAACAGGCTTTCACCGTTATGGATCATCGGGGCGACGACCGGGACTTCGCACTCGGCCAGTTCGAAAGTAAAGCGGTGTTCTTCGAGGATCGCCTCGTTGGTCCAGCGCTGGGGGCGATAGAACTTGGCGATCAATGGCTCGGAGTCTTCGATGCCGACCTGATAGACGCGATTTTCGTAGCTGTTGAGCGCCAATACGCGAGCATCGCTGAGGAAACCGATGCTTTCGACAGCATCGAGAACCAGATCGGGGGTCAATGTTTCAAACGGGTGGGCCATGCGAACTCCTGCGCGCAGCAGGTCGCCGCGTCCGGCCGGGTATGGTATCGCACCGGGCCTAGGATAGGTGGCGCGTGTGCCATCGCTATCGCGGGCAAGCCCGCACAATGTTTCTGTGTACACCGCTCAAGTTTGGGAGCGGGCTTGCCCGCGATGAGGCCCTAAAGATCACCTAAACCGGCGTACCCAACAGCACATTGCTCGGCGCAAACTGCACCTGAACCTGCGTGCCTTCACCCGCCCCCAGCGCCTTGAGCTGCTCGGGCGCCGCCAGCGCACACAGCACCAAGCCATTGGGCAAGGCAATGCGCACCTCACTGGGGCCATCCTCTGCATCAAGAACCGCCTCGACCTGGCCGCCCATGCAGTTAAACCCAGGCACCGGCGCCTGGTCGGCAGCGATCAGCTCCAGCCAGCCGGCCTTGATCAATGCCACCACTTCAGTGCCGATTTCCAGCTCCAGGCGCAGCGTGCTGTCGTGGGTGATCTGTGCATCGAGGGTCAAGCCGCCGGCCAGCTCCAGGCGCACCCGGTCATTGCGACCATGGCTATCCATGGCGATCACCTGGCCATGCAATTGGTTACGCGCACTGGTGCGCAGCATCAGGCGGCCCAGCAGGTTGAAGTCGCTGGCGTCTTCGGCGGCCTCCAGCACCTGGGCCTGCAGGGTTTGCAGGCGCTGATACAGGCGCAACACCCGCTCGCCCTCTGCCGAGAGTCGCGCACCGCCGCCGCCCTTGCCGCCGACGCTACGTTCGACCAGCGGTTTCTGCGCCAGGTTGTTCAGTTCATCAATGGCATCCCACGCGGCCTTGTAACTCAAACCCGCGCTTTTCGCCGCCCGGGTGATGGAGCCCTGTTCGGCGATGTGTTGCAGCAAGGCGATGCGTTGCGGGCGACGGACAATATGTTGGCTCAACAGCGACGGTAAAGGCATGGCGAACGGCTGCACACTGATTTGGAATGCACCGGACGTTGCGGGCAGGCGGCGCCAGAGTCAAGTCATGTGCCGGGCTTGGGCGTGCGCGCCAGGCAGTACACGTCGACCTGGCGCGCACCGGCGTGTAGCAGCAGGCGGGCCAGGCTGTGGGCGGTGGCGCCGGTGGTCAGCACATCGTCCACCAGCGCCAGGTGCTGGCCGCGCACCTGTGCGTCGGGTGCCAGGGCAAACGCCTTGAGTAAGTTGCGCTGGCGTTGTTTGGCAGCCAATTGTTGCTGGGCGATGGTGTCTTGAGGGCGCAACAGCACGTGTTCATCCAAGGCCAGGTCGAGGTCTTGGCTTAGCCAGCGGGCGAGCATGGCGGCTTGGTTATAGCCGCGCTGGCGCAGGCGTTTGGCGGCCATCGGTACGGGAAGCAGGCGGTCGGGGCGGGTCAGTTCGGTGTTGTCGAAGCCGTCTTGCAGACATTGCCCCAATAGATTGGCCAACAGATGGCCCAGAGGCCATTTGCCCTGATGCTTGAAGCGGCTGATCAGGCTGTCCACCGGGAAGCTGTAGGTCCAAGGTGCGGTCACCTGATGGAACGCCGGCGGTGAGCGCTGGCATTCGCCGCAGATCAGCCCGCTCATCGGCAGCGGCAGGGCACACACGCGACAGCCGTCCGTCAGCCACGGCAGATCGAGTTCGCAGGCGTTGCACACCGTTGAGGGCGAGTCGGTGGCTTCATCACAGATCAAGCAGGTTTGATTGTTTTTTGACCAGATGTAAACTTCATGTTTGTGGCTGGGTTGACAGTGCATGAATCTTCCTTAAATATGCCGAGCATCCGTGTCGTGCCTGTGGGTATTGCCCTGCCCACAGCGCTTGCCCAAGCATAAACAAGGAATCGCCCATGAGCGCCAGCCTCACTGCCACTCTGCGTCACGACTGGTCTTTGGCCGAAGTCAAAGCCCTGTTCGTCCAGCCGTTCAATGACTTGTTGTTCCAGGCGCAGACCGTGCACCGCGCGCATTTCGATGCCAATCGGGTGCAGGTGTCGACGTTGCTGTCGATCAAAACCGGTGCCTGCCCGGAAGATTGCAAATATTGTCCGCAGTCGGGCCACTACAACACCGGCCTGGAAAAAGAAAAACTGATGGAAGTGCAGAAAGTCCTCGAAGAGGCTGCACGCGCCAAGGCCATCGGTTCGACCCGTTTCTGCATGGGCGCGGCCTGGAAGCACCCGTCGGCTAAAGACATGCCTTATGTGTTGCAGATGGTCAAAGGGGTGAAGGCCATGGGCCTGGAAACCTGCATGACCCTCGGCCGTCTCGACCAGGACCAGACCGAGGCCCTGGCCCAGGCCGGCCTCGACTACTACAACCACAACCTGGACACCTCGCCGGAGTTCTACGGCTCGATCATCACCACCCGCACCTACAGCGAGCGCCTGCAAACCCTGGCGTATGTGCGTGATTCGGGGATGAAGATCTGCTCGGGGGGCATCCTCGGCATGGGCGAATCCCTGGACGATCGCGCCAACCTGCTGATCCAACTGGCCAACCTGCCGGAGCATCCAGAGTCGGTGCCGATCAACATGCTGGTCAAGGTGGCCGGTACGCCCCTGGAAAATGCCGAGGATATCGACCCGTTCGACTTTATCCGCATGCTCGCCGTGGCGCGCATCCTGATGCCGAAATCCCACGTGCGCCTGTCCGCCGGCCGCGAGGCAATGAATGAGCAGATGCAGGCCCTGGCGTTCTTTGCCGGTGCCAACTCGATTTTCTACGGTGACAAATTGCTGACCACCGCCAACCCGCAGGCGGACAAGGACATGCAACTGTTCTCGCGTCTGGGCATCCTGCCGGAAGCCCGCGAAGAGCATGCCGATGAAGTGCACCAGGCGGCGATTGAGCAGGCGTTGGTCGAGCAGAAAAGCAGCGAGCAGTTCTACAACGCCGCCGTCTGACCCCCATCTCCCTGTTGGAGTGCAATCCAAATGTGGGAGCAGGCAAGCCAGCTCCTACAGTGGGTCGAGTCCAACCTGATCTACCGAGGCCAGCATGTCTTTCGATCTCGCCGCGCGCCTCGCTGCCCGCCGTACAGACCATCTCTATCGCCAGCGCCCACTGCTGCAAAGCCCCCAGGGGCCGCAGGTGGTGGTAGACGGCAAGCCGCTATTGGCCTTTTGCAATAACGACTACCTGGGCCTGGCCAATCATCCGCAAGTTATCGAAGCCTGGCAGGCCGGGGCTTCCCGCTGGGGCGTCGGCGGGGGGGCTTCGCACCTGGTGGTCGGCCATAGCACCCCGCATCATGAGTTGGAGGAGGCCCTGGCCGAGTTCACCGGGCGCCCGCGTGCCTTGCTGTTCACCACCGGGTATATGGCCAACCTCGGCACCGTCACCGCATTGGTGGGGCAGGGCGATACGGTGCTCGAAGACCGCCTCAATCACGCGTCCCTGCTGGATGCGGGTTTGCTCTCCGGGGCACGATTCAATCGCTATCTGCACAACGATGCGCTCAGCCTGGCCAAGCGCCTGGAAAAAGCCAGCGGCAATACCCTGGTGGTCACCGACGGTGTGTTCAGCATGGACGGCGACCTGGCGGACCTGCCGGCGCTGGCCCGCGAAACCCGGGCCAAGGGCGCCTGGCTGATGGTGGATGACGCCCATGGCTTCGGCCCGTTGGGCGCCACGGGGGGCGGGATTGTCGAGCATTTCGGCCTGAGCCAGGAGGATGTGCCGGTGTTGGTCGGCACCCTGGGCAAGGCCTTCGGCACCGCCGGGGCGTTTGTGGCTGGCAGTGAGGAACTGATCGAAAGCCTGATCCAGTTCGCCCGCCCATACATCTACACCACCAGCCAACCGCCGGCGCTGGCCTGCGCGACCCTGAAAAGTCTGGAGCTGCTGCGCAGCGAGCACTGGCGACGCGAGCATCTGTGCACGCTGATCCGTCAGTTCCGCCAGGGCGCCGAGCAGATCGGTCTGGAGCTGATGGACAGCTTCACGCCGATCCAGCCAATCATGATTGGCGACAGTGCCCGGGCGATGCGCCTGTCCCAGATGCTGCGCGAACGCGGGATCATGGTCACGGCCATCCGCCCGCCCACGGTGCCGGCCGGCAGCGCGCGCTTGCGCGTGACCTTGACCGCCGCCCACAGCGAGGCGCAGGTACGACTATTGTTAGACGCATTGGACACGTGTTTCCGTTTGTCAGGCCGGGAGTCCGACCATGCGTGATCGACTGATATTGCTCCCCGGCTGGGGCCTGGGTGTCTCGCCGCTGGAGCCTTTGGCCGCCGCCTTGCGCGGTTTGGACGAGCACCTGCGGGTAGATATCGAACCGTTGCCGGCGCTGGCGGGCAGCGACCTCGACGAATGGCTCGACGAACTTGACGCCACCTTGCCCGATAACGCCTGGCTGGGCGGCTGGTCGTTGGGCGGGATGCTCGCCTCTGAGTTGGCGGCACGGCGTGGCGAGCGCTGCTGCGGCCTGCTGACTTTGGCCAGCAATCCATGTTTTGTGGCGCATGAGGGCTGGCCCAGCGCGATGCCGGCGCAGACTTTCGATGCATTCCTGGCCGGTTGCCATGCCGACTCGCAAGTCACCCTCAAACGTTTCGGCCTGCTGTGCGCCAAGGGCACGCAAGACCCACGGGGCATTGCGCGCTTGCTGGTCAGCAGCGCGCCGGCTACCCCCTCCAGTGTGCTGATGACCGGCCTTGAACTGCTCGCGCAACTGGATACTCGCGAGGCCTTGCAGGCCTTTCGTGGCCCGCAGTTGCATCTGTTTGCCGGCCTGGATGAGTTGGTGCCCTGTGAGGCGGCTATTGAGTTGTTGAAGTTGCTGCCAGATGTCGAAGTCGGTCTGATTGAACAGGCCGGCCACGCTTTCCTACTGGACAACCCCCACGGAGTGGCGGGGGCGATCCAGGCTTTTTTGCATGAGTGCGGTGATGACTGATTTGTCCCATCCTCCACTGCCGGGCGCCTTGCCCGACAAGCGCCAGGTCGCGGCGTCGTTTTCCAGGGCGGCGGCCAGTTATGACAGCGTGGCCGCGTTGCAGCGTGATGTGGGCGGCGAACTGCTGTCCCGTCTGCCGTCAGCCTTGCTTCCCCAGCGCTGGTTGGACCTGGGGTGCGGCACCGGGTATTTCAGCCGCGCATTAAACAGTGTATTCCCCGAGGGCCAGGGCCTGGCGCTGGATATCGCCGAAGGCATGCTTAATCACGCCCGGCCATTGGGCGGTGCTGAGTACTTTATTGCCGGGGATGCCGAGCGCTTGCCGTTACAGGATGCAAGCTGCGAGTTGATCTTCTCCAGCCTGGCAGTGCAGTGGTGTGCCGATTTTGCCGCGGTGCTCAGTGAAGCCCGGCGCGTGCTGCAGCCTGGCGGTGTGCTGGCGTTTGCCAGCCTGTGCGTCGGCACCCTGGACGAACTGCGCGAAAGCTGGCGGGCGGCGGATGGGATGGTGCACGTCAATCGCTTCCGCCCGTTCAGTACTTATCAACAGCTGTGTGCGGACAGTGGCTTGCGTGTGGTCAGCCTGGAGCAACGTGCCCATGTGTTGCATTACCCGGATGTGCGCAGCCTGACCCACGAATTGAAAGCATTGGGCGCGCACAATCTGAACCCGGGGCGCCCCGGTGGCTTGACGGGCCGGGCACGGGTTGTTGCACTGGTGCAGGCCTACGAGCAGTTTCGCCAGACCCAGGGGCTGCCGGCAACCTATCAAGTCGTGTACGCCGTATTGGAGAAACCATTATGAGCGCCGCCTATTTCATCACCGGCACGGACACCGATGTCGGCAAGACCACCGTCGCCGCAGGCCTGCTGCATGCCGCACGGCAAGCGGGCAAGAGCACGGCTGCCGGCAAGCCGGTGGCCTCGGGCTGCGAAGTGACCTCCCGTGGCTTGCGCAACGTCGATGCCCTGGCCTTGCTGGCCGAGTGCTCGTTGCCGCTGGCTTATGCCGAGGTCAATCCACTGGCCTTCGAGCCCGCCATCGCGCCGCACCTGGCGGCCCGTGAAGCCGGTGTGGCGTTGACCGTGCAAGCGCTGCTCAAGCCAATGCGGCACATCCTCGATAAACACGCGGACTTCACCTTGATCGAAGGCGCAGGCGGCTGGCGCGTGCCACTGGCCGATCAGCACAACCTGTCCGACCTGGCCAAGGCCTTGGGGCTGCCGGTGATCCTAGTGGTGGGCGTGCGTCTGGGCTGCATCAATCATGCATTGTTGAGCGCCGAAGCCATCGCCCGGGACGGTTTACCGCTGGCGGGGTGGGTGGCCAATATCATCGACCCGAAGACCTCCCGTCTGGAAGAAAACCTCGCCACCTTGGCCGAACGCCTGCCGGCGCCCTGCCTGGGCCGAGTGCCAAGGCTCAAGCAGCCCACGGCCGAAGCAGTGGCCGGTTACCTGCAACTGGACTTGCTTGATTAGTTTTTCCTAGCGATAAGGCATTATGCCATTAGTGTTATTGACGGGCCTTTTGCCAGATTGTCTGCTTCAATAAGGGTTCACGATTTATTGCAAGGCAGGTTCGCCATGGAAATCTCTGGAAGCAGTGCGTTTTATTCAGGCCTGAGCACTATTCAGGCCGGGCAGAACCGCGTCGACCAGGCCGCCGGCAAAATCGCCAGTGCCGCCACCGGCCAGCCTTCGGATGCCCAGAATGATCGCTTGCAGGCGGTCAATCGCGGCCAGCCGACCGACTCGGCGAGCAATATGGTGGAACTGGCCGAAGGTAAGTTTCAGGTGGAGCTGGGCGCGAAAGTCGCCAAGGCTTCCGACGAAATGCTCGGCACGTTGATCGACACCTACGCTTGATCCCCCCCTCGCCATATGGCGGGTGCTTTTCCTGTGGCGAGCGGGCTTGCCCGCGTCGGGCTGCGCAGCAGCCCCACACCAGCAATGCAATTCATCTGATACACCGCCAGTGCCTTTCTGGGGCGCTGCGCAGCCCGACGCGGGCAAGCCCGTTCGCCACAACCGCCTGATTCTCCCATCTTCTTCTCGTTGAAACGTTGTGCGGCATCACGCTGCAGGCCTCGTCGCGCCTGGCGTTGACCTACGTCATGACAAACGGCATCCGCTGGGCGCTTGACAAGGATTGGGCGTAAACGTATGTTTCAAACAACTGTTTGACCGCTACAACAAATCCACGCGGTTGTTCATTCCAGGATTCATCAGCAGAGGTTTATCGCTATGCCTGACTACAAGGCCCCCTTGCGTGATATTCGCTTCGTTCGTGACGAACTGCTCGGCTACGAAGCGCACTATCAGAGTCTGCCGGCTTGCCAGGACGCTACCCCAGACATGGTTGACGCCATTCTCGAAGAAGGCGCCAAGTTTTGCGAGCAAGTGCTGGCCCCGTTGAACCGCGTCGGTGACATCGAAGGGTGCACCTGGAGCGAGTCAGGCGTTAAAACCCCTACTGGTTTCAAAGAAGCCTACAAGCAATTCGTCGAAGGCGGCTGGCCGAGCCTGGCCCACGACGTCGCGCACGGCGGCCAAGGCCTGCCGGAATCCCTGGGCCTGGCCGTTAGCGAGATGGTCGGTGAAGCCAACTGGTCGTGGGGCATGTACCCAGGCCTGTCCCATGGCGCGATGAACACCATTTCCGAGCACGGTACCCCCGAGCAGCAGGATGCCTACCTGACCAAACTGGTCTCGGGCGAGTGGACCGGCACCATGTGCCTGACCGAACCGCACTGCGGCACCGACCTGGGCATGCTGCGCACCAAGGCCGAGCCTCAGGCCGACGGTTCCTACAAAGTCTCCGGGACCAAGATCTTCATCTCGGCCGGTGAACACGACATGGCCGATAACATCGTCCACATCGTACTGGCCCGCCTGCCGGATGCTCCGGCTGGCACCAAAGGCATTTCGCTGTTTATCGTGCCTAAGTTCCTGCCCAACGCCGATGGTTCGGTGGGTGAGCGCAACGCGGTGTCCTGTGGTTCCCTGGAACACAAGATGGGCATCCATGGCAACGCCACCTGCGTAATGAACTTCGACGCGGCCACCGGCTACCTGATCGGCCCGGCGAACAAAGGCCTGAACTGCATGTTCACCTTTATGAACACCGCTCGTCTGGGTACCGCACTGCAAGGCCTGGCCCACGCCGAGATCGGTTTCCAGGGTGGCTTGAAATATGCGCGTGACCGTCTGCAGATGCGCTCCCTGACTGGCCCGAAAGCGCCGGACAAGGCCGCTGACCCGATCATCGTGCACCCTGATGTGCGCCGCATGCTGCTGACCATGAAAGCCTTCGCCGAAGGCAACCGTGCGATGGTGTACTTCACCGCCAAGCAAGTGGATATCGTCAAGTACGGCACCGACGACGAAGCCAAGAAACAGGCAGATGGCCTGCTGGCGTTCATGACCCCGATCGCCAAGGCGTTCATGACCGAAGTCGGTTTTGAGTCCGCCAACCACGGCGTACAGATCTACGGCGGCCACGGTTTCATCGCCGAGTGGGGCATGGAGCAGAACGTTCGCGACAGCCGCATTTCGATGCTGTACGAAGGCACCACGGGCATCCAGGCCCTGGACCTGCTCGGCCGTAAAGTGCTGATGACCCAGGGCGAAGCGCTCAAGGGCTTCACCAAGATCGTGCACAAGTTCTGCCAGGCCAACGAAGGCAACGCAGCGGTCAGCGAGTTTGTCGCACCGTTGGCTGCCCTGAACAAGGAATGGGGCGAGTTGACCATGAAGGTCGGCATGGCTGCCATGAAGGACCGTGAAGAAGTCGGTGCCGCGTCCGTGGACTACCTGATGTACTCCGGTTATGCCTGCCTGGCGTACTTCTGGGCCGAGATGGCGCGCCTGGCTGCTGAAAAACTGGCTGCCGGCACCAGCGAAGAAGGCTTCTACACCGCCAAGCTGCAGACTGCGCGCTTCTACTTCCAGCGCATCCTGCCGCGCACCCGCACCCACGTAGCCACCATGCTGTCGGGCGCCAACAACCTGATGGACATGAAAGAAGAGAACTTCGACCTGGGCTACTAAGCCCCGGCGGGTTCCCTGCCAAGCCGCCGCTCCCGAAAGAGCGGCGGCTTTTTTGTGGGCGCATGAAAAAACCTGAGTAGCGCGCTCAGGGATTGCGCCTGGCTGCCGTTACAGTGGTGGCAATGTGATACGGGTCACATTGAGTGTGCTTAACTGTGTTCAGTGAAGGCACTATGCCATCTTTTTTATGGGTCGGAGCTTTACCCTTGTCGCGCGCGTCTGCTGTACGTTTCAGTCATTTCCTACCGTCGTTGCTGTTATTGCTGGCGGGGTTGTCGGCTGCTTACGTCAAGGACCTCAACGTCTTCTTCACCTCGTTGTTCAATGTCCTGCCGACCTTGGTACTGTTGCTCGGAGGGGCCTATTGCACGGTGTACCGTCGCCAGCGTGAGCTGTTCTTGATGGTGACGGTGTATGTCGCCTACTTCCTGCTGGACACCCAGACCGATTTCTACCGCGACCATGGCCGTGTGCGCGAAGACGCCGCCGTGGTGTTCCATCTGGTGTGCCTGCTGTTGCCGATGCTGTTCAGCATTTATGCCCTGTGGCAGGAGAAAACCCACCTGTTCCGCGACTTTGTCGCACGCTGCGCGGTGCTGCTCGCCGTAGGCAGCGTGGCCCTGGGCCTGGAGCAGAGTTACCCAGGGCCGTTGCTCAACTGGCTGGCGGAAATTCGCTGGCCGGCGTTGCATGGCACGTGGATGAGCTTGATCCAACTGTCGTACCCGATGTTCCTACTGGGCTTTGTCGCACTGGCGGCCCAGTACTGGCGCGAACCGCGGCCGTTGCATGCGGCACAGCTGGTGGGATTGCTGGGGATGTTCTGGATGTTGCCGCAGACCTTTATCCTGCCGTTCACCCTGAACATCATGTGCAGCCAGGTGATGTTGATGATTGCTGCAGGTGTGTCCCACGAGGCCTATCAGATGGCCTTTCGCGATGAACTCACCGGCCTGCCCGGACGCCGCGCCCTCAACGAGCGTATGCAGCGCCTGGGGCGCAACTATGTGCTGGCGATGAGCGACGTCGACCACTTCAAGCGATTCAACGACACCCATGGCCACGACGTCGGTGACCAGGTGCTGCGGCTGGTCGCCAGCAAACTGTCGAAAGTCAGCGGCGGCGGCCGGGCCTATCGGTATGGCGGCGAAGAGTTTGCTGTGGTGTTTGCCGGCAAGACCCTGGATGAATGCCTGCCGCACCTGGAAGAAATCCGCGAGATCATTGCCAACTACCACATCAAGTTGCGTAACCCCGACAGCCGCCCCCAGGACGATCACCAGGGGCGCCAGCGCCGTTCGGGCACGGGGGCGAATAGTGTGTCGGTGACCGTGAGCATCGGCGTCGCCGAGCGCCAGGCCGAGCAGCGCACCCCCGAAGAAGTGCTCAAGTCCGCCGACCAGGCGCTGTACAACGCCAAGGGCGCCGGGCGCAACTGTGTGGTGGCGGCCGGCCAGAACCGCCGTGGCGCGGTGCGCATGCAGGGCGCTGCCGGTTGAGTGATGGTGGTGTATTCAGCGTCTGTACAGTGATTGTCCGGGGCTCCTGGCGGCAGTAGGTTTGAGTCATCTGCCGCCGGAGACATCACCATGCCTGCCTATAAAGCTCCCCTGCGCGATATGCGCTTTCTGATTGATCACGTGTTTGATTTCCCCGCTCACTACGCTGCTTTGGGCGCCACCGAGGCCAGCCCGGACATGGTCAGCGCAATCCTCGAAGAAGGTGCGAGGTTCTGCGAGAACGTGCTGGCGCCGTTGAACCGTCCGGGGGACGAAGAGGGCTGCCATTTCGACAATGGCGTGGTGACCACACCCAAAGGTTTCAAGGAAGCGTTCGCGCAATACGTCGAAGGCGGCTGGCACGGCCTGGCGGCGGATCCGGCCTACGGCGGGCAGGGCTTGCCGTCTTCCCTGGGCTTGGTGCTCAGCGAGATGATCGGCTCCAGCAACACCTCCTGGGGCATGTACCCCGGCCTGACCCACGGCGCCATGTCGGCGATCCACGCCCATGGCACTCAAGAGCAGAAAGACACCTACCTGACCAAGCTCACCGCCGGCCAGTGGACGGGCACCATGTGCCTGACCGAAGCCCACTGCGGCACTGACCTTGGCATCATCAAGACCCGCGCTGTGCCCCAGGCCAATGGCAGCTACGCGGTGACCGGCAGCAAGATCTTCATCTCGGCCGGCGAGCACGACATGAGTGAAAACATCATCCACCTGGTGTTGGCCAAGTTGCCGGATGCGCCTGCTGGCACCAAGGGTATTTCGCTGTTTATCGTGCCCAAGTTCCTCGCCGATAGCGGGGCGCGTAATGGTGTCAGTTGCGGCTCCATCGAGCACAAGATGGGGATCAAGGCTTCGGCCACCTGCGTGCTGAATTTCGATGGTGCCGAGGGCTATCTGATCGGCGAGGCCAACAAAGGCCTCAATTGCATGTTCACCATGATGAACCATGCGCGCCTGGGCACCGGCATGCAGGGGCTGTGCCTGGGTGAAGCGAGCTTCCAGGGCGCGATCAAGTACGCCAACGACCGCCTGCAGATGCGCGCCCTGACCGGCGCCAAGGTCCCGGACAAACCGGCGGACCCGATCATCGTGCATCCCGATGTGCGGCGCATGTTGCTGACCATGAAAGCCTTCAATGAAGGCAACCGCGCCCTGACGTACTTCACCGCGCAACTGCTGGACACCGCACACCTGAGCGACGACCCGCAGCAACGCCAGGAAGCCGAGGATTTGCTGGCGTTCCTCACCCCGATCTGCAAAGCCTTTATGACCGAGACCGGCCTGGAAGTGACCAACCATGGCATGCAGGTGTTCGGCGGCCACGGTTTTATCCGCGAGTGGGGCATGGAACAGTTGGTGCGCGATTGTCGCATCGCGCCGATCTATGAAGGCACCAACGGCATCCAGGCCCTGGATTTGCTGGGGCGCAAGGTGCTGGGCAGCCAGGGCAAGTTGCTGCGCGGCTTTACCAAGATTGTGCATAAGTTCTGTGCGGCGAATGCCGAGCACCCGCAACTCAAGGCCCAGGTTGCACAGCTCAACGAGCTGAACCAGCAATGGGGCGAGTTGACCACCAAGGTCGGCATGGCCGCGATGAAAAACCCTGATGAAGTCGGCGCCGCCGCCCTGGATTATTTGATGTACAGCGGTTACATCATCCATGCCTACCTGTGGTTGCGCATGGCCCTGGTGGCCCAGGCGCAATTGGACGCGGGCAGTGGCGATGGGGATTACGCCCGGGGCAAGCTGGTGACCTGTGAGTTTTATTTCAAGCGCCTGTTGCCGCGCACCAGTGCCCATCGTGCGGCGGTGGAGGCGGGCAGTGATTGCCTGATGAGTTTGCCCGCCGAATTGTTCGCCTTATAACTGTTGGCGTGACTGTAAAATACCAATTGGTCACAAGCAGACCCTATGTGTCACAAAAGTTGTTCGGTTACACTCTGGGTCTGTGAAACCGATCCTACCGAATCACTTTTAACGTTCTCACGAGGTTTGCCATGGCTGACTACAAAGCGCCGCTGCGCGATATGCGCTTCGTCCTCAACGAAGTATTCGAGGTTGCCAAGCTGTGGGCGCAATTGCCGGCCCTGGCCGAGACCGTGGATGCTGAAACCGTCGAGGCGATCCTTGAGGAGGCCGGTAAAGTCACCGCCAAGACCATCGCCCCGTTGAGCCGGAATGGCGACGAGGAAGGTT
Source organism: Pseudomonas sp. MF5691 (assembly GCF_016405645.1). Classification (NCBI taxonomy): domain Bacteria; kingdom Pseudomonadati; phylum Pseudomonadota; class Gammaproteobacteria; order Pseudomonadales; family Pseudomonadaceae; genus Pseudomonas; species Pseudomonas sp. MF5691. The sequence continues at coordinate 27,859 of NZ_JAEKDC010000016.1, forward strand.
GCCGCTGGGACAACGGCGTGGTCACCACCCCGGCCGGGTTCCCCGAGGCCTACAAGACCTACGCCGAAGGCGGCTGGGTGGGCGTTGGTGGCGATCCTGCCTACGGCGGCATGGGCATGCCCAAGGCGGTCTCGGCCCAGGTCGAAGAGATGATCAACTCCTCGGGCCTGGCGTTTGGCCTGTACCCGATGCTGACGTCCGGCGCCTGCGTGTCGATCAACACCCACGCCAGTGACGAACTGAAAGCCACTTATCTGCCGAATATGTACTCGGGTGTGTGGGCCGGCTCCATGTGCCTGACCGAGCCCCATGCCGGTACCGACCTGGGGATTATTCGTACCAAGGCCGAGCCGCAGGCGGACGGTTCCTACAAGGTCAGCGGCACCAAGATCTTTATCACCGGTGGCGAACACGACCTCACCGAAAACATCATCCACCTGGTGCTGGCCAAGCTGCCGGACGCCCCGGCCGGGCCGAAGGGCATCTCGTTGTTCCTGGTGCCCAAGTTCATGGTCAATGCCGATGGCAGCCTGGGCGCGCGCAACCCGGTGACCTGTGGCTCGATCGAGCACAAGATGGGGATCCAGGCCTCCGCGACCTGTGTAATGAACTTCGACGAAGCCGTTGGCTACCTGGTTGGCGAGCCGAACCGTGGCCTGGCGGCGATGTTCACCATGATGAACTATGAGCGCCTGGGTGTCGGTATCCAGGGCCTGGCGACCGGCGAGCGCTCTTACCAGAACGCGGTCGAATATGCGCGTGACCGCCTGCAAAGCCGCTCGCCGACAGGCCCCAAGGCCAAGGACAAGATCGCCGACCCGATCATCAACCACCCTGACGTGCGTCGCATGTTGCTGACCATGAAGGCCGCGAACGAAGGCGGCCGGGCGTTCTCCACTTACGTGGCGATGCAACTGGACACCGCCAAGTTCAGCGAAGACGCCGCGACCCGCAAGCGCGCAGATGACCTGGTGGCGCTGCTGACCCCGGTTTCCAAGGCGTTCCTCACCGACCTGGGCCTGGAAACCACCGTGCACGGCCAGCAGATTTTCGGCGGTCATGGCTATATTCGCGAGTGGGGTCAGGAGCAGTTGGTGCGGGATGTGCGCATCACTCAGATCTACGAAGGCACCAACGGCATCCAGGCGCTGGACTTGATGGGGCGCAAGATCGTTGGCAGCGGCGGGGCGTTCTACACCCTGTTTGCCGATGAGATCCGCCATTTCATCGCCACTGCCAACAGTGACCTGGCCGAGTTCATTCAGCCGCTGAGTGCTGCGGTGGACGAACTCGACACCTTGACTGCCTGGGTCCTGGACCGCGCCAAGAGCAACCCGAATGAAATCGGTGCGGCCTCGGTGGAGTATCTGCACGCCTTTGGCTACATGGCCTACGCCTACATGTGGGCGCTGATGGCCAAGGCCGCCTTGGGCAAAGAGGCCGAGGAGGACTTCTACGCCAGCAAACTGGGGACGGCGCGCTTCTACTTTGCCCGCCTGCTGCCGCGTATCCACTCTTTGAGTGCTTCGGTGAAGGCCGGCAGTGAATCGCTGTTCCTGCTGGACGAAGCGCAGTTCTAAGCCGAAGAGGGCGTGTAAGCATTCTCTTACATGACGTGCTGCTAATCGTCCTCTATCGCCAGATTGGATCCACAGCTAATCTACTTCACATGGACGTCGCGCAGGAAGCGCAAAGCAACAACAGGGACACGTAGGATTCTGCCAGGATGGCGGAGTGAAATGGATGTCAGGGAAACAGTCTGCAAAGCCCCGCTTCGGCGGGGTTTTCTTATTGCCCGCGAAAAAGTTCAGGCCAGCCCGTCTACCGTGGCCGTCGGCCCATGTGGACCATTCATCACGTCTTCGAGCAAGGTGCGCAGCAATGCCAACGTTGCCTGCTGACGTTGTACATCCCGGCACACCAACCCCACCTTCAGCGGCACCCGTGGCTCACTCAAGGGCTTCCATAGCAGCGCCTGGCTGGTGTGTTCGTCCTGTGATCGGCCGGGCAGTACCGTCGCCAGTTTGGTATGGGGCAGGCTGTCGAGAATCCCCACCATAGTGTTCAGCTCGGCTTGCACCTGTGGTCGACGCCCCAGGTTCGCCAGTTGCGCTTGCCAGATCTGCCTGACCTGGAACTCTTCGCCCAACAACAGCATGGGCAACTCCGCCGCCTGCTTGAGGGAGACCTTCTTGAATTCACGCAAGGGATGGTCGGCCGGGATGACCACTTTCAGTTCATCTTCATACAGCAGCACACCGTGCAAACCGGGCTGGCGTGCCGGCAGGTAGCTGATGCCAATGTCCAGCGAGCCATTGAGCAGGCGGCGTTCGATCTCAAGGCCCGTCAGCTCGTAGATCTGCACCACCAGGTGCGGCTGGGCCTTGCGTACCCGCTCCAGCATCTGCGGCACCAGGCTGGTATGCACGGTTTGCAGCACGCCGATGGCCAGGGTGCGCAGCGCCTGGCCCTTGAAATGCCGCAGGGCCTCGACGGCTTGCTGCATACCATCGAGCAGCGGCAGGGCGTGGTTGTACAAGGTGTGGGCGGCCAGGGTTGGCAACAGGCGCTTGCTGCTGCGTTCGAACAGGCTCACATCCAGGTGCTGCTCCAACTGGCGGATCTGCTGCGACAGCGCCGGCTGGGAGATCGACAGGCGCTCGGCAGCCCGGCCTACATGGCCCTCTTCGTACACCGCGACGAAATAACGCAGTTGCTTGAAATCCATAAGTAACGCTTATCGAAAAAGCTGGAAAATCGAAATGGCTGTACGCCCCCAAGGCGCCTAGTCTAGCGCCTATTCACAAGGCTTACAGGGCCAGAAAGCGCGATGAATACCGTTTACAGCGATGGTGTTTACATAGGCAAGGCAAAAAACGACTTGCCGGGCTTCCGTCAATCGAGGGTTGCCAACAGCCTGCGGGGTGTGCAGGCATGAATCTGTTCAACCTGCGCCGCCCGGCACCGAGTCTGGATGACCTGTTACTGGACGCGAAAAAACCGATGCTGCGCGATGAGCTTTCCAGCCAATCCCTGATGCCCACCGTGGCCCGTCCGCCACAGGTTTTCGTACGCGGCCAGGGCTCCTGGCTGTGGGACAGCGAAGACCGTGCCTACCTGGACTTTACCCAGGGCGGCGCAGCCAACAGTCTCGGCCATAGCCCCTCGGTACTGGTGCGTGCGCTGGCTGACCAGGCGCAAGCGCTGATCAACCCTGGCATCGGGCTGCACAACCGCAGCCAACTGAACCTGGTGGACCGCCTGTGCCACAGCACCGGTAGCGACCAGGCCTACCTGCTCAACAGCGGTGCAGAAGCCTGCGAAGCGGCCATCAAGTTGGCGCGCAAGTGGGGCCAACTGCATCGTGGCGGCGCCTACCGCATCATCACCGCCAGCAACGCTTGCCACGGCCGCAGCCTGGCGACACTGGCGGCCTCGGCAGGTGCTGGCGACAATCGTTTCGAGCCGCAACTGCCGGGCTTCTGCCACGTACCGTTCAACGATCTGCCGGCCTTGCATGCCGCCGTTGATGCGCAAACCGTGGCGATCATGCTGGAGCCGATCCAGAGCGACGCCGGCGTCGTTCCGGCCACCGAGCATTACCTCAAGGGGGTGGAGCGGCTGTGCCGGGAGCTGGGGATCCTGCTGATCCTCGACGAAGTGCAGACCGGGATCGGGCGTTGCGGCACCTTGCTGGCGGAACAGCGCTACGGTGTGCGCGCCGATATCGTCGCCCTGGGTAAAGGCCTTGGGGGCGGAGTGCCATTGGCGGCGTTGCTGGCCCGTGGCAAAGCCTGTTGTTTTGAACTGGGTGAGCTCGAAGGCACCCACCACGGCAATGCGCTGATGGCTGCGGCCGGCGTCGCCGTGCTCGATAGCGTGTTGGGGCACGGCTTCCTCGAACACGTACGTGATACCGCGCAGTACCTGGGCGAAGGCCTGGCCCGTGTTGCTCACCGCTATGGACAGGGCGAACTGCGAGGCCAGGGCCTGTTGTGGGGCCTGACCTTGTCGGATGATTCGGCAGATGCCGTGGTAAAGGCGGCACTGTATGAAGGCTTGATCCTCAATGCCCCACAACCCGACTGCCTGCGCTTTACCCCGGCGCTGACGCTAAGCAAGAGCAATATTGACGAAATGCTGCTGCGTCTGGCCCGCGCGTTTTCCCGCGTGCACACCGCCCAACTGCAATGCCGCAAGGGCATCGCTGTTTAACCCTTATTCCTGAACCGTCTCGCGTTATACGCGGCGCCTCCAGCCTGATTTTTTTGGCTGGGGGCGTTTTTTTTTGTGTCATTTTTGGATTGAAAAGGAGGCTTGAGATCCGTCGAAAAAAATGGCTTTTTTGCAGGCGCCGGCAGGGAGTGCCGGTAGGGTGCAGAGATTTTTGTGTGTGCCCTGTTTCTAATATCTACCACTGGGTGGTATGTTTGTGGGGAAGGGATGCCTATGAAGCTCAGACTGTTCAAAAGCCGGCATTTTGCTGATGCCGCGAGCAAAGCCTGGATCTGCGATTCGGAATTGGGGGAGGCATTTGGCGAGATGCTCAGGGGCCAGGCGGATAACTTGGGCGGTGGAGTCTGGAAGAAACGCCTCAATCACAACCGGCATCGTTCCATCGTTTTGGCAAAGGGCAGGCATTACTGGGTTTATCAGTTTCTGTTCGCCAAGCAAGATCAAAGCAATATCAGCCACAAGGAATTGGCTGGGTTTAGGGCATTGGCAAAGGCCTAAAGGCTTAAACGAAATACAGATCCAGCAATTACTGGATCTCAGGGAGTTTGTGGAGATAGATCATGCGCAAAAAATATGAAACTGAAGCGCTGGAGTCCATTCACCAATCGGCCAGCGCGCTGCATTCGATTGGCGCCATCAGCAAGACCACCCTTCGGCAGTTCGATGAGCTATGCATTGCACCTGTGCCGGCGCAGATACCTGCGGCCCAGATCAAGCAGCTGCGCGAACGTAGCCATGTCAGCCAGCCGGTGTTCGCCCGCTACCTGAACACCAGTGCCTCGACAGTCAAGCAATGGGAATCCGGCGAGAAGCAACCCAGTGGTATGGCGCTCAAGCTATTGAGCATTGTGCAAAAGCACGGGTTGGACATCCTCGCCTGAGGAGGATGGCCCGGTGCCAGATTCCACTGAACCCTCACGCGCGGCCAGGGTCGATTAGCTGTACGGCTCACACGAGCCGATTTTTTGGAGCTGACCCATGGACTTCATTCGTATCATCATCGCCATTCTGTTGCCGCCCTTGGGTGTGTTCCTGCAAGTGGGCTTCGCCGGCGCATTCTGGCTGAATCTCCTGTTGACCCTGTGCGGCTACATCCCAGGTATCGTGCATGCGGTGTACATCATCGCCAAGCGCTGAGCCGTCAGCCTTTGGCGATCAGCCGTGAGTTTCGCTCATTGCGAAAAGCCAATTGCTCGATGGTCTGCGTGGCGTGCTCGGCTTCGAGGCGGGCATTAAGGATGATGTCGTGATCGGCAGACTTGCTGCACACCGGGTCGGCGTTGCTGGCGTCACCGGTCAGCATGAACGCCTGGCAGCGGCAGCCGCCGAAGTCCTTTTCTTTCTCGTCGCACGAGCGGCACGGCTCGGGCATCCAGTCGTAGCCGCGAAAGCGGTTGAAGCCAAACGAGTCGTACCAGATGTGCTGCATGCTGTGGTCGCGCACATTGGGAAACTGTACCGGCATCTGTCGGGCGCCATGACAAGGTAGGGCGGTGCCGTCTGGCGTTACTGTCAGAAAGATACTGCCCCAGCCATTCATGCAGGCCTTCGGGCGTTCTTCGTAGTAGTCCGGTGTGACAAAGATCAGCTTGCACGGATGACCTTGCGCTTCCAGCTTGGCGCGGTATTCGTTGGTGATGCGCTCGGCGCGGGTCAGTTGTTCCTGGGTAGGTAGCAGGCCGACGCGGTTGAGCTGGGCCCAGCCATAGAACTGGCAGGTGGCAAGCTCGACAAAGTCCGCCTCAAGGGCGATACACAGCTCGATGATGCGGTCGATCTTGTCGATATTGTGTCGATGAGTGACGAAGTTCAGCACCATCGGATAACCATGGGCTTTCACTGCCCGGGCCATTTCCAGCTTCTGCGCGAAGGCCTTTCTGGAGCCAGCCAGCAGGTTGTTCACCTGTTCGTCGCTGGCCTGGAAGCTGATCTGGATATGGTCCAGGCCGGCCTTTTTGAAGTCGCTGATCTTCTGCTCGGTCAGGCCGATGCCGGAGGTGATCAGGTTGGTATAGAACCCCAGCTTGCGGGCTTCACTGATCAGCTCGGCGAGGTCCTGGCGCACCAGCGGCTCACCTCCGGAAAACCCCAATTGCGCCGCTCCCATTTCCCGGGCCTCGCGAAACACCTTGATCCATTGTTCGGTGCTCAACTCCTTGCCCTGCTCGGCGAAGTCCAGCGGGTTGGAGCAATACGGGCATTGCAGCGGGCAGCGATAGGTCAGCTCGGCGAGCAACCAGAGCGGCAGGCCAATCTCGGGCTTGTCAGGCAAGTTCGATCCAGTGCTCTGCACGTGCGACCTCCATGAATTGCTCGATGTCTTCACCGAGTTCGGGCACGCCGGGGAATTGCTGCTCCAGCTCGCCAATGATGGCCGCCACACTGCGCTCACCGTCGATCAAGCCACCAATCAACGCCGCACTGTCGTTGAGCTTGATCATGCCTTCGGGGTACAGCAACACATGGCCCTTTTGCGCCGGCTCGTACTGGTAGCGATAACCCTGGCGCCACGTCGGTTTTTTGCTGCGGTCGAAACTCATAGGGTGATCCCTTTATGCCAGACCCGCTGCGCGGTCACGCTGTGATAGGGCGGGCGGTTCAGTTCGTAGGCCATGCTCATGGCATCGAGCATGCTCCAAAGGATGTCCAGTTTGAACTGGAGAATCTCCAGCATCCGCTCCTGGCCGGCGCGGGTGGTGTAGTGCGTAAGCGTGATCGCCAGCCCGTGTTCGACATCGCGCCGGGCCTGGCCCAGGCGGGTGCGGAAGTATTCGTAGCCGGCAGGGTCGATCCACGGGTAATGCTGGGGCCAGCTATCGAGGCGCGATTGGTGGATCTGCGGGGCGAACAGCTCGGTCAGCGAGCTGCTGGCGGCTTCCTGCCAACTGGCCCGGCGGGCGAAATTGACGTAGGCATCCACGGCAAAGCGCACGCCGGGCAGCACCAGTTCCTGGGAGCGCAGTTGATCCGGGTCCAGGCCCACTGCCTGGCCCAGGCGCAGCCAGGCTTCGATGCCGCCGTCTTCGCCGGGGGCGCCGTCATGGTCGAGCAAACGCTGGATCCACTCGCGGCGGATTTCCCGGTCCGGGCAGTTGGCCAGGATCGCGGCGTCCTTCAGTGGGATATTCACCTGGTAGTAGAAGCGGTTGGCGACCCAGCCCTGGATCTGCTCGCGGGTGGCCCGGCCTTCATACATCGCCACGTGGTAGGGATGGTGGATATGGTAGAAGGCACCCTTGGCCCGCAAGGCCTGTTCAAACTCGGCGGGGTTCAGCGGTGTATCGGTCATTGGGGCTCTCCTACAGTTCAATGCTCATGCCGTCGTAGGCTACTTCTACATTGCGCCGGGCCAACTCGGCGCGCTCGGGCGAGTCTTCGTCGAGGATCGGGTTGGTGTTGTTGATGTGGATAAGCACCTTGCGCTGCTGGGGCAGTTGCTCCAGGACCTCTAGCATGCCGCCGGGGCCGTTCTGGGCCAGGTGGCCCATTTCGCGGCCGGTGCGGGTGCCGACGCCACGGCGCTGCATTTCATCGTCATCCCACATCGTGCCGTCCACCAGCAGGCAGTCGCTGCCGGCCATGATTTCCAGTAGCGGCGCGTCCACTTTGCCCAGGCCCGGGGCATAGAACAGTTTGCCGCCGGTGCGCAGGTCTTCGACGATCAGGCCGATATTGTCACCGGGGTGCGGGTCGAACCGATGGGGCGAGTAGGGCGGTGCGGCACTGCGCAGGGGCAGTGGGGTGAAGCGCAGGTTGGGGCAGGCGGGAATGGTGAAGCTGGCATCCAGCTCGATGCGCTGCCAATCCAGGCCGCCATTCCAGTGGGTCAGCATGGTGAATAGCGGGAAACCGGTGCTCAGGTCTTCATGGACCATGTCGGTACACCACACCTGGTGCGGGCAGCCTTCGCGCAAGCTGAGCAGGCCGGTGGTGTGGTCGATCTGGCTGTCCATCAAGATGATTGCGCTGATCCCGGTATCACGCAGTGCGCGGCCCGGTTGCATCGGTGCAAAGCCCTGCAATTGGGCGCGGATATCCGGCGAAGCGTTGCACAGCACCCAGTTCACGCCGTCATCGGAGAGGGCGATGGACGATTGGGTGCGCGCCTGGGCCCGCAGGCTGCCGTCGCGAAAGCCGGCGCAGTTCACACAGTTACAGTTCCACTGCGGGAAGCCACCACCGGCGGCTGAACCTAGAATCTGGACAAACATCGCCGCTCCTTCACACAAGACTCAAAATAAAAACGCCCCGGCGAGCCGAGGCGTTGCATTGCAATACAAAAGCAATCAGCGGCTGGCGAAGTACATGGTGACTTCAAAACCGATACGCAGATCAGTGTAAGCAGGTTTGGACCAAGTCATATTCATACTCCTACGAAGGGATGTGACGTTTACTACCAAGTAATACATATAGTCCACCTCCTGGCGGAGATGTTCAGATGTGTGTGGGAATATTACCCATTTCTCGCCGAGCTAGCGCTGTCTTGGCAGAAAAAGCCTTTTGCAGCATCGGCAACGATTAGCTTCATTGCTGCCAGCAATCGCCCACCGCCGCACCATTGGCCAGGCACTGCCAGCCGCCGGCGGCTTGCTTGAGTTGCTGCGCCGCATCGACGAGGTTCTGACGGTTGCGGGCCTGGATCAACTGTTGCAGTTGCTCAAGATAGTCCGTGCCATGCCCCGCCAAATGCGCCTGCCAGAGCAACTCGGCGGCTTGGGCGTTGGGCAGTGTCTGTGGCGAGAACTGCTGGGCCAGGGTGGTGTTGCCCAAGTCGTCGTTCCCCTTGATCAAGGCTGGCAGTTGCGTGAGGAAGGCCTGGATGTGTTCGAGCAGGCCCGCAAGCGCGACATTGGGCGACTGCACGCCAAATAGCAGGCCGGTTTGCCCATTGAACTGTCGGATGCCACTGAATACTGCGTAGCCCACTTGCAACTCGACACGTAGGCGTTGGTAAAACGGGACCTGCGCCAGGTGAGCGAGCAACCGCCAGTCGGCTTCGTCTGCGAGGGATTGGCTGGGGGCCGGGCAAAACAGCAGCAAGGCGGCTTCGTCGCCATCGGTTGTGACGGTTTGCCAGCGATGTTGGCCGTTGATGGACAGAGCTTTGTGTTCACTGTCGGTGCAGTGTCCGGGTAGGCGTGCCGCCGCATTTTTGATCGCCATTTCGCACGCAGCGGGCAGGCCAATGCCCAAGCCTTGCCAGCGAGCGGTGGCCCACCGGTCAGGTAGCGCGTTGACGTTAGCGGTGTCGGCAAAACAGGTCGGTAGTACCTTGAGCAGTTCGCGAATGGCCATCTGCGGCGCCGGGCTGGCGAGTGCGTTGTGCCAAAGGTTGGCAGCGGGCCGGGTCAGGTCCCGTGCCAGTTGCTCGACGATGGCCGGCATCGGTTCATGCAGCCCGCTCATTTTCAGCAGCCAGTCATTGCCTACGGCTTCGAAGGATAATTCCACGCCGGCCTGACGGGCGTTGGTCCGCAGTGTTTGCAGGCTGTTATCCAAGCCCTGCGCGGGCGAATCCAGTTGCCAGCGCAGGTACAGGGCGCCTTCGTCGCTATCGGCAGGCAATGCTTGGCTGAACGACAGGCCTGGCAGTTCGCGCCGGCCACGGGAGCGGTCTTGGGCAAAGGTACGCAAGCCGCGATGGGCGCTGGTCTGGCCACGAATCAGTCCGGGACGTTGTTCCTGGGGGGCCCGTTGCAGGAATGGATTGCTCGGCGGCAGTTGCCAGGCCTGTTGCGCGGGCGTCGGTTGCAGCGTATTCAGCATGGCCTTGAGGGCCTGGCAGTGGGGCTCTGAAAGTTGCGCCTCGAAGTGTTCACTGTCCTGGCGCGCCAGAGCCAGGGCACCACGGACTTGTCGCTGGTGGTCGACCAGCAGGGCGTACTCTTCACGCAGCGCCGTCCAGTCGCTGTGAGCGAAAAAGCCCAGCCAGTCGTTTAACAGTGCTTCGATGGCCGGGGCCTGTTGTGAACCCTTTGGCCCCAGGTTGAATTCGATATCCAGCAGCGCCTGCCCGGCGAATTGGTACAGCACCTTGGCATGTAGCGCGCTTGCCCATTCCCGGCTTTTTAGCTCGGCGAGCAAACCGCCGGCCGCTTCGGCATTCAGCCAGGTGCAGAGGAACTCCAGGGCTTCACGGGGTGCATTACAGGCGATGAGGTGGTGCAGATGCTGTTTGTCGAGGTGTTGATAGCGATGTTGATCGCCGTCCATCAATGCCGGTGGCGCCTGCTGCGGGCGTAGGTGGCCTGAGGGCAGGCTGTCGGCAAAGCACTGGGCCAGGGCTTGCAGCTCCTCGAGCGACTGTGGGCCGGCAAGGCTCAAGGTCATTTGCCCGGCTTGATAGAAGTCTTGATAAAACCCGCGCAACCCTTGTTGGAAATCCTCCTGTGGCACCGGCAGGCTGTCGCGATTACCCGCATGAAACCCCCGCAGCGGATGCCCGCTAGCCAGGCCTTCAACTATCGCGACTTGATGCTGTGCCTCGGCATCCTGGGACCAGGCGACAAACTCCGCCTGTAACACCTCACGCTCGCGCAGTTGTTCGTCCATGGCCAGGCGTGGGTGGGCGAGCATATCGCCCAGGCGCTGCAGCGCGTCGCCAAACACCGGGGTGGGCACTTCAAAGAAGAAGTCGGTGGTGCGCTCGCGAGTACTGGCGTTGACCTGCCCGCCGTGGCGCTGCACGTAAGCCATCAAACCGTCGGGTGCAGGAAAAGCCTCGGTGCCGAGAAACAACAGGTGCTCGAGAAAATGTGCCAGCCCTGGCCAGGCCAACGGCGCGTCATGGCTGCCAGCCGCTACCCGCAAGGCTGCTGCACAGCGCTTGAGGCGTGGGGCATGACGCAGGGAAACCCGCAGGCCATTGGCCAGGGTCAGTTGTAAATAATGAGGGTGGGCCGGCACAGGCATGAGCACTTCCAGAACGTAGGAAGTGCCTATGCTAGCGCAAAGCGCGGTGGTCAGTGCTTGTGCAGCGCTGCGTATAGCTCGGGGCGCCGGTCTGCCAGGTAGTGATTGGCCGCTTGCGCGTCGCGCATCGCCTGGCGGTCGAGGGTGGCGACGATCAGCGCTTCATCCAGGCCGGCTTGGGCGACACGTTGGCCATTCGGCGCCGCGATGCTGCTTTGCCCGCAATACTGGATCTGGTCCTCATGCCCGCAATAGTTGGCGTAGGCCACATAGCACTGGTTTTCAAAGGCCCGTGCCCGCACGGTGACATCCGCGACGAAGTCGAAGGGCACCATGTTGGCCGTCGGTACCAGGATCAACTCGGCGCCGGCCAGGGCCAGGCGCCGGGTGTTTTCCGGGAACTCCAGGTCGTAGCAGATGAGGAGTCCCAGCTTCCAGCCGTTCAACTCGACGATGGGGAATTCGTCGCCGCCGGCGCTGAACATCGAGTGATCGAGATCACCGAACAAGTGCGTCTTGCGGTAGTTGCACAGGCGCTGGCCATTGGCGTCGATCAGTTGCACGGCATTGTAGATCTGCCCATCTTCGGCCCGCTCCGGGTAGCCGTACAGAATTGCCAGGCCCGCGTTCTGCGCCAGTTCGGCAATGGTTTGTGCCGATGGCCCATCTTGCGCTTCTGCCAGCGCGCCCACTGCTTCAACACCAATGTTGTAGCCGGTGAGGAACATCTCCGGCAGCACCAGCACATCTGCATCGGACGCCTCATGGGCGACGCTATGCAGGCGCTTGAGATTGCCGGCCACATCCAGCGGCAATGGCGGGCATTGGTACAGGGCGACACGCATGGCTTGACTCCTTATTCGGCCAGGGCGATGGGGCCGATCTCATCGAATACATCCCCAGGCCCCGGGTTTTGCGGGTGGGTGCTGCCACCGAAGTGGGTCATGATGCCCCAAACCGCGTTCAGCGAGGTCTGCACTGCGCCTTCGACCCAGGCTGGGGTCCAGGATACATCGTCGCCGGCAATGAAAATCCCGCGCTGCTCGGCCGGCATATCCTTTTGCATGAAGTGTGCGTACATACGCTGGTTATAGCGGTAGTGGCCCGGCAGCGCGCCCTTGAACGCGCCGAGGAAGTGCGGGTCGGCCTCCCAGGAGACGGTGATCGGGTCGCCAATGATCCGCGCCTTGAGGTCGACTTTCGGGTAGATCTTTTTCAGCGCATCGAGTGCCAGCTTCACCCGTTTATCAATGGGCTGCGGCAGCATTTTCAGGGCGTCGCTCATCCACGAGTAGGACAGGCAGATAACCCCTGGCTTATCGTCGCCGTTGTCGAACAGATAAGTGCCACGGGTCAGGCGGTCGGTGAGGGTCATGCTCATCAGGTCGCGGCCGGTTTCCGGGTCTTTGTCCTTCCAGAAAGGCCGATCGACCATGACAAAGGTTTTCGACGACTGCATATAGCGCGTGCGATCCAGAGCCATCCACATTTTTTGCGAGAACAGGCTTTCGTCGCACTCGATCTGAGTGGTCAGCAGCCAGCTCTGGCAGGTGGTCAGCACGGCGGCGTATTCCCGGGTGTCGCCGTAATTGTCGGTGACCGCGAAACGCCCGTCGGCAGCAGGGGCAATGCGCTTGACTCCAGCCCGGGGGGCGCCATGGTGCAGGGAGCTGAGGCTGGTACCGGCTGGCCAATGGGCGCAACGCTCCGGCACGTGGCGCCAGATCCCCATGGGCACCTGCGCCACGCCACCGACCACCAGGTGCTGGTGGTCGTCGCAATTGGTCATCACCACCCGGAAGATTTCCAGCATCGAGTTGGGGAAGTCCGAGTCCCAGCCACCGGTGCCGAAACCTACCTGGCCGAACACCTCGCGGTGATGGAACGACAGCTTGGCGAACGCCTTGGACGTGGCGACGAAGTCGTAGAAGGTGCGGTCATCCCACAGCGGTACCAGGGTGTTCCACAGCTCTTTGAGCCGTGGTACATCGCGGTCGCGAATGGCTTGCTGGATATCGCTGAACTGCGAACCGGCCTCCAGGGCGTCGGCCCAGGCGTCGGCCACTTCCTGGAACAGCGCAGGAAGGTCCGCGAGTTTCTGTGCGTAATGGGTCTGGCCTTCCAGGTCGATCACGGTACTGCCGGAGGCAGGCGTCAACGGGTTGGGGAAGGGCTTGGTTTCCAGTCCCAGCTTATCCACATAGTGGTAGAACGCCGTCGACGACACCGGGAAACGCATGCCGCCCAGTTCGGCGATGATGCCTTCGGCTCCTTCAAACGCCTGGGAGCGCAGGCGCCCGCCCATTTTCGAGGCTTCATACACCACTGGCTTGAGACCGAGCTTCATCAGCTCGTAGGCGGCCACCAGCCCGGCAATACCCGCGCCGACAATCGCCACTTCGGCGCCGTGGTTGGCGGCAGGAATACTGCCCAGCCCGGCCGGGTGTTCGATCCAGTCATCGAAGGCGAACGGGAAGTCCGGACCAAAGATGGTGATAGGTTTTTTACCGTCTGCAGGGTGGCGATTGTTCTTGTGAGTGGCGTTCATGGCTGACCTTGCTGGCAACTCCGCGGGGCACGACCCGTGAAGTATAGGAAAAGATGGCAGCCATTCTAGGGAGCGTAGCGCTCGTTAATAAGACGCAATGTGTCGTCGGTTTGATTTGTTTTTAGTCGAAGTGACGAAGCTGGCGGTCAGATTGGCTGGCCGCGATCCAATTTGCTGCTGAGGATGATCGAGGTGGTGGTCTTTTCTACCCCATCGACACTGCCGATTTGGTCCAGCAGTTGATCCAGCTGCTCCGGCGAGTCGGTGCGCAGCCAGGCTACATAGTCAAACTCACCACTGACCGCACACAATTGCTGGACCTGAGCCATGGCACTGAGTCGGCGCAGCACTTCCTTGCCGGAACGCGGTTGCACCGTGATCCCCACATACGCCTGCAGCCCCCCATCCACCACCCGCTGGCCAAGGCGCACGCCATAACCGGTAATCACCTGAGTCTTTTCCAGACGCGCCAGGCGCGAGGTCACCGTGGTGCGGGCAATCCCCAATTGCCGAGCAAGCATTGCCACGCTTTCACGGGCGTTGAGCTGCAAGGCGGCGATTAGTTGGCGGTCGATTTCATCGAGAACGGGAGGGCGGGTGGCGGACAAGATGGGCTCCGGCGTGGGCGGCAATGGGGGAGCATGTTACAGGCTCATGGCCAGTGGTGCTTGGGGGGACCGCCAGAAACGCGAAAGCCGCGCAGTGCGCGGCTTCTAGAGATGGTGGGCCCAGTAGGACTCGAACCTACGACCAAGGGATTATGAGTCACAAGATTTGAAATACTCTGTCGCCTCATGAAACGACAACATCTTATAAAGCGGCGCTTTCAAGCCTATCTACCGTTTCGTGCCGTTTCTTATTATCTCCTAAAATTGCTATGATTCGTTGAGCAATTCGTTAAGAGAATTAAGGGGCTAGGAATGGCGCAGAAACTGGTTCACAGCAAGATCACGGCGTTGAAGAAAGGCACGCTTTCCGAGGCTTTGGCGGGGAAAGGAGCAGGCTCCCTTATCTTTGAACGCCGAGCTACTGGTGTGCTGGTTTACTTGAGTCTGCGCCGAGAAGGAAAGCAGGAGCGGTTAAAGCTAGGAATCTATTCCGAAAAAACATTAGTTGAGTGGCGTGCCTACGCTGCTGCTAAGTCTCTGGAGATCCGTGCTTTTTCAAGCATTGATGCCTATGAGGACGCGAAAAAGGAGCGCCAGCGCTCAACCCAACGTGCTGCCGAGGTTGAGGCGCGACAGGGAACGCTGGGCCAAATGCTGAATGCCTATGTCGACGATATGGAACGCAGGGGGAAGTCCAGTGCCAAGGCGGTGCGCGGTGCGCTAAAGCTGGATGTTCTCGACCCATTCCCTGAGTTGTCGCAATGCAAAGCCAAGGAAGTCGAGCCCAGCGATATTGCTAACATCCTGCGTCGTTGCCTGACTCGCTCAGTCGCCAGCAAAGGGCGTGGCGTTCGCTTGACGAAGGCTTCAGCAACCAATGGTAAGAAACGGCAGGCTGATAAATTGCGCTCGTACCTTCAAGCGGCGTTTTCGTTCGGGCTTGCGAGCGATCTGAACCCGCTCCGCGCTGGTGACGCTGTTCAATACGGTCTCAAATCAAACCCTGCGCGTGACGTGCCAACTATCGAGGGCGCCAATCAAGCGAATACCTGGTCGCTGACCAAAGAAGAATTGAGGGCGGTTGTTCTAGCCGTTGAGGATTTGCCTGAGCGCCGCTGTGCAATTGCGAAGGCGATGCTTTACCTAGCTGGACAACGGGTAGAGATGCTCTGCCGTGTAACTTGGGCCGACATCTATGACGATGGCGAGCATGGAGAGGTAATGCGATTAATCGACCTCAAGGGTGGTAAGGGGGCTCCGTCACGAGAGCATCTATTGCCGATCACTCAGCGACTGCGCGAAATCCTGTCACCACTGATAGCTCTTCAGGATACCGGTAAGGCGCCTGGGCCATTCTCTCTACGTGGCAAGGTCAGCATTACACCTGGTACTGCGCTGGATATTTTCTCGGGGCTTGGTGATCAGCTTTCGGCCAAAGGTGAGGCTCGCCGTTTCACTTGGCGGACACTTAGGGCAACTATCGAAACTCACTTGGCGTCGTTGGGTGTGAATCAAGAGCGCCGCGCATGGCTGTTGTCGCATGGCCGCTCAGGCGTCCAGGCAAAGCATTATGACCGATGGAGTTATCTACCGGAGAAGCGTGGGGATTTGGATAGATGGGCGCGTTATCTAGATGATCTCGCGGGCGTTGCTCCTGCTGATAATGTAGTTTCGCTAAGAGCTTGAGCGTCTTTTTCTGACTGGCCGTTGTATTTTGGTCGAGAGCAGACCCTTGGGTCATAGCGCCCTGACGTCGTTAAAAACCATGTTAAACTTTCTGGGTCGCAAAGAAATGCCACGGCTTAAAAAGGCGTGGCAATCTTGAGATATACGCTTTATGTCCTAAGTGGGTGCAACCACTAAGGCTAGAGTATCCAAGCTATTCGCTGGGCGTCTCTTCACTTTCAAAAGGGATCTTAGCCCGGCTCTGGTATCAGGGCAAGAAAATTATGCAATCAAAGTATACCCCGTCGCAATTGGCAGACATGGCGACTACCCGCGAGGCCGACCTCAAGCTACTAAACAAAAAGCAGGTGTGCGCTATTCTGGGCGTTTCACCTGTAACCCTGTGGCGCTGGGTTTGCGCAGGACATTTCCCTAAGCCGATTCAGCTGGGACCCCGTCGTGTTGCTTGGCGATCGTCCGCCGTCGAAGCCTTCCTAGCAAAAACAGAGGCGGCTTAATCATGAAGATTAAACAGCCCTACGAGCTAGGGGTGGCATCGGCTTGCCTTCAGAAAGTTGACGATCTCACAGCAACCAGCGCTTACGTACAACGGCAGCGTGTCCTGGCCGTACTGATAGATCATCCTGCAAGCACCTTTGAGCTACGAGATTGCTACAACGTGATGATGCCGGGCGCTCGTGTAATTGAGTTGCGGGAGCAAGGGCACGAGATTTTGACGAAGCGTCAAAACCTTCCGGATCGCTTCGGCCGTATTCATCCGCGTGTTGCAGTTTACGTGTTGGTTCGGTTGGCTCAACAAAAGGAACTTGTGGCATGAATACTCAGCAAATCACACAAGTGAAAGCCCTTGCAGGCCTGTACCAGATGATCGGAAATGCCTCTTTGATCAGTGCTAACGATAACGACGATGCGCTCGCAATTAGCGTATTCGTGAAGGCCTTCGATAGTCTCAAGTCCGCACCGCTTGATGTGGGGGAGGTCAATCGCCGCTATCTGGCGGCGTTCAATTCAGGCAAAGCACTTGCTGGTCTGATTGAGGCCGAGCGTGTGCAAATAATCGCTAGTTACCGTGGGGGTGTGCAATGATCGCCTCTGCTCTGAAGGCAATGCCAGACGTCGATGAGGCTATGCGATTCTTGGCGCTCTTAGACCCTGATTCGCAACCGCAAGATTGGCACTATCGAGCTATCCACCCAATGCAAGGAGCACGCAAGGCAAACTCTTTGTATGACTTGCAGGCGAAAAATATTGCCGGGTGGGGCGCTTACGCTGTTGTGAATGCTGGCGGGCATGACGCAGCGAGCATCACCCGTATTCGCGCTCTCTATGTGGACTTTGACGTAATCGATGATCATCTGGATCGGCTGTCGCTTGTCCCCTTTGCTCCGTCAATCATTGTCGAGTCGTCACCCGGTAAGCATCACGCGTATTGGTGTGTGGATGGCGTGCCTTTGAATGAGTTTGAGGCTGCTCAGAGAAAGCTGATTGCACTGGTTGATAGTGACAAGAGTATTCACGACCTACCCCGTGTGATGCGTCTGCCTGGGTTCAACCACACAAAAGCGCAGCCTGTAAGGTCGTGCATTGTTCACGAGGGCGGCCAGCGATATACATGGGCCGAGTTCTCGGAATGGCTGGACACGCTGAGGGAGTCGCAACTAAGCGCCGCTAACGATCCTGGGGAGCGGGGTAGCAGTGATCACACAGAGTTGTTAGCTGAGTTGTTGCAAGGCGAGAGTGTCCACGATAACGCCTTGCGAATTGTTGGCCGAATGGTGGCAAGGGGTGCTGACGATGAGTTGATTCATCTGGTTTTTTCCGCCGTAGCTCCTGAAGTGGTAAAGCAGCGAGGTGCAGAACGGGCCTCCGCGCTGTTGGGTGCCGAGCTGGCTGGAATGATTGAGGGCGCACGTCGCAAAGGATATGCACCTATTCCGGCTCGGGCATACTCAGAAATCAATGCGGATGTGAAATTACTGAGCGATGAGAGCGAGTCGTCCGATATTGAAAGCCTAGTAGCAGAGGCTTTGTCCCGGAGTCCTATCGAGCGTGACCGTTTGCTCAAAGCAATCAAGCATCACACAGGTATCGGCCTGGGCACTTTGCGCGAGATGGCCCCTGCTGCGAATGATGATGATCACGAGGACCATCTTGAGCTTGCTCAGCGCGTTTTGGTTTCTATAGGTGCTGACAACATCCTCGCGTCCGGGCCGTTGGTTTACGAATGGCTGAGTCGAGGTGTCTGGCGAGTTGCTGAGGATCGAGCGGTAAAGCAGTTGGTTCAAAGGGCGCTTGCACCACACACGGCTATTACAGCGAACGTGGTCAATAACGTCGCGGACGTTTTCAAGACCGCGATCTATACCAAAGACCATGCTTTCAATCTAGGCGACCCGGAATCTGTGAATTGCATGTCAGGGGCTCTAGTGCGGCATGATTTGACTGGCGAATGGGAGCTTGAGCCACATAACAAGCTTGAGTATCGAACTACTCAGGTTCCAATTGAGTACCAGCCTGGAGCCGCTGCGCCTCGCTTCTCTCAGTTTCTGGGCGAGATTTTCGAGCCCGACAGCGATGGTAAAGAGAAGGCGCGGGCGTTGTTGGAAATGCTCGGATATACGCTGATGACGCATTGCAGGCATGAGCGATTCATTATGCTCATCGGTGGCGGCAGCAACGGTAAATCTGTTTTGCTGTCGGTGCTGGAGGCGCTGCTAGGGTCAGAGAATGTGTCCGGTGTACAACCTTCGCAGTTCGACCGTGCTTTCTCTCGTGCGCATTTGCACATGAAGCTAGCCAACATCGTTACCGAAATCCGGGAAGGTGAGGTAATCGCTGACGCCGCCTTGAAAGGCATTGTGTCAGGAGAGCCCGCGACGGTTGAGCATAAGTTCCAAGACCCGTTCGTCATGCGCCCGTACGCTACTTGCTGGTTTGGCACGAACCACATGCCACACACACGGGATTTTTCCGATGCCTTGTTCCGGCGTGCTTTGGTCATCCGTTTCAATAGGAAGTTTGACGCCAGTCTCGGCCAGACGGACCCCATGCTTAAAGAAAAGCTGCTAGCTGAGCTTCCCGGCATTCTCAACATGTCGCTGGATGCGTATAGCGAAGCACTGGAACACGGGTTTACTGATCCCGAGAGCAGTCGCCAAGCAAAAGAGGAATGGCGTCTAGAGGCCGATCAGGTGGCCCAGTTCGTTGATGACGTGTGTGAACGGAGTGCATTAGGAAAAGTCGGCTCTCAAAAGTTGTATGACACGTTCACGAGTTGGGCTTCTGATCAAGGAATCGCGCAGAAGGTTAAGCAGAAATCCTTTGTGGATAGGTTGGAGCGTCTGGGCTTCGGGCGTACGCGGGATCGACATGGAAAGTATGTAAGTGGCTTGGAGATTCGTCCAGGTTGGAGCATGCAACAGCAATAACAAGAAGGGGCCATCGCGGCCCCTTTTCTTTGTGCAATGTGTGCCGCTTGTGCCGGGTTATCTGAGATACCCCAACCTTTCAAAAAATATAAGTAGTGAAATATCAATATTGTATTTTTTCAGAAAGATAATGAATGTCGAAAAACCCGGCACAAGCGGCACACCGTACACTTGGATCTATATCTTGACCGATATATCGCCAATATAGATAGCCTGCTAAGTACTCTCGTGTTATTCCCCATATTAATAGACATGTTTTTACTTGGGGTATAATAGGCGCTCTTAATTAATTATGTGCAGGTAAATTATCATGGCTCGAAATCTTGTAAACGCCTCAGCTTCGCTTAATTCTGGCGACCTGGAATCATTGGTTGGAGTTCTCGAAGGGCTGGTAAAAGACATCGCGTCGATCAAGTTGGATCTGGCGTTTCTTAAGTCGGAAAATATTGAGGCTAATCGAAAGGTTGTTAGCGATAAATTTGGGGCGACTGTAGCTAAAGGTATGGGAAACAATGCCCAAGCCCTAGCCAAGCTTGCTGGGCAGCCTGCACCAACTAACGGGAACGCGATTCCAGACTTAAGCGAGTATTTTTCCGGGAGGGCTTTCTGATGGCCGCCGAAATCCGCAAGCCTGGACGTCCCGTAGGCACCAGTAACCGCAACCTGCTGCAAAGCCTGCTGCACCGTATGGCTATGATTGAGGCCAGTCTAGGACTCATCATGGTTCGTTTGGAGGCCCGAGCATGAGCACCGTCGAAATGATTGCCAGCCATGAACAGCAACTAATCGATGCCGAGTTGTTGCTAGCGTCCCTTAATGAGCAGTGGGAGTCCGCTTGCCGAGCTGGTGAAGACGTGGCGGCGCTAGAGGATCAGATTGATACGACAGCACGGCTAACAAAGCGACTGAGCCTGCGCTTGGAGGCTCTTCAGGATCAGAAAGTCAGCGAAGTGAACCAGGCAAAGATTGACGCCGCCAATGCTCAAGCCGCCGAGGCAATGGAGGCCGTGGAGCGCTTAGTCGTGGCTCGCAAATCAATTGCCCAGCTTGTCGAGAAGTTGAAGCCATTGATTGACACCCACAACGCGGCATTCCAGGTCATCGCTGATCGTTCGCAGCTTGCCGGGCACACGGTTAGCCTCGCTGGCGTTCGTAAGTCTCTAGAGGCTATCCAGCCGCTGGACATGGGCAACGTCGCGGCGATCACTAACTTGATGGGTACGAAACAGACCCTTGATATCGTCGTCGGTAGTTCTAGCCACTGATCCATCCGCCCGATCTTGACCGGTCGGGCAATACTACAACGGGCCTTATATGCACGTGATCGATGAGTTTGAGCCAGAAGACGATCAACCCAGTGATGAGCAGTTGCTTATCTGGGCTATCGAAGCTGCCGAGGTGATGCCCCCTAGGCGCTGGCTAGCTCGCTGGGGCGGTTTCCTAACGCCGAGGATGTGCGTGTGCAACGGTAAGACGAAGCGGCGCTACAACGATTTAGTGAAGGGTATGGCGAAGGCCACGAAACCGGTTCCTGACCGGGACGCCTCGCCTTATCCGGGAGTGATGTGGGCATAAGCAGCGGGTTTATATTTTTCGTTTTGCTTGTTTTGCAATATCGCACGCACCGTGTTCAGTTGAGGTTTTCGGTGGGATTTGGGCCGCATATGCAGGGTTTGTAGGTTCTGCTCTGAACAATCTGGTTAGTGCTAAGTTACTTCTGTCTATCGTGTAAATGTAAGTGGTTTTTAATCCGCCTACAACGTCGGATGTTTGATATGTAATCTGGTTGGATGAATAAAACCCCTCGGCATTGAATGCGCTGCCTAGCTTACTTATCTGCGTTATTTTTCCCGTGTCTTCGTCGGTTTTTACTGCGAACTCAATAGCCCCTCCTGCATGCTTGATGGTGCAATCGAGATAAATCGGCGCTGCCGTAGCCGATTGGCCTATTACGAAAGTGACAGAAAATAACAGAGCGTTGATCTTGTTCACTTTGCTTGCCTTTTATGGTTCTAGTCGTCAGCTTAGTTAGTTTGCGAGCTGTAAGGGTTTTGACCTTCATTAAAGGTAAAGTTAATGACAATGTCATCGCGAATCAGTACGTCCAGAGTTTTCTGTGTGCCGGTGGTGGTGACTTTCATCGTAACGATGTAGCTCTGCGCGTGCGCGGAACCGTTTGCGTAGGTGTATACCCATTTTTCATCGGTGTCGTTGACGGCGCTTTTTGCGAAAGGATCACCAAAGAGGGTCCTAAGCTCCGCTGTCGTTGTCTTCCCTTTGACGATGCTGGCGACGTTCTCTGACGGGAAATCTCTGCCGCTTGTGTAATGGGAGGTGGCGCAACCGTAAAGTGCGAGGCTCATTGCCAGTATTGCCAGTGCCTTTTTCATATCGATCCCTGGTGCCGTGGTTTTTCACAGCATACGCCCGGATTAAATCAAAAGGCCACTGCCTACACGAGCCGAGCAGTGGGCGGAGAGGCACAGACCGCATTCGTTGAGCAGTTCGTTAATTTTTTATGTGCGGAAATACAAAAGGCCTACGCCGATAGACGTAAGCCTTTGATTTGTATGGTGGGCCCACACGGACTCGAACCGTGGACCAAGGGATTATGAGTCCCCTGCTCTAACCAACTGAGCTATAGGCCCTCAGTAGGTCGCGGATTATAACGATGGTTTCTCCACTGTGCTATCCGAAAAATCCGAATGGGTCATGTGAAGGAAGGTCGCGGCGAATATGTCGGGGGGCAGGGGCAGGCTGACGATGTAGCCTTGCATTTGTTCGCAGCCTTCGTCAGTGAGGAAGGCCTGTTGGGCGAGGGTTTCTACGCCTTCGGCGATGATGGTGAATTGCATGCTGTGACCCAGGGCGATGATGGCGCGCACGATGGCGGCGTCGTGGGGGTCATCCGGCAGGCCGCGGACGAAGGACTGGTCGATTTTCAGGAAGTCCAGGGGCAGGCGCTTGAGGTAGCTTAAGGATGAATAGCCGGTGCCGAAGTCGTCGATGGCCAGCTGTACGCCCAGGCGCTTGAGTTTATGCAGTACTTCCAGGGCTTCTTCGGCCTGGCTCATGATGAAGTTTTCGGTGATTTCCAGTTGCAGGCAACCGGGCTCCAAGTGGTTGTCCCGGAGCAGTTGCTCGATGCGCCCCAGCAGGTTGGGGTGGCGCAGTTGGGCACCGGCGAGGTTGACGGAGAGTGGGCCAAAGTAGTCATAGGACTTGCGCCACTGGTGCAGTTGTCGGCAAGCCTGTTCCAGGACCCAGTCGCCGATTTGCAGGATCATGCCGTTTTCTTCGGCCAGGGCGATGAAGTGTTCGGGAGGCACGTCGCCGAATGTCGGGTGGCGCCAGCGGATCAGGGCTTCGGCGCCGATCAGTTGTTGGGTCTCCAGGCTCAGCTTGGGTTGGTAATACAGAAACAGTTCTTCGCGCTCTAAGGCGCGCCGCAGTTCGTGTTCGAGGGCGACGCGCTCGTTGGCCTGGGCGGTGAGGTCCTGGGTGTAGCGTTCGACCCGATTGCGGCCCTTGGCTTTGGAGCGGTACATGGCGGCATCGGCGTTTTTGACCAGGGTGGCAACGTCGATGCCATCTTGGGGATAGAAGCTGGTGCCGATGCTGGCGCTGATAAAGAACTCGTGCTCGCCCGCCTGGAAGGGCGGGGTGAAGCAGGCCAGCAGTTTATTGGCCAGGTGCTGGGCGTCGCTGGCTTGTTGCAGGCCGGGTAGCAGGATGATGAATTCGTCACCGCCCAGGCGGGCCACGGTGTCGATATCGCGCAACTGCTCCTTGAGGCGCACGGCAATGTCCTTGAGCAGCAGGTCGCCAATCGGGTGGCCGAGGCTGTCGTTGATGTGTTTGAAGCGGTCGAGGTCGAGAAACAGCACCGCGCCCTGGCTGCCGGTTTCCTGTTGGTTATTGAGGGCGGCCTGCAGGCGATTCTCAAACAGAGTGCGGTTGGGCAGGCCGGTGAGTGGGTCGTGGTGCGCCTGGTAGTCAAGCCGTGCCTGGGCGTGCTTGAGGCTGGAGATATCGGCAAATACCGCCACGAAGTGGGTGATCGACTGGTCGTGATTGCGCACGGCGCTGATGGTCAGCCAGCTGGGATACAACTCGCCGTTCTTGCGCCGGTTGGAGATCTCGCCTTGCCAGTGGCCGTTGGCGGTCAATTGATGCCACATCGCCGCGTAGAACGCGCTGTCGTGCAGGCCGGAAGCCAGCAGGCGTGGGGTGTGGCCCAGGGCTTCGGCTTCGCTGTAGCCAGTGATTTCGCTGAAGGCACGGTTGACGGCGCTGATGTTCTGCCGGGTATCGGTGATCAATACGCCTTCGGCGGTACTTTCGAAAACTGTTGCGGCCTGTTGCAGTTTTTCCTGCATCAACTGGCGTTCGGTAATGTCGCGGGCGATGGTCAGCATGCAATCGTCATCACCGATGGGCAGTGGGCGGCTGGACACCTCGCACAGGCGAATCTGCCCGTCACTGCGTCGGATATGGCAGACGAAATCACGCACCAGGCCGTCGCGCTGCAGCAGCTCGAGCATGTGCTTGCGTTCGTTCAAGTCCACCCAGATGCCCAGGTCCAGGGTCGATTGGTCCAGGGACATCGCACTGTTGAACCCGGTGATACGGCTAAAGCCTTCATTGACTTCCAGCAGCAGGCCATCACTCTGGCGGGTCAGTAACAAGCCATCCGGCGAGGCGTGGAAGGCCTTGGCGAACTTCTCTTCGGTAGTCTGCAGCAGTTGCTGGGTTTCCTTCAGTTGGGTGATATCCCGCACCACCACTACCAAGGCTGCGGTGGTATCGAGCTGGAAGGGTTCGGCAGAAATCAGCCCGGTAAACGCCTGGCCGTTGCTGCGCAGGAACGGCATCTCCAGGTTACGGATACTGGTGGTCTGCACGCGCTTGAGCAGGTTGGGCCCCACACCCTGGATACCCCAGATGTTCAGCTCGGTAGCGGTCTTGCCAATGACGTCTGCGGCGCTCAGGCCAATCTGGTCCTCGAATGCCTTGTTGACCTCCAGCAGACAGCCATCGGACAGGCGGGCGATTACCAGGATGTCCGGGCACTGCTGGAACACCGAGGCGAACTTCTCCTGCGAGAGCCGCAACGCTTCCTCGGTGCGCTTGGCCTCGCTGATATCAATCATCAGGCCACGCAGAACCGGCTCATGCCCATACTTGATCAGGCTGACAATGTCCCTGACCCACAGGCAGCGGCCGTCAGCGGTGATCACCCGGTAATCAATGCTGTGGTCGCGGTTGGCGCGGGTTTCCTGCTTGCAGAAGCTGTCGGCGCGGGTCAGGTCGGCGGGGTGAATGATGTTGCGCCAGAAGCCGGGGATCAGCCAGTGAGCCCGTGGATAGCCCAGTAGTTCTTCGGCGTGGGGTGACACGTAGCTGTAGGTGAAATCGTTGATGTCAGCTTCCCAGGCTATGGCGGAGAGGCTCTCTACCAGCCCACGGTAATGGTATTCGCTGCTGCGCAGTTTTTGCTCCAGGGCTACCCGGCGGGAAATTTCCGAACTGAGCCGGCGGTTGATCCGAATGACGATGGCCAGCACGGTACTCAACAGCAGCACGGCAGGCAGGCCGTAGAGCAGCAAGTCGGCCCAGAAGGCCCGGTGATCAATGACATTGCCGACCCAGTGCTTCTGGATCTCGTTAACTTCGCTGGGGCTGAGGTCGGCGAGCACTTTATCCAGAATGCCAATCAGCAGTTTGTTCTCTCGAGGCACGCCCATTGCCAGTTGGTAGCGATAGGGCGTTTCGCCACTGACATACAAGCCGTCGAGCTTGAGCTGGCGCAGGCTCCAGACGCTGGAGGCGAGGTCGCCGACGACGGCGTCCACCTCATCGGTGGCCAGGGCCTGCAACGTCGAGCTGACATTGGGCATCGCCACCAGGTTCAGGTCGGGATGGTGGGTGCGCAGCAATTCGTGGGGGGCATAGTTCTCCACCACGGCGATCTTCAGGCCATACAGGTCCTTGAGGGAGCGGGGCTGGGCACCGCCTTCATGGGCGAGAATGACGATGGGGAAGTCGAGGTAAGGCCGGGAGAATGCGAGGAAGCCCTGGCGCTCCGGGGTGGACATGATGCCCGGCAACAGGTCGAGCTGGTTGTTCCGCGCCTGCTCCAGCAATGCGCTCCAGTTGGCCGGTTCTATCAGCTTGATCTTGATGCCCAGGCGTTCCTGGAGCAGCCTCACATAGTCAGCGGCCAGGCCCTGATAGCGACCTTCTTCATCGCGATATTCAAACGGCGGCCACGAGGCATCAACGCCCAGGCGCAATTCTGGGTGGTCCGCCAACCAGCCATGCTCTTCATCTGTGAGAGTCAACGCGCCAGCCGTCGCGGTCCAGGTCAGCAGCGACAGCAGTAGCACGGTCGGCAGTCTGGGCATAACGGTCTCGTTATGGCACGGGGAATATTTCGAGTGTAGACGGGCATTGCGAGGGGGAGTGACGCGGGGAGGATTTAATCTGCACAAAGCAAAACCCCCAGGCCTGGGCCTGGGGGTTTTGTGATCACTCGTCGAGGAAGGAGCGCAAATGCTCGCTTCTCGTCGGGTGGCGCAACTTGCGCAGCGCCTTGGCTTCGATCTGACGGATCCGCTCGCGGGTCACGTCAAACTGCTTACCGACTTCCTCAAGGGTGTGGTCGGTATTCATGTCGATGCCGAAACGCATGCGCAGTACCTTGGCTTCACGGGCAGTGAGGCCGGACAGTACGTCGCGCGTCGCTTCTTTAAGGCTCTCAACGGTGGCGACATCGATTGGCGACTGCATGGTCGAGTCTTCGATGAAGTCACCCAGATGGGAGTCTTCGTCATCACCGATCGGGGTTTCCATGGAGATCGGCTCTTTAGCGATCTTCAATACCTTGCGGATTTTATCCTCAGGCATTTCCATGCGTTCGCCCAGCTCTTCCGGGGTCGGTTCACGACCCATTTCCTGCAACATCTGCCGGGAAATACGGTTGAGCTTGTTGATGGTCTCGATCATGTGCACCGGAATACGGATGGTGCGGGCCTGGTCGGCGATCGAGCGAGTGATCGCCTGACGGATCCACCAGGTGGCATAAGTCGAGAACTTGTAGCCGCGACGGTATTCGAACTTGTCCACAGCCTTCATCAAGCCGATGTTGCCTTCCTGGATCAGGTCGAGGAATTGCAGGCCACGGTTGGTGTACTTCTTGGCGATGGAGATCACCAGACGCAAGTTCGCTTCAACCATCTCTTTCTTCGCGCGGCGGGCCTTGGCCTCGCCGATCGACATGCGACGGTTGATGTCCTTGATCTCGGCAATCGTCAGACCGGTTTCGGTCTGCAGTGCAGTCAGCTTCTGCTGGCAACGAACGATGTCGGCCTGGAAGCGACCAATGGCTTCAGCGTATTTGCTTTTGCCCTTGGCCAGGGCGTCGGTCCAGCTTTCGTCAACTTCATTGCCCGGGAACTGGCGCAGGAAGTCGGCACGCGGCATACGCGCATCACGGACACAGAGCTGCATGATCGCACGCTCTTGTGCACGCAGACGCTCAAGGGCGCTACGAACCCGCTCAACCAGGCCTTCGAATTGCTTCGGTACCAGTTTGATCGGCATGAACAGCTCAGCCAGGGCCAGCAGTTCGGCGGTTGCCTGCTTGCTGCCACGACCATGCTTCTTCAGGGCCTTGCGCGCCAGTTCCATCTGATCGGAGACCGCGCCAAAGCGCTGGGCTGCGATGATGGGATCCGGACCGCTTTCGACTTCTTCGTCGTCGTCGGTGCTGGCTTCAGCTTCGTCGTCGTCGGTTTCGTCGTCCGCTTTCACGGCTTTCGGGTCGACAGGCGGCGGTATTTCGGCAGCCGGCGGAGTAATGCCGTCGTCCGGGTCGATATAACCGCTCAGGACGTCGGACAGGCGGCCACCCTCGGTGGTCACACGAGTGTACTCGGACAGAATATGGTCAACTGTGCCTGGGAAGTGCGCAATTGCGCCCATCACTTCACGGATGCCTTCCTCGATACGTTTGGCGATTTCGATTTCGCCTTCCCGTGTCAGGAGCTCTACCGTACCCATTTCGCGCATATACATGCGCACAGGGTCAGTCGTGCGACCGATGTCGGTCTCCACTGCTGCCAACGCGGCGGCTGCTTCTTCAGCGGCTGCTTCGTCGGTATCAGAGTCGGCCAACATAAGGGCGTCCGCATCCGGAGCACTCTCGTGTACGGGGATCCCCATGTCGTTAATCATGCGGATGATGTCTTCCACCTGCTCAGGATCTGAAATATCCTCAGGCAGGTGGTCATTGACCTCTGCGTAAGTCAGATACTTCTGCTCACGACCCAGGAGGATCAAATCTTTGATACGAGACTGCTGTTGCGCTTTTCCGGACATAACACCCTATCCACTGAAGGTCTTGGCGGGCAAAAAACAAGCCGAGGATTATACCCGAGCTATGACCTCACACGCCAGCTGAGGTCGGGTTTGATGCGGAAACATTCTGTTTTAAGAGGTCGCGCATCTGTTTTGCTATCTGAATTTGCTCTTCAGCCGACAATCCCGGCTGCCTTGCTCTCTTGATGAGTTCATCGAGGGTCTGCGTGTGCTGGCCCGCGGATAACCTAGTAATGGTGTCTAAAAACTGTTGTTCAAGGTTATCGCCGTCAATTAGCCACTCCTTTTCCGCGAGAGCCTTCAACAAGCGGCCTTGTTCCGTGCCGTGCCAGCGAGCCATAAGCTGAATAGAGTTTAGCTTAGGATTTTTCTGTACGGCCTCGATCAGGGCAATTAGCACCTGGGCATAGGTGTTGCTTTCGTTGGCAAAATGTTCGGCGCTTTCCACTTTTCCCGCCAGTTGCGGGTGGTGGATCAGGGTGCGCAGGGCAATCAGTGTCGGCGCCTCCACGGCCACCGGCGTGCGCGGGGCGTAGGCCTCGTCGCGATCGCCGCGCTTGCCGTTTTTACTCCAGGGCTTCTTGTCCCATTTCTTGCCGCCGGCGCCGGGTTTCTTCGGCGTCCAGTCCTGTTGAGGCACAAAGGCTTCTTGGGGCTGGTGGAAGTCAGCGTAGTCCGGCATGGCATCGTAGTCGAAGCCCGGGTCATAGGCCGGTGGCGTATCCTGGGGCGCGCTGTGCACCAGCTGGCTGACAGCTTCGCCGCTCAGGCCGGTGATTTCCAGCAGGCGCTGGCGCATCAGGGCCTTGAGGTTGGCGCCGGGCACCTTGTCGATCAGCGGTGCTGCGAGGGTGGCCATGTGGGCCTTGCCTTCGAGGGAGCGCGGATCGGCTTCTTCGGTCAATTGCTGGAAAAAATAATCGGCCAGCGGCTGTGCGTGCTGGTGGATGCGCGCGCGAAACGCGTCGGTGCCTTCGGAGCGCACCAGGGTGTCCGGGTCTTCGCCTTCGGGCAGGAACAGGAAGCGTGCGCGGCGGCCATCCTGCAGGCTCGGCAGGGTGGCCTCGAGGGCACGCCATGCCGCATTGCGCCCGGCCTGGTCGCCGTCGAAACAGAACAATACGCTGGGCACCACACGAAACAGGCGCTTCATGTGCTCTTCGCTGGTGGCGGTGCCGAGAGTCGCGACGGCATTGCGCAGGCCTTGCTGGGCCAGGGCGATCACGTCCATATAACCTTCAACCACGATGATTTCATCGAGGTTGCGGTTGTTCTTGCGCGCTTCAAACAGGCCGTAGAGTTCCTGGCCCTTGTGAAATACCGGGGTTTCCGGGGAGTTCAGGTATTTGGGCTTGTCGTCACCCAGTACTCGGCCGCCGAAGGCGATGATGCGGCCACGGCTGTCGCGGATCGGGAACATCACCCGGTCGCGGAAACGGTCATAGCGCTTGCCGGTCTCGGCGTTTTCCACCAGGAGGCCGGCGTCGATCATGGCTTTTTGCTGCAGGGTGTCGCTGCTCAGGTGCTTGTACAGGTTGTCCCAGCCCGGCGGGGCGAAGCCCAGGCCGAAGTCGCGGGCAATTTCCCCGGTCAGGCCGCGGCCCTTGAGGTAGTCCACGGCGGCCTTGCGCTGCGGATGGCTTTTCAGGGCCTGGCGGTAGAACTCGGCGGCGGCGGTGAGCAACGGGTACAACGGCGAGTCGGTGGGCTGGCGTGGTTTGTGCGGCCGGCCACTTTCTTCGCGGGGGATTTCCATGCCGGCGGCTTTGGCCAGTTCCTCGACGGCCTGGGGGAAATCCAGGTTGTCGTGGTCCATGATAAAGCCGAGGGCGTTGCCGCCCGCGCCGCAGCCGAAGCAGTAGTAGAACTGCTTGTCGGGGCTGACGCTGAACGATGGGGTCTTTTCTTTGTGGAATGGGCAGCAGGCCGTGTAGTTCTTGCCGGCCTTTTTCATTTGCACGCGTGAGCTGACAACATCGACGATGTCGGTGCGGTTCAGAAGGTCGTCAATAAAGCTCTGGGGAATTAGCCCGGCCATGGCGTTCTCGTCATCACTGCGTGTAAATGAGAGCCCGTGACGCACTCAAGGCGCGCATGTTGGCGGCTTGATCATCAAATGTCTGTTTGGGCTGTCAGGAAGTGTATCTGTCGAGTGTTCACTGACGGTAGTTCCAATCAGTCTTCGACGTGTTTGAAAGTGTTGCCCTGGAGTCCGGTCGCGGCCAGTGCGGCCTCGGGAGCTCATCATGGGGCACAGTCGACCTATTGATCGCCTGCTTGGAAAATAAGTGTGCTCGTCAGTAGCCTTGATAGGCTCGTCAGAAGAGACGCGCACCGCTGGCAAAAGAGCCAGTCCTGACGTGTGAAGCTTTGTCTCGGTCGCATGTGCGGCGTCGACGGTGAAGCATCAAGCGATATCCGCAAATGCCAACAGCCCGGCTGAGGGCCGGGCTTGGCAGAAGCTTGCTACGAACGTCTGTGTATTAGTACAGACGAACGGCGCGGCGCTGCTCGCGCTGAACTTTCTTGGCGTGACGCTTAACAGCGGCTGCTGCTTTGCGCTTACGCTCAGAAGTTGGCTTCTCATAAAATTCGCGGCTACGAACTTCAGCCAGAACACCGGCTTTTTCGCAGGAGCGCTTGAAACGACGCAGAGCTACGTCGAAGGGTTCGTTCTCTTTTACTTTGACGGCTGGCATCCAGAGCTACCTTCTTTCATTACCGGGAATCAACGTTCTCGTCGCAAAAAATTCGCGGCTGAGGTCGTCGGTTTTTAAGGGTTGCGGATGTTAACCCCTCATTGCCCGGAATGCAAAGCCTCTGATCGAAAACCGCTAGTCGGGAGGGGAAGTGGCGACTATTATGCGCGCCTTCGAATTCAGCCTCTACAAGGCGCAAACCCATGTTAGTACTGGGCTTAGAAACCTCCTGCGACGAGACCGGCGTCGCGCTTTACGACAGTGAACGCGGGCTTTTGGCCGATGCGCTGTTCAGTCAGATCGACCTGCACCGGGCTTACGGCGGCGTGGTGCCCGAGCTTGCCAGCCGGGATCACGTCAAACGCATGCTGCCACTGATTCGTCAGGTGTTGGACGAGGCCGGTTGCGTCGCCACCGAGATTGATGCCATCGCCTATACCGCCGGCCCGGGATTGGTCGGGGCCCTGCTGGTTGGGGCCTCCTGCGCCCAGGCGCTGGCGTTTGCCTGGGGTATTCCAGCCCTCGGCGTGCACCATATGGAAGGCCATTTACTGGCGCCGATGCTGGAAGAAAACCCGCCTGGGTTCCCGTTCGTCGCTTTGTTGGTTTCCGGTGGCCATACGCAGCTGGTTCAGGTCGATGCAATCGGCCAGTACACGCTGCTGGGGGAGACCCTGGACGATGCTGCCGGCGAGGCTTTCGACAAGACCGCCAAGATGATGAACCTCAATTATCCCGGTGGTCCGGAAATCGCGCGTCTGGCGGAAAAAGGCGTGGCCGGGCGCTATACCTTCCCGCGCCCGATGTGTGATCGCCCTGGCCTGATGTTCAGCTTCAGTGGCTTGAAAACCTTTGCCTTGAACACCTGGCAGCAAAGCGTCAGCGCCGGGGACGACAGCGAGCAAGCCCGTTGCGACATCTCTCTGGCGTTCCAGCAGGCGGTGGTGGAGACTTTGACCATCAAGTGCAAGCGTGCCTTGAAACAGGCCGGCATGAAGCGCCTGGTCATTGCAGGCGGCGTCAGCGCCAACAAGGCCTTGCGTCTGTCATTGGAAAAAATGCTCGGCGACCTCAAGGGCGAGGTGTTTTACGCTCGCCCCGAGTTCTGCACCGACAACGGCGCGATGATCGCCTTCGCCGGTTGCCAGCGATTGCAGGCTGGCCAGCATGAAAGCCTGGCCATCAGCGTGCAGGCGCGTTGGCCGATGGAGCAATTGCCGCCGTTGTGATCGACGAACATGAGGCGGGTTCAGCCGGCGTATTTAAAAATGCCGTTCGCGCCCGGCAAACAGGTCGCGTAAATTGCCGCGATGGCGCCATACAATCAGCAGGGTGAGTACGCTCATCGGCAGCAGGGCCACCGGCTCCTGCCAGGCCAGCAATGGCAGGGTCAGGGGCGTGGCGATCAATGCGGCAAGGGAGCTGGTGCGGGTCAGGTAGAACGTCAGCAGCCAGGCGGCCACCGCTAGCAGGGCTGCCGGTGGGTAGATCCCCAGCAGCATGCCGGCCGCCGTCGCGACGCCCTTGCCACCGCGAAAGCGAAAGTACAGCGGGAACAGATGGCCGAGAACGGCGCATACACCGATCCAGGCTTGTTGTTGCAGGGAGAGGCCGGCGAGATCGGCGATCAGTACGGGCAAAAGGCCTTTGCACACGTCGCCAAGCAGCGTGAGTACGGCGAGCTTCTTGCCGGCCAGGCGCAACATATTGGTGGCGCCGGCATTGCCTGAGCCACTCATTCGCGGGTCGGGATTTCCCGTCAGGCGGCTGAGCAAGATGGCAAAGGACAGCGAGCCGAGCAGGTAGGCGAGGGTCGCCAGTAACCAAGACATGCTAACTATTCCGGGCGAGGACGCCTTGATTCTAACGGGGCATTGCGCCCTTGTCGTGCTGTGGAGAAGAGTGCTTGGACAGAGTGTTTATCGAAGGCCTGGAAGTTGACACCGTAATCGGGGCCTACGACTGGGAGCGCGGTATCCGTCAGTGCCTGCGCCTGGACCTGAGTTTCGCCTGGGACAATCGCCCCGCCGCAGCCGGTGATGACCTGACCCTGGCCCTCGATTACGCCAGTGTTTGCACACGCATCCAGGCGTTTGCCGAGCAGGCGCAGTTCCAACTGGTGGAAACGTTCGCCGAGCGCCTGGCGCAAGTCTTGATGGAGGAGTTCCAGATCCCCTGGCTGCACCTCAAGTTGACCAAGCCCGGTGCCGTCCCGGCCGCCAAGGGCGTGGGCGTGGAGATCGAGCGCGGATGTCGCTAACTCAGGTTTACCTTGGTCTTGGCAGTAATATCGAGCGCGAGCCCCATTTGCAGGCGGGGCTTGAGGCGTTAGATGGCTTTTTGACCGATATGCGTTGTTCCGCCGTGTTCGAAAGCCAGCCGGTGGGGATCAAGAGTGGGCCGTTTTTCAACCTGGTGGTGTCGGCGTATACCGATCTGTCGTTGCTGGAGTTGGACCGCCGGTTGAAGGTCATCGAGGCTGACAATGGCCGTTACGCGCCGGATCGCAAGGGCTTGCCCCTGGATATTGATGTGCTGCTGTATGGCGACCTGACGGGAA
This sequence comes from Pseudomonas sp. MF5691, assembly GCF_016405645.1. Taxonomy (NCBI): domain Bacteria; kingdom Pseudomonadati; phylum Pseudomonadota; class Gammaproteobacteria; order Pseudomonadales; family Pseudomonadaceae; genus Pseudomonas; species Pseudomonas sp. MF5691. The sequence goes on from NZ_JAEKDC010000016.1 coordinate 60,918, forward strand.
ATTTCGACGGGCTGGTGTTGCCGCGCGCAGAGATCCTGAAGAACGCCTTTGTGCTGTGGCCGCTGTCGTTGATGGCGCCGGAGCGTGTGCATCCTGAAGTGGGCAAGACATTTGCCGTGCTGTGGCGGGATGCACAGATTGAGCAGGTGCTGGCCCCGGTTGCCTTCAAATGGCGCGACCGGCAACTGACCCCGGACGCTCTTCTGTAGGCGCGGGCAAGCACTAGGCGTCCCCCCGCTCCTGCAGTGAATGGTGTTCTTTGTAGGCTTTCAGGGCTTTGAGCCGCTCACGCTTGAGAGCCTCACCCAGTTCCGGGCCCTTGAAGCCTTTCTCCAGCAATGGCGCCACCGCCACCCCCCGTGCTACCCGCGCAGCACCGCGTAAATAATCCGCCTGTGGATAACTTCGCTGCTCAAGGCCCTTGCGGCCCCGTGCGTCCATTTCGCAGGCGACAACAAACTCTTCAAAACGCTGTGGTCGGCGGAATACGTCAAAACTCTGCAGCAACTCCAGCAGGGTCGAGGCTTTCAGCTCCAGGGCGCGATGACCGTGGGTGTGATACTCGCCAACCAAAAGTGCCAGTTCCTGGCAATCCTTCGGTACTTTGAAGCGTTCATTGACCGCTCTGATCAGCTTCAGGCCCCGCTGCTCGTGAGCAATATGCCGGGGCAACTTATCCACAGGCGTCAGGCCCTTGCCCAGATCATGCAGCAGGCAAGCCCAGCGCACAGTCAAGGGGTGGGCGTGGAGGGCTGCCTGTTCCAGCACGCTCAGGGTATGGATGCCGGTATCAATTTCCGGATGGTGGGCTTCGGGTTGGGGTACACCGAACAGCGCGTCCACTTCCGGCAGCAAGGTTTTCAGGGCGTGGCAGTCGCGCAGCACCTGGATAAACACCTGGGGTTGATCTTCCATCAGCGCCCGGGAAATTTCCTTCCAGCTGCGCTCCGGGGTCAGCGCATCCAGTTCGCCAGAGTCACTGAGTTGGCGCATCAGTTCCAGGGTTTCGGGGGCGACAGTGAAACCGAGGCTGGCATAACGTGCGGCAAACCGTGCCACCCGCAACACACGTAAGGGATCTTCGGCGAACGCCGGGGAAACGTGGCGCAGCACTCGGGCTTGCAGATCGCGTTGGCCATGATAGGGATCGGTCAGGTTGCCGTCGTCGTCTTCAGCCATGGCGTTGATGGTCAGGTCGCGACGGATCAAGTCTTGTTCGAGGGTGACTTCAGGGCTGGCATGAAACACAAATCCGCCATACCCCCGGCCGCTCTTGCGCTCGGTACGGGCGAGGGCGTACTCCTCGTTGTTTTTCGGGTCCAGGAACACCGGAAAATCAGAGCCCACAGGCCGATAGCCCAGGGCGAGCATTTCTTCGGTGGTGGCGCCTACGACGACCCGATCGACATCGGTAACGGGAATGCCCAGCAAGCGATCACGTACCGCTCCGCCGACTTTGTAGATTTGCATGAAAAAGCCTCCATTAGCCCTACAGGATAACGCCTGTGCCAGGCCAATGGAGGCATTGCTGTGTCAAAGGTGAACCACGGCCAGGTCCAGGCGGCCGTAGTCGTTGTCGTTGTGTTCGTTGCGCGGCGGAACATGGTGGGTTTTCATGATCTGGTCGCCTTGCAGCGTCTCCAGATGGATATCAAAACCCCATAGCCGGTGCAGGTGCTTGAGCACTTCATCCGTGGATTCGCCCAGGGGTTTGCGGTCGTGCTGCTGGTGGCGCAGGGTCAGGGAGCGGTCGCCGCGCATATCGATGCTGTAGATCTGCACGTTGGGCTCGCGGTTGCCCAGGTTGTACTGGGCCGCCAGGGTCTCGCGGATGGTGCGGTAACCGGCTTCGTCGTGAATGGCAGGTACCAGCAGGTCGTCCTTGAGGTCGTCATCCATAATGCTGAACAGCTTGAGATCACGAATCACCTGGGGCGACAGGTACTGCAGGATAAAGCTCTCATCCTTGAAGCTGCTCATGGCGAACTTAAGGGTCGATAACCAGTCGCTGCCGGCGATCTCCGGGAACCAGCGGCGATCTTCCTCGGTCGGGTGTTCGCACATGCGCCGGATATCCCGGTACATGGCAAAGCCCAGGGCATAAGGGTTGATGCCGCTGTAGTAGGGGCTGTCGAAGCCTGGCTGGAAGACCACGCTGGTATGGGAGGTGAGGAACTCCATCATGAAACCGTCGGTCACCAGCCCTTCGTCGTAGAGGTCGTTTATCAGGGTGTAATGCCAGAACGTAGCCCAGCCTTCGTTCATCACCTGGGTCTGGCGCTGGGGGTAGAAATACTGGGCGATCTTGCGCACGATCCGCACGATCTCCCGTTGCCACGGCTCCAGCAACGGGGCGTGCTTTTCCAGGAAGTACAGGATGTTTTCCTGGGGTTCGCTGGGGAAGCGTGCATTGTCTTTGTCGCTGTTCTTGTCGGCGCGCTTGGGGATGGTGCGCCACAAGTCGTTGATCTGCTTTTGCAGATGCTCTTCACGGTCCTTCTGCCGCAGCCGTTCCTCTTCGGCGGAAATGGGGTAAGGGCGTTTGTAGCGGTCTACCCCGTAGTTCATCAAGGCATGGCAGGAGTCGAGCAGGTCTTCCACGGCGTCGATCCCGTGGCGCTCCTCGCATTGCATGATGTACTGCTTGGCGAACACCAGGTAATCAATGATCGAACTGGCGTCGGTCCAGGTGCGGAACAGATAGTTGCCCTTGAAGAAACTGTTGTGGCCGTAGCACGCGTGGGCCACCACCAGTGCCTGCATGCAGATGGTGTTTTCTTCCATCAGGTAGGCGATGCACGGGTCGGAGTTGATCACGATTTCGTAGGCCAGGCCCATCTGGCCACGGCTGTAGGACTTCTCGGTGCTGAGGAAGTGCTTGCCGTAGGACCAATGGTGATAGCCCAGGGGCATGCCCACCGAGGCATACGCGTCCATCATCTGTTCGGCGGTGATCACTTCGATCTGGTTGGGATAGGTATCCAGGGCATAACCGGCCGCAATGCGGCTGATTTCCCGGTCATAGGCCTGGATCAGTTCGAAGGTCCATTCGGACCCCGTGGAAATGGGTTGGCGCTTATGCTCTTTGGCGGTCATGTCACTAACCTGCGCTGGAAGAGTTCACGGAAGACCGGATAGATATCGCCGGCCGAGACCAGTTGTTGCTGGGCGAAGGTATCGGCGAAGGCTTCACCGATGCGCTCGTATTCAAACCACAGGGCCTGGTGCTCGCGGGGGGTAATCTCCACATAAGTGTAGTACTGCACGAACGGCATGATCTGGTTGATCAGGATGTCGCGGCAGATGGGCGAGTCGTCGTTCCAGTTGTCGCCGTCGGAAGCCTGGGCCGCGTAGATGTTCCATTCGTTGGCTGGGTAGCGCTCAGCCATGATTTCCTGCATCAGTTTCAGCGCACTGGACACGATGGTGCCGCCGGTCTCCCGCGAATAGAAAAACTCTTCCTCGTCGACCTCGCGGGCGCTGGTGTGATGGCGGATAAACACCACGTCGATCTTGTCGTAGTTACGCTTGAGAAACAGGTACAGCAGAATAAAGAAGCGCTTGGCGATGTCCTTGGTCGCCTGGGTCATGGAGCCGGAAACGTCCATCAGGCAGAACATCACGGCCTTGGAGCTGGGGTTGGGTTGCTTGACCAGCAGGTTGTATTTCAAGTCGAAGGTGTCGAGGAACGGCACGCGGTGGATGCGCGCGCTGAGTTTCTCGATTTCTGCTTCGATTTCCTGGATATCGCCGAAGTTGTCCGGCTCTTCGCGCTTCAAGCGCGCCAACTCTTCCTTGGCTTCCCTCAGTTTGGCGCGGCTGCTGCCAGACAGGGCGATACGCCGTGCGTGGGCCGAACGCAGGGTGCGGATGATATTGATGCGCGAGGGGTTGCCCTCGTTGCTGATACCGGCGCGCACGGTCTTGAAGGTGTCAGTGCCGGTCAGGTTGCGCTTGACCAGGTTGGGCAGCTCCAGGTCCTCGAACATGAATTCGAGGAATTCCTCCTGGGTAATCTGGAACACGAACTCATCCATGCCTTCGCCGGAGTTGCCGGCCTTGCCTGGGCCTTTGCCGCCGCCACCGCCCTGAGGGCGCTGGATATGCTCGCCAGTGGTAAATTCCTTGTTTCCCGGATGAACCACGGTCTGTTTGCCGCCGCGGCCGTGATGCAGCACCGGTTCGTCGATGTCCCGGCCGGGAATGCTGATCTGCTCGCCGTGCTCCATATCGGTAATGGAGCGGCGACTCACCGCCTCTTCGACGGCCTTTTTGATGTGGTCACGGTAACGCCGCAGGAACCGCTGGCGGTTTACCGTGCTCTTGTTCTTGCCATTGAGGCGTCGGTCGATCACATAGCTCATAGGGAGCCCTCCGGGCAGCTTCACGTTACAAGCTTCAAGCCGAGAGCTGGAAGCTTAGAGACAAGCGGTCAGCTGCCAGGCCAGGGGCCCGGCAGCGCACGCCTGTCGCTGCCTTACTGCGATTTGCGCACCCGCAGGTACCACTCGGAGAGCAGCCGTACCTGTTTGTCGGTGTAGCCGCGCTCGACCATTCGTGTAACGAAGTCGTTGTGTTTTTGCTGGTCCTCCTTGCTGGCCTTGGCGTTGAAGCTGATGACCGGCAGCAGATCCTCGGTGTTGGAGAACATTTTCTTCTCGATGACCACCCGCAGCTTCTCGTAGCTGAGCCAGGTCGGGTTCTTGCCGTTGTTGTTGGCCCGGGCGCGCAGTACGAAGTTGACGATTTCGTTGCGGAAATCCTTCGGATTGCTGATGCCGGCCGGTTTTTCGATCTTCTCCAGCTCTTCGTTGAGGGCTACGCGGTTGAGGATCTCGCCGGTTTCGGGGTCGCGGTATTCCTGATCCTGGATCCAGAAGTCGGCGTACAGCACATAGCGGTCGAAGATGTTCTGGCCGTATTCGCTGTAGGACTCCAGGTAGGCGGTCTGGATCTCCTTGCCGATGAACTCGATATAGCGCGGCGCCAGGTACTCTTTGAGGAAGCGCAGGTAACGCTCGCGGGTTTCAGCCTGGAACTGCTCCTGTTCGATCTGCTGCTCCAGTACATAGAGCAGGTGTACCGGGTTGGCGGCGATCTCATGGGGGTCGAAGTTGAAGACCTTGGACAGGATCTTGAAGGCGAAGCGGGTCGACAGGCCATTCATGCCCTCATCGACGCCCGCCGTGTCGCGGTATTCCTGGATCGACTTGGCCTTGGGATCGGTGTCCTTGAGGTTCTCCCCGTCGTAGACGCGCATTTTCGAGTAGATATTCGAGTTTTCCGGCTCCTTGAGACGCGAGAGCACCGTGAACTGGGCGAGCATCTTCAGGGTGTCTGGCGCGCAATGGGCCTTGGCCAGGGAACTGTTGAACAGCAATTTGTCGTAGATCTTGATTTCATCGCTGACCCGCAGGCAGTACGGCACCTTGACGATATAGATCCGGTCGATGAAGGCTTCGTTGTTCTTGTTGTTGCGGAAGGTGTGCCACTCCGATTCGTTGGAGTGGGCCAGCAGGATGCCAGTGAACGGAATCGCCCCGAGGCCTTCGGTACTGTTGTAGTTGCCTTCCTGGGTGGCGGTGAGCAGTGGGTGCAGCACCTTGATCGGCGCCTTGAACATCTCCACGAACTCCATCAGGCCCTGGTTGGCCCGGCACAGTGCGCCCGAGTAGCTGTAGGCATCGGCGTCGTTCTGCGGGAATTCCTCCAGCTTGCGGATATCCACCTTGCCCACCAGCGCGGAAATATCCTGGTTGTTTTCATCCCCCGGTTCGGTCTTGGCGACGCCGATCTGGTTGAGAATCGACGGATAGAGCTTCACCACCCGGAACTGGCTGATATCGCCGCCGAACTCGGCCAGGCGCTTGGTGGCCCAGGGCGACATGATGGTGTTGAGATAGCGCCGTGGGATGCCGAAGTCTTCTTCGAGAATCGCGCCATCTTCTGTGGCGTTGAACAGGCCCAGGGGCGATTCGAACACCGGAGAGCCCTTGATCGCGTAGAAGGGCACCTTTTCGATCAGTTGCTTGAGTTTTTCGGCCAGGGAAGATTTACCGCCGCCCACGGGGCCGAGCAGGTAGAGAATCTGTTTCTTCTCTTCCAGGCCCTGGGCGGCATGGCGGAAGTAGGAGACGATCTGGTCGATGCATTCTTCCATGCCATGGAAGTCTTCAAAGGCCGGGTAGCGGCGGATCACCTTGTTGGAGAATATTCGCGACAGCCGCGAGTTGTTGGAGGTGTCTACCAGCTCCGGTTCGCCAATCGCCAGTAGCAGGCGCTCGGCGGCAGACGCATAGGTGCTGCGGTCCTTTTTGCACAGCTCAAGATACTCCTGCAGCGTGAGTTCTTCCTGCTGGGTGGACTCGAAGCGTTGTTGGAAGTGGCTAAAAATACTCATGACGTCGTCACCTCGCTCGATACGTGGAGCCGACGCCGGATCAATCAGTCGATGCTGGCAGCCAGTGGCGTTTGCCGTGGCCATTTCCCCCCAGAACACCCTGAAACGCTACCGATGACCCGCACGCCGGTGTACCGGCTCTCCCCTGTTTTGGATGGCCTGCGCTTAATGATAGTTGGGAATCCGGGAGGTCAAGGCGAGATGCCTAATTAGTTTGGGTGCGCCGTTTCTCAGAAACGGCGCGAGCCCAAGCGTCACGCGGGGTAGCGGGGTTTGAAAAAAATTATTGCGAATTGCCTGTGGCAGTTTCCGCAGGATACGTCGTACGCCACAGCTCAAAGCCGCCGTCCAGGCTGTAGACATCGGAGAACCCCTGGCTGACCAGATAGGCCGCCGCGCTCTGGCTGGAATTGCCGTGATAGCAGGCCACGATCACTGGCGCGTCGAGGTCGGCGGCGCGGATGAAATCGGCAATGTTGTGGTTGTCCAGGTGCTGTGCGCCCTTGATGTGGTTCAGGGCGTAAGTCTGTGGATCACGGATATCCACCACCACGGCGCCTTGCTCACGCAGGGCCTGGGCTTGTTCGGGAGGGATACGTTTGAATTCGCTCATGGCGGGCTCCTTGGGCGGGCGGCAAGCGGCGTTTAGCGCTTGGCGGCAGCCGGCAGTGTAACGGGAAGGGGGGATTCACACTGGCAGCTCAGGCGCTCGCCGGTGTCGATGTTCATCAGGGTCATGGCTCCGCCCCAGACACACCCGGTGTCGAGGGCAAATACCCCGGGCTCGTCGCAGTGACCTTCAAGGGCGGCCCAGTGACCGAAGATGATCTTCGTTTCGCGGGTCTTGCGCTCCTTGTGGGTAAACCAGGGCTTGTAGCCGGGCAGGGCGGTTTCGGCGCCTTCCTTGCTCTTGAGGTCGAGTTTGCCTTCGGCGGTGCAAAAGCGCATGCGCGTGAAGTAGTTGGTAATGACCCGTAGGCGGGCAACGCCGGTCAGATCGTTATCCCACTTCACTGGCTCATTGCCGTACATGCCGTCCAGGTAGGTGGCGAACAGCGTGTCATCGGCCAGGGCGGTTTCAACCTCGGCAGCACATTTAAGGGCTTTTTTCAGGCTCCACTGCGGTGGTATGCCGGCATGCACCAGGACGGTATTGCGGCCCTCGTCGTAGTGCACGAGCTTTTGCCGGCGCAGCCAGTCCAGCAACTCGGCGCGATCCGGAGCTTCGAGGATTTCGCGCAGGGTATCGCCCTTTTTCAGGCGCTCGATGTTATTGCCGACCGCCAGCAGGTGCAGGTCATGGTTGCCCAGTACGCACACCAGGGCGTCGCGCATGCCATAAAGAAAGCGCAGGGTTTCCAGGGATTGCGGGCCACGGTTGACCAGATCGCCCACCAGCCACAGACGATCTTGGGCTGGGTCGAAGGCTACACGGTCAAGCAGGCATTTGAGCGGCTCCAGGCAGCCTTGCAGGTCGCCGACAGCATAGGTCGCCATCAGTGCAGGGCTCCCGGTACCGCCAGGCGGAAGGGGGCGATGATGGCGTCGAAGTGTTTGCCGTCTTCGGCAAGCATCTGATAGCTGCCTTGCATCGTGCCGACCTTGGAGGTCATCACGGTGCCGCTGCTGTAGGTGTGGCTGGCGCCGCTGTCGATCAGTGGCTGTTGGCCGATGACACCCGCACCGCGCACTTCCTCGACATGGCCGTCGCCGTCGGTGATGACCCAATGGCGCGACAGCAGCTTGGCGGCCACCTGGCCGTTGTTCTTCACCGTGACGGTGTAGGCAAAGGCAAAGCGGTTCTGTTCAGGTTGCGATTGTTCCGCCAGGAAGCGGGTGACGACGCTGACGTCGATCTGATAGCGAGGATCGGACATGCAAGAGGCCTTAAGAGCAAAAGCGGAGGACAGCAGATGCGGATCAGTCTAGGCCATGAGGAGGGCACTAGGCCAGACATGTGTCTGGCTTGGTAAACGATGGCGTCCTGGCAGATGACGAAGCGCTACCAGTGTAGCGCGGCGCAAATGTGGGAGCGGGCAAGCCTACTCCCACATGTGGATCGCATTGCATCAAGCCTCTGCGGCTTATTCCGCCGTCGGCGCTGGCTGGATAGCTAGCTGGTCCGCCAGACGTACAAACGCGGCCAGGTCCAACTGCTCCGGGCGCAGGCTGCCGTCGACACCGGCGGCTTCGATCTCGGCGTTGCTCAGCAATGCCTTGAGTGTATTGCGCAGGGTCTTGCGGCGCTGGTTGAACGCTTCACGCACTACCCGCTCCAGCAGGCGATGATCCTTGGCCGGATGAGGAAGGACCGCGTGGGGCACCAGACGCACAATCGCCGAATCGACTTTCGGTGGTGGATTGAACGCGCCCGGCCCGACATTGAACAGGTGCTCGACCCGGCAGTGGTACTGGACCATGATCGACAGGCGACCCCAATCACCGCCGCCAGGGCCGGCGGCCAAGCGCTCGACCACTTCCTTCTGCAACATGAAATGCATGTCGCGGATGATCCCTGCGTTGTTCAGCAGGTGAAAGATCAGTGGCGTGGAGATGTTGTACGGCAAGTTGCCGACCACCCGCAGGCTGTTGGGGGCGGCATTGAGGCTGGTGAAGTCAAACTTCAGCGCGTCGCCCTGGTGCAGGTTGAAGTTGGGCATGCCAGCGAATTGCTGGTTGAGGATCGGGATCAGGTCCTTGTCCAGCTCAACCACATCCAGTTGGCCGCCGCTATTGAGCAGGCCCTGGGTCAGTGCGCCCTGGCCCGGGCCGATTTCCAGCAGGCGGTCTTCGGGCTTGGCATGGATGGAGCGCAGGATGCGGTCGATAACGCCGGCATCGTGCAGGAAGTTTTGCCCGAAGCGCTTGCGCGCCCGGTGTTGGTAATGCTCGGTCATATACGGGTCTCGGCCATCTGATAGGCGGTTTCCAGGGCCACGTGCAGGCTGCCGGTATCGATCTTGCCGCTGCCCGCCAGGTCCAGGGCGGTGCCATGGTCGACGGAGGTGCGGATGATCGGCAGGCCCAGCGTCACGTTGACTGCGGCGCCGAAACCTTTGTATTTCAGCACGGGCAGCCCCTGGTCATGGTACATCGCCAGCACTGCATCGCAGTGCTCCAGATATTTGGGGGTAAACAGAGTGTCCGCAGGCAATGGGCCACGCAGGTCCATGCCGTCTTGGCGCAGGCGCTCTAGTGTCGGTTCGATAATGTCGATTTCTTCATGGCCCAGGTGGCCACCTTCACCCGCATGGGGGTTGAGGCCACACACCAGGATTCGCGGCTGGGCGATGCCGAATTTTTGTTGCAGGTCAGCGTGCAGGATGCGCGTTACACGCTCCAGGCGCTCGGGGGTAATGGCATCGGCAATCTGGCGCAAGGGCAGGTGAGTGGTCACCAGTGCCACGCGCAGGCCGCGGGTTGCCAGCATCATCACCACTTGTTCGGTGTGGGTCAGTTCTGCGAGAAACTCGGTATGCCCGGAAAAGGCGATGCCGGCTTCGTTGATCACGCCTTTATGCACGGGCGCAGTGATCATCCCGGCGAAGTCGCCGTCGATGCAGCCTTGTCCGGCCCGGGTCAGAGTCTCCAGGACGAAGGCGGCGTTGGCCTTGTCCAGTTGCCCGGCGACTACCTTGGCCTGCAGCGGGGTGTCCCACACGTACAGGCTGTGGGCAGGTGCCGGCTGGTCGGGCCAGTTGCCCGGCGAAACGGGCAGCAAGTCGACAGCCACGCCCAGTTGCGCGGCCCGCTCAAGGAGCAGGTCGCGGCTGGTAATGGCAATCAGGGGGTGAGGCTGGGCTTGCGCGGCGAGCAGCAGGCACAGGTCTGGACCTATGCCGGCCGGCTCGCCGGGTGTCAATGCGAAACGCTGGGGTTTCACTGGACTGCCTGGTCGGTGCCTGTTATGTCGGCGCCAGGAAGCTTGTTTTCCACGTAGGCTTCGTCACGGATCTGACGCAGCCAGGTTTGCAGCTCTTCGTCGTATTTGCGGTTCCGCAATACGGTCAGTGCTTGCTGCTCACGGGCCTGGCTGGTGTTGTCGGTGGCGCGGCGGCCAAGGACTTCCAGGACATGCCAACCGTATTGGGTCTTGAACGGCTTGGACAGCACGCCTTGGGGCGTATCGTTCATGACTTGCTGGAACTCGGGCACCAGGGCTCGTGGGTCGATCCAGTTCAGGTCGCCGCCGTTGAGGGCAGAACCCGGGTCTTCCGAGAAGCTTTTGGCCAGGGTGGCGAAGTCTTCACCGCCTTCGATGCGCTCATAGATCTTTTGCGCCAGTTCCTTGGTTTGAGCCTCGGTGCGGATTTCGCTTGGCTTGACCAGGATATGGCGAACATGCACTTCGTCTTTCAACGAAGTCTCGCCGCCGCGGCGTTCCAGCAACTTCAGAATGATGAAGCCGCCAGGGGTGCGCGCAGGTTGGGTGATGCCACCTACTTCCATGGCGCTCAGCTCACGGTCAAACGGCGGTGGCAATTGAGCAGCTTTACGCCAGCCCATGTCGCCGCCTTCGAGAGCGTTGTCGCTACCGGACTGGGCGATTGCCATCTGGGCAAAGTCGGCACCGGCCTTCAGACGGTCATAGATCGCCTGGGTCTTGGCCGCTGCGGCATTGAGTTGCTCGGCGTTGGCGCTGTCCGGTGTCGGGATCAGGATATTGGCCAGGTGCAGTTCTTCGGAGAGCTGCATCTTGCCCAGGTCCGAGGCCAGGAAGTTCTTCACTTCCTGCTCCGATACCTGCACACGTTCGGCCACACGGCGCTGACGCACACGGCTGATGATCATTTCGCGGCGGATCTGGTCACGGGCGTCCTCATAGGACAAACCGTCACGGGCCAGGGCCGCACGAAACTGATCAATGCTCATGTTGTTGCGTTGAGCGATGGTGCCGACGGCCTGGTTCAGTTCTTCGTCGGTGATGCGGATGCCGGAGCGGTCGCCAATCTGCAATTGCAGGTTTTCGACGATCAGGCGTTCCAGCACCTGCTGGTCCAGGACGCTGGTCGGCGGCACGCCACCACCACGCTTGGCGATGGTTTGCTGAACTTCCTTGACCCGTTGGTCCAGTTGGCTCTGCATGATCACGTCGTTATCGACGATGGCCACCACCTTGTCCAGCGGTTGCACTGCAGCGTGTGCCGCTGCAGTGCCCAGGAACAGCGCGCCCAGCATCAGCGGGCGCAGACAATCAGAAAGCTTGATCTTCACGTTCACGATAACCTTGGATGCCTTTGTCGAGGAAGCTCTCTACCTTGGCGCCAGTCAGGCCGCCGAGTCCTTTGAGGACGATTTGGAGGAAGAGCCCGTGGTCGCCTTTTTCGTTCAGCGGGGCGATCTGGGTGTATTCGTCGTTGGAAACCCAATAACGGTTGATCACACGCAGTTTCCAGCAGCAGTTGTCGTACTCGAAACCACCGAAGGCTTCCAGGGTACGGTTGCGTGCATAGTCATACTGCCAGCGGGTGATCAGGTTCCACTGTGGAATGATCGGCCACATCATCGAGAAGTCGTGTTGCTGGATTTTGTAGTAATCCTTCACGTAGTTCTCTTGGCCTACAGTGCCGTAGTCGCCACCAAACTGCCATTTGCCGGTCAGCTGGTTGTAGACCACCTGGTCATTACGATAGCGGTAACCAACGTTGATAACCTTGTTCGGGTTGTCTTCTGGCTGGTAGTGGAACATCGCGCTGCCGGAGCGGGGGCTGTGGTTCTCAGTGTCCCAGTTATAGTCGGCAGTGGCACGCCAGTCACGGTTGAAGCGGAACTCGTAGTCGAGGGCGATTGGCGAGACATCCGACTGTGCGTCTTCGCGGTCAGCGGCCACGATGCCAGGCAGTTGCACTTCGCGGTCCTTGAAGTACAGGGCCTGACCGACGGAAACTCGCTGACGCTCAAAGCCGTTTTCTTCGATCCAGCGGCTGGTCACGCCCAGGGACAGTTTGTTCTCGTCGCCGATACGGTCGGTGCCCGAAAAACGGTTGTCGCGGAACAGAGAGCCGTAGCTGAACGAGGTTTCGCTGGTGTCAAACACTGGGATGTCGGACTGATCTTTCTCTGGAACATAGAGATAGAACAGGCGCGGCTCCAGAGTCTGGTTGTAGTTCTTGCCAAACCACTGGGTGGTGCGGTCGAAGTACAGGCCGCTATCGACACTGGCGATTGGAATAGCGCGATCTTGAGAACTCTTGAACTTCTGGCCCGCTGGCAGTTGGGACTTGCCGGTATTGTCGAGGTCGAGATCGTACTTGGTGTACGCGTACTTGAGCTTCGGCGTGATGAAACCGTAGCTCGAAGTCATCGGCAGAGACATGCTTGGCGCCACATTCAACCGAGTACCATTGGCCCGGGTAAGGCCGGTGACGTAGGTGTCAAGACGCCGGGAAGGTATACCGTCCTTGTCGGTAAAGTCCCCAGTCTCAAGATCCCGGTCAAACCTTACCGCCTCAGCGTCATAGGCAAAGTTCAGACCGCCAGGATGATACGGTAGCGAACCGTTGAAAGTGATCTGCGGCAGGCGGTTATACGGCGTGATCTGAGAGATCGTCGCCAACTTGTAGGCTTGCAGGTTCAGACGGGCGTTGTAGTTGTCGCCACGATAGCTGACCGCGCCTTGCTGATTCAGCGCATCGCGCCGTTCAACACCAATCTGGTCAGTCTGCAGGTCCTGGAAGTAGTACGGGTCGCTGATGTCGGTGTAGTCGACTTCAGTCATAACGCGCGAATCCAGGCCACCCTTGTGCTGCCAGTTGAGCATCCAGCGGGTTTTCTCGAAATCCGTCTGTTTGCTGCGCTCGTCGTTGTCGTCGTTGAGGTAAGCACCGCCTACCTGGCCTTCGCTGGACTTGGTGAGGTAGCGGAATTCGCCTTCCATCAACAAGCCACGCTTGGTCATGTAGCGCGGGTACAACGTGGCATCGTAATTCGGCGCCAGGTTGAAGTAGTACGGTGTCACCAGCGTGAAGCCACTTTCCCCACCCGAGCTGAAGCTCGGCGGCAGGAAGCCGGATTGACGACGATCGTCAATCGGGAAGTAGATGTACGGGGTGTACAGGATCGGGATGTTCTTGACCCGCAACGTCGCGTTGGTCGCCGTACCGAAGCCGGTGGCCGGGTTCAACGTGATGTTGTTACCGCGCAGCTGCCAGGCATTGCTGTCTGGCTCGCAGGTGGTGTAGGTACCGTCCTTGAGGCGGATGATCGCGTTTTCGGCACGCTTGGCGTACAGCGCGTTACCACGGATGCGCGATTTGTGCATCACGTATTCGGCGTTGTCGATCTGCGCGGCGCCGGTGTCCAGTTGGACCTGGGCATGGTCGCCGACGATCAGCGCGCCATTGTCGCGCATGCGCACATTGCCGTTCAGCTCGCCACGGTTCTCGGCCTGGTACAGGCTGGCCTCTTGGGCCTCGACCTGCATGCTGCCTTGGCGCATGACCACGTCACCGGCCAGGGTGGCGACCTGGGTTTCCTGCTCGTAACGAGAGGCCTTGGCACCGATGAAGGTCGGTGCGTCGCTCTTGTCGGTCTTGTCGTTCATGCCAGGACGGGGCGGCTCGATGTACGCACCGGCGCAATAAGGACCGGTTTCGGCCAGTTGCGCTGCGGTGAGGTTTTCTCGAGGGACCCAGTCCAGGTGGCTGTAGTCGGCACTGCGCGAACGCAGGCCACGGCCCTTGGATTCGGTGACCAGCTTGGTCTGCGGTACGGCTTCGGCACCAGCAGCTTCGCCTTGCGGCGTGCCGTTGGCCGAGCTGACGGCACTGCCGTCATGCACCGGACGCGGTGGTAACGGGGCTGCGCTGGCTTTCGGCGCGCAATCCCAGGCACCCGAAGCAGAGACTGAGCAGTCATACTGTTCCGCGGCGACCACGAATGAGGTGGCGAAGGGTTGCATGGCCAGCAGACTGCCGGTTACCAGCAACGGAAATTTTCTACGAAACGCGGGGGATTTCAATGCCATCTTATTAGTCCGGGCTTCCTGCGTGCCATCTGCCCGCGGTGTGGGCCGCACGCCTCTCGATGGTCTGAAAAAGATGCGTGATAATAAAGCATGACCCGCTTGACGGCTAGCGCCGTCGGAGACCCTTGTAATGCCCGACCAAGATCTACGTTTGCAACACCTGAAAGTCTGGCTCGATCAGCAGTTACCCGAGCTTTTCCATGCCCAGGGATGGGGGGGCGTACCCCCGGCTACATTGACTGCGGCCAGCAGCGACGCGAGTTTCAGACGGTACTTCCGTTGGCAGGGCGAAGGTCGCACATTGATCGTGATGGATGCCCCACCCCCCCAGGAAAACTGCAAACCTTTCGTCGATATCGCGAGAATGTTGGCGAAATCGGGAATAAATGTTCCGCAAATTTATGCAGAAGATCTCTCCCAAGGCTTTCTTTTGCTCAACGACCTGGGCAAAAACACCTATCTGGATGTGATTGACGGTGAAAATGCCGATCAATTGTTTGCCGAAGCCATCGACGCGCTGCTGGTTTTCCAGCAATTGCCGATGGACGCTGGGTTGCCCAGCTACGACGTGCCATTGTTGCGCCGTGAGCTGGAACTGTTCCCCGAATGGTACGTGCGCCGGCATCTGGGCATTGAGTTCGACGAGCAGCAGTTGGCTCAATGGCAGCGGGTCAGCCAATTGCTGATCGACAGCGCCCTGGCCCAGCCCAAGGTCCTGGTGCATCGCGACTATATGCCGCGCAACCTGATGATCAGCGTGCCGAACCCTGGCGTGCTGGATTTCCAGGATGCGGTCTACGGCCCCGTGACCTACGACATCACCTGCCTGTTCAAGGACGCTTTCCTCAGTTGGCCCCAGGCGCGGGTGCGCGAATGGCAGCGTGGTTATTGGGAACGTGCTGGCCAATTGGGCATCCCGGTGCAGGCGGACTTTGAAGATTTCCTGCGCGCCAGCGACTTGATGGGGGTGCAGCGTCACCTCAAGGTCATCGGTATCTTTGCGCGTATCTGCCACCGTGATGGCAAACCGCGCTACCTGGCGGACGTGCCACGCTTCTTTGCCTATATAGACGCGGTGCTGGCCGATCGGCCGGAGCTGGCCGACCTGGGCGAGTTGCTGGCCAGCCTGCGCCAACCGGCCGAGGCCCATGTATGAAGGCGATGATCCTGGCGGCCGGCAAAGGTGAGCGGATGCGTCCGCTCACCCTGCACACCCCCAAACCGTTGGTCCAGGCCGGTGGCAAGCGCCTGATCGAGTACCACCTGGAGGCGTTGGCGAAAGCGGGATTCACCGATATCGTCATCAACCATGCCTGGCTGGGCCAGCAAATCGAGAGTTACCTGGGAGACGGCGCGCAGTACGGCGTGCGCATCCAGTATTCGCCAGAAGGCGAGCCCCTGGAAACCGGTGGCGGAATCTTCCAGGCCTTGCCCTTGCTGGGGGAGGAGCCGTTCCTGGTGGTCAATGGCGATATCTGGACCGACTACGACTTTGTCCGCCTCAAGCAGCCCTCGAGCGGCTTGGCGCACTTGGTCATGGTCGATAACCCGCCTCATCACCCCAGTGGTGGCGATTTCTATATCAAGGATGGTTTGCTTCATGATGCAGCGCCCGGTGCCGATAACCTGACCTTCAGTGGCATTTCGGTGCTGCACCCCAAGCTGTTCGCGGGTTGCAGTGCCGGTGCCTTCAAGCTGGCGCCCTTGCTGCGCACGGCGATGGCTCAAGGCTTGGTCTCGGGGGAACACATGGATGGACGCTGGATTGACGTCGGTACGCTGGAGCGCCTGGCGCAGGTTGAAAGTCTGCTGACCGTGGGCCAGTAAGATGTTGTGGCCTGGGACTCTGATCGGCGCCGGGGCGGGTTTTGCCATCGCCAGCATTCCGGGGGCCATGTTGGGTGGGCTGCTGGGGCAGGCGCTGGATCGGCGCCTGCAATTGCACAGTTGGGCCCAACTGCGCGAACGCCTGGGCGGCCGTCCGGCGCTGCGCAATGACGAGCTGCTGTTTGTCCTGCTGGGCCGCCTGGCCAAGAGTAATGGGCGGGTGGTGGACGGCCATATCCAGCAGGCGCGGGTGGAGATGCGCTCGCTGGACATGAGCGAGCCGGCCCAGCGCCGGGCGATTGCCGCGTTCAACCGAGGCAAGTCGGGGACCGACCGCGTGCGCAGTTACCTGCGCGTGCTCAAGGTGCAGCCCCATGCGGCGGAAGGCGTGCTGCGCGCCTGCTGGCGCATGGTCTGGGCCGACGGCAAGGCCAGCCCCGCCGAGCGCGAGCTGATCGAGCTGTGGGGCAAATGGCTGGGGTGGACGCCGCAACAACTCCAGGCACTGGCCCATGACTATGAGCCGGAACGCAAGCCTCTGGTCACCCGCGGTAGTACCTATCAAGAGGCCCTGCGGATTCTCGGGGTGACCGGCACGACAGAGCCTGCGGTCATCAAACGTGCCTATCGACGGCTGCTCAGTCGGCACCATCCGGACAAGATTGCCGGCACTGGCGCCAGCCCCGCTCAAGTGCGCGAGGCCACGGAGCGCACCCGAGAGCTGCATAGTGCCTACACGATCATTCGCGAGCAGCGGGATTTCCGCTGACCCGACCGCCTGTGGCGAGCGGGCGTGCCAAAAGTGTCCACCCTGTCCCCGCACACCCGTCAACCATGTGCCCGGTCCGTAAAAAAAGAGCCCCAAAGTAACCAAGGGGCTCCTGGTATCGGAGGCCGGGGACCCACCACTGGGCACCTCGCCCAGTCTCGGTGTGCCTGCAATCCAGCAGTGATTCGGGGGGCGCCGAGATGGCGGTCTATCAGTCGATAGATGTATTGGCCGAGATATCTCTATCGCAGGCAAGCCAGCTCCCACAGGGGAATGCAGCTTCGCAGCTCTGGCTCTGTTTTTGATCTGGCTTTTGATCTTGATCTCAGGCGCCCCGTTAAACCACGCTGGCCGCAGGCAGGTATTGCGCAGTGAGCACCCCGGCAGGGATGCCGGGGTAGCCGCGACACGGCCATGGATGGCCGATCGCGGCGGGCCCACGGAGCAATGCCTGACTGCGGGCATGCCGAGCCTAGGCGAGGCACCGAGTGGTGGGGCAAGAGCGTTTTGCTTACTTTGGCGCTTCTCCAAAGTGAGCCGCCGTAAGGGCGGAACCCTAAGGGGCCATGACCGCAGCAACGGATATGTACACAAACCCAATAACCAAAAAAGAGCGAGTTGTGTAGATCCTCATGCCCCCACAGGGCCTCTTAGGTTTGTCAGATAAACCGAGCGGCGGGTTTTAGGGCTGCTGCGCAACCCAACGCGGGCAAGCCCGCTCGCCACAACCACAACCACAACCACAACCACAACCACAACCACAACCACAGACGGGGCGGGGCAGTTGGGCTCAGCTACCGCTGCTTTGCGGGCTCAACCAGCCGCGAATCCGCCGGTACAACTGTTCCTGGGCCGCTGCGCTATTCCCGGGAATAGTCTTCAACGACACCTGCTTGTAGTTGTCATTCTTCAGCCGCTTGCTTGCCTGGCTGCGCTCCAGCGCCATTTTGCTGGCCAGGGCGTTGTCCTGATAGAAGACATCGGCGGTCGCCAGCTTCAATGTCGGGGTCAGCTGTTGCAGATCCGGTTGACGGCCCACCGGCGACTGCGCCGCGACCATGATGAACTTTTGCACCTGGGCCGGTTGTTTTTCGCTCAGGTAGCGCGCAGCCCACCAGGCCCCAGTCCCGTGCCCCAGCAGCACCACGCTGCGGGCGTTCTGGGTCTGGGCATAGGCGACGGCTGCGTCGATGCGGGCGAAGATCCGTGTCGCGTCGGTCTTGTCCTGCTCATCCACGCCAGAGATCACGGCCGGGTCGGTGCCCTCGGCTTCGGCGCTGGCCGCCTGTTCGATGGGCTTGGGCGCGGCGGTGCTGGCATCCTTGCTGCTGTCGACGACCGCATCGGGAGCCTGGATCACCCGCGGCGGCAGGGTATCGACACTCAGGTCGGGCAGCGACAGGCTCAGGCTGCCCCAGGCGGCATCCGGCAGCTTCTGGCGCAAAGGCCCGATGGCTTGCGGCCAGTCAGCCGTTTCTCCGGCGCCGGGGACGATAATCACCACACCCTGCGGTTCGGGGCTGTTCGCCGGTTTCCACAGTGCCAGGAACGACTCGTCGCCGGCCTGCAATTGTTGCTGCTCGTGGGGCGGCAGTTGTCGCTCCAGGGCCTGGGCTTCCTCCTGGCTACGCTCTGGCAGAGGCTGGCGTTCTGGTGGTTTTTCGGCGGCCGCCGGCGCGGTGTCAGCCGCCTGCACGCAAAAGGTGCTGGTAAACAGCAGCGACAGGCACAATGCTGGCAGTGTCGAACGGTGAAGCAGGGGCATAGTGGAATCCCGGCCAGAAGTGATCCCGGCAGCCTAATGGGTTGTATGTGAGATGTGAATGATGAATTTTCGCTGTCTGCTGGTTATCGGCTATCTGTGCTTGCCCTTGATGGTGAATGCCGCGCCTGCGTCTGTGGTGCCGCCGGCGGTGCTCAACCCGCAGCAGCGCGAGTGGTTGGCGCAGCACCCGCAACTGCGGGTCGGGGTGGTGTTGCAGGCGCCTTACGCGCAATACGACCGGCGCCTGCAGCGCTTGTCCGGGGCCAATGTCGAGCTGATGCAGGCGCTGGCCAAGGCGCTGAATATCGAGCTGACCTGGCGCAACTTCCCCACGCAGGAACAGTTGGAGGACGCCTTGCGCGAGGATGCGGTCGACCTCGCCCCAGGTCTGCTACAAACCCCTGCCGGCCTGCGCCTGTGGCAGTTTTCCGACCCGTATATGCGCGTGCCCCAGCACATTGTTGGCATTCGCGACGGCAGCGGCACGGTGGACCTGGAAAAGCTCGATGAACAGTCCCGGGTCGCCGTGCGCATGCCCAGCGGCGTGGCGGATTACCTGCGCAGCAATTACCCCAGGCTGAACCTGCAAGGTGTGCCCCTGGAGCGCCAGGCCTTGCAGTTATTGGTCAGCCAGCAGGCGCGCTATGCGGTAGTCGATGAGGCGCAGTTGAGCCGCTTGTCGATCGAGCCCGAGTTCGCCGGTTTGGCCGTGGTCGGCGATATTGGATTGCCGCAACTGTTGCGGGTGGCCACCCGGCGTGACTGGCCAGCCCTGGCAGAGATTGTCGAGAGCGGCCTGCGCGCCATTCCGGCCCGTGAGCTGGAGCAATTGCATGCCCGCTGGCTGCAACCCAAATACCCACGCCTGTCGGAATCACCGGGATTCTGGCAAAACCTCAGCCTGCTGCTGGGCCTGCTGTTGCTCGCGTGCCTGACGGTTGCCCTGTGGCAGCGTCGGCAAAAACATGCCCTGGAACACCAGTTGCTGGCCACGCGTGAGGAAAGCGCTGCCCGTGCGGCGGGCGCCGAAGCATTGCGTCTGACCCAGTTTTCGATTGATCAAAGTACCGTGGGTATCCTCTGGGTCAATTGGGACAGCCATGTGCGCTACGCCAACGTCGCCGCCGAAACCATGCTCGGTTACGCCCCGGGAGCGTTGATCGAGCGCCCGCTGATCGAGTTCGAACCCAATCTGAGCATGGACCGCTGGCTGAACCTGTGGAAGCGCGCCCGGGCCAGTGAAGACGGGCCGCAGAGCTTCGCCACCCAGTGCCTGCGCGCGGATGGCAGCCTGTTGCCCACGGATGTGTCCTTGAGTTTCCTGCGCTTTGCCGGTGGCGAATACCTGGTGGTGTACCTCAACGACGTTACCGAGCGCCGCCGGGCCTTGGCCGCGTTGCAGGAAAGTGAAGCGCGCCTGCAAGGCATCGCCGCCAATGTGCCAGGGCTGGTGTTTCGCCTGGAGCGTCTGCCGTTGAGCGCCGCCATCGACTTTGCCTATATCAGCGAAGGCAGTGAGCGCCTGGTGGGCTATTCGCCATCCGTGCTCAGCCACCGCGATGTGGGGATTCGCAGCCTGGTCCACCCGGATGATCGCGCCAGTTACCACCAGACCCAGGATCAGGCCATCGACACCGAGAGCAACTGGTCGTGGCAGGGCCGCATCCTGACCCGCCAGGGCGAGCAGCGCTGGGCCGAGATCAAGGCGGTCACCCGGCGTCTGGACGATGGGGCGGTGGTCTGGGATGGGATCGTCTGGGATATCAGCGACAGCAAACGCATTGAGCTGGAATTGGACGCCTCGCGGGCGCAACTGCGCGAACTCTCGGCGCACCTGGAAACCGTGCGTGAGGAAGAGAAGGCGCGGATTGCCCGCGAAGTTCACGATGAGCTGGGGCAGATGCTCACGGTGTTGAAGCTGGAAACCTCCATGTGCGAGTTGGCCTACGCCCAGTTGGACCCAGGCCTGCACGAGCGCCTGAACAGCATGAAGCGCCTGATCGCTCAACTGTTCCAATTGGTCCGTGATGTGGCCACGGCGTTGCGCCCGCCGATTCTCGACGCGGGGATCGCCTCGGCCATCGAGTGGCAGGCCCGGCGGTTTGAGGCGCGCACACAGATTCCGTGCCTGGTGCAGGTGCCGGATAACCTCCCGGCCTTGAGTGACGCCAAGGCCATTGGCCTGTTCCGTATCCTGCAGGAGGCGCTGACCAACGTCATGCGCCATGCCCAGGCGCATACGGTGGAGTTGACCCTGGTGGTGGAGGGCGCCAATCTGCGGTTGACCATCAGTGATGATGGCGCAGGCTTCGTCCCTGCACCGGGGCGTCCGGTGTCGTTTGGTTTGGTGGGCATGCGCGAGCGGGTGCTGATCATGGGCGGGCAGTTGACCCTCGACAGCGAACTGGGGGAGGGCACCACCCTGAGCGTTACGGTGCCGTTGGATTCGCCATAGATCCCTTGTGGGCTTGCTCGCACATTTTGAATGTCGGCGTTTAATCGCTATAGAGAGAGGAAATTGCCGTGATCCGCGTATTGGTAGCCGAAGACCACACCATCGTCCGTGAAGGCATCAAGCAGTTGATCGGCCTGGCCAAGGACCTGCTGGTGGTGGGCGAGGCGGGTAACGGCGAACAGCTGTTGGAAGCCTTGCGTCACACGCCCTGTGAGGTGGTGCTGCTGGATATCTCCATGCCCGGGGTCAACGGCCTGGAGGCGATTGCGCGGATCCGCGCGCTGAACAACCCGCCGGCCATTCTGGTGCTGTCGATGCATGACGAGGCACAAATGGCCGCCCGGGCGCTGAAGGTCGGCGCGGCAGGGTATGCCACCAAGGACAGCGATCCTGCGCTGTTGTTGACGGCAATCCGCAAAGTCGCCGCGGGCGGGCGCTATATCGACCCGGACCTGGCGGACCGCATGGTGTTTGAGGTCGGCCTCACCGATACCCGGCCGTTGCATTCGCTGTTGTCCGAGCGCGAGTTCTCGGTGTTCGAGCGCTTGGCTCAGGGCGCCAACGTCAACGATATCGCCCAGCAACTGGCCCTGAGCAGCAAGACCATCAGCACCCATAAGGCGCGGTTGATGCAAAAACTCAACATCAGCTCCCTGGCCGAGCTGGTGAAGTACGCGATGGAGCACAGGCTCCTATAGGCGCGTGTCTATTTGCGACATCGCTCAACCCCCAGGAAGCCCGTGCTTGCAGCTTGTCGCTTGAAGCTTGCTGCGCAACTGTCCCTTGCCCGCCATCCGTGTAGGGCAATCCCTACCCCGAACCTTCCATCCTGCTGATGCCAATCTCTCCTGCGCCCCGATTTCCGGGGGCTTGCGCCTGGATTACGCTAGCTTCACAGCAGTCCAAAACAAAAAGGTGCGGGTATGAGCGAGGCGGATTCAAATGATGTGCTGGTCAGCTTTCGTGGTGTGCAGAAGAGCTACGATGGCGAGAACCTGATCGTCAAAGACCTCAACCTGGACATTCGCAAAGGCGAGTTCCTCACCCTGCTGGGCCCGTCCGGTTCGGGCAAGACCACCAGCCTGATGATGTTGGCGGGCTTCGAAACGCCGACCGCCGGGGAGATCCTGCTGGCCGGGCGCTCGATCAACAATGTGCCGCCGCACAAGCGCGACATTGGCATGGTGTTCCAGAACTATGCGCTGTTCCCGCACATGACGGTGGCCGAGAACCTGGCGTTCCCCCTGACGGTGCGGGGCTTGAGCAAGACCGATGTCAGCGAACGGGTCAAGCGCGTGCTGAGCATGGTCCAGCTCGACGCCTTCGCCCAGCGCTACCCGGCGCAGCTCTCCGGCGGCCAGCAGCAACGGGTGGCCCTGGCTCGCGCCCTGGTGTTCGAGCCGCAGTTGGTGCTGATGGACGAACCCCTCGGTGCCCTCGATAAACAGCTGCGTGAACACATGCAGATGGAGATCAAGCACCTGCACCAGCGCCTGGGCGTGACCGTGGTTTACGTGACCCACGACCAGGGTGAAGCGCTGACCATGTCCGACCGGGTAGCGGTGTTCCACCAGGGCGAGATCCAGCAGATCGCACCGCCGCGCACTTTGTATGAAGAGCCAAAAAACACCTTCGTCGCCAATTTCATCGGCGAGAACAACCGTCTTAACGGCCGCCTGCACAGCCACACCGGCGAGCGGTGCGTGGTTGAGCTGGCGCGCGGCGAGAAGGTCGAGGCGCTGGCGGTGAATGTCGGGCAGATCGGTGGCCCGGTGACGCTGTCGGTGCGCCCGGAGCGGGTCAGCCTCAACGGTTCCAGCGAAAGCTGCAGCAACCGTTTCTCGGGCCGGGTGGCCGAATTTATCTACCTGGGCGACCACGTGCGCGTGCGCCTGGAAGTCTGCGGCAAGGCCGATTTCTTTGTGAAACAACCGATCGCCGAGCTGGATCCGGCACTGACGGTCGGCGATGTGGTTCCGATTGGCTGGCAAGTCGAGCACGTTCGCGCACTCGACCCACTTCTAGAGGCGAATTGATCGCCCCCTTGGCTTCATCCAACCCTGCACGTGGAGAGAACAATAAATGTTGAGATCCCTGAAATTGACCGCCCTGGCCATCGGCCTGGCGAGTGCTTCACAGGTCATGGCAGGTCCGAACCTGACGGTGGTGTCGTTTGGCGGCGCGAACAAGGCGGCCCAGGTCAAGGCTTTCTATGCTCCGTGGGAAAGCGCGGGCAACGGCAAGATCATCGCCGGCGAGTACAACGGCGAGATGGCCAAGGTCAAAGCCATGGTCGACACCAAAAGCGTGTCCTGGGACCTGGTGGAAGTCGAGTCGCCGGAACTGTCCCGTGGCTGTGACGAGGACATGTTCGAGCCGTTGGATCCTAAGCTGTTCGGCAACCCCGACGACTATGTGAAAGGCGCGATCCAGCCCTGTGGCGTGGGTTTCTTCGTGTGGTCCACGGTGATGGCGTACAACGCCGACAAACTGAAGACGGCCCCTACCAGTTGGGCGGACTTCTGGGACACCAAGACTTTCCCCGGCAAGCGCGGCTTGCGCAAGGGGGCCAAGTACACCCTGGAATTCGCCCTGATGGCCGACGGTGTAGCGCCCAAGGACGTGTACAAAGTGCTGGCCGGCAAGGACGGCCAGGACCGCGCCTTCAAGAAACTCGATGAACTCAAGCCGTCGATCCAGTGGTGGGAAGCCGGCGCCCAGCCGCCGCAGTACCTGGCCTCGGGTGACGTGGTGATGAGCTCGGCCTACAACGGCCGGATCGCCGCCGTGCAGAAAGAGAGCAACCTGAAAGTGGTGTGGAACGGTGGTATCTACGATTTCGACGCCTGGGCGATCCCCAAGGGCCTGGGCAAGGAGCGCGCCGAGGCGGCGAAGAAATTCATCGCCTTCTCCGTTGCACCGCAGCAACAGAAAATCTACTCGGAAAACATCGCCTACGGTCCGGCCAATACCCAAGCCGTGCCGCTGCTGGCCAAGGACATCCTCAAGGATATGCCGACTACTCCGGAAAACATCGCCAACCAGGTGCAGATTGATGTGAGCTTCTGGGCGGATAACGGTGAGCAACTGGAGCAGCGCTTCAATTCCTGGGCTGCCAAATAACAAGCCCCACCGCTTAACCCCTGTGGGAGCTGGCTTGCCTGCGATGGCAGCACCTCGGTAGACCCTACACACCGAGTTGCTGCCATCGCGGGCAAGCCCGGCTCCCACAAGGGGGCCTTTCACACGGGTTTCAACTGTAGATTTTCCGGAGTTTGCCATGGCCATCGCCGTTCCCTCGAACGAGGTCACCACCCCCAGCTTGAAGCAGCGCCTGGCGCGTGCCGAGCGGCTTAACCGCTGGAAGGCCCAGGCCTTGATCGCGCCGCTGGTGGTGTTTTTGCTGCTGGTGTTCCTGGTGCCCATCGTTGCGCTGTTGTACAAAAGCGTCGGTAACCCGGAAGTGGTCGCTGGCCTGCCGCGTACCGTGGTGGCGGTGACCGCCTGGGATGGTCGTGGCCTGCCCGGCGAGTCGGTGTACCAGGCTGTCAGCGAGGACCTGGGTGAAGCCCGGAAAAACCAGACCCTGGGCGACTTGTCCAAGCGCCTGAACATGGAGCTGGCGGGTTATCGCAGCCTGTTGACCAAAACCGCGCGGGCGCTGCCGTTCAGCGAAGTGCCGGCCTCTTATAAAGAAGCGCTGGAAAACCTCGACGAACGCTGGGGCGACCCCGCGTACTGGCAGGCCATCCGGCGCAACACCAGCAGCCTCACGCCTTATTACCTGCTGGCGGCGGTCGATCATCGGATCGACGACCTCGGCGAAGTCGCGCCGGCCACGCCGGACCAGGCGATTTACCTCGATATCTTCGCCCGCACCTTCTGGATGGGCCTGGTGATTACCGTGTGCTGCCTGCTGCTGGCCTATCCGCTGGCGTACCTGCTGGCCAACCTGCCGGCGCGGCAAAGCAACCTGTTGATGATCCTCGTGCTGCTGCCCTTCTGGACCTCGGTGCTGGTGCGCGTGGCCGCCTGGATTGTGCTGCTGCAGTCCGGCGGGCTGATCAACGGCGCGCTGATGGGCCTGGGCATCATTGATAAGCCTCTGGAGTTGGTGTTCAACCGGCTGGGGGTCTACATCTCCATGGTGCATATCCTGCTGCCGTTCATGATTCTGCCGATCTACAGCGTGATGAAGGGCATTTCACCGACCTACATGCGTGCGGCGATCTCTTTGGGTTGTCACCCATTCGCCAGTTTCTGGCGGGTGTACTTCCCACAGACCTACGCGGGTGTGGGTGCCGGTTGCCTGCTGGTGTTTATCCTGGCGATTGGCTACTACATCACCCCGGCCCTGCTGGGCAGCCCGAACGACCAGATGGTCAGCTACTTCGTGGCGTTCTACACCAACACCAGCATCAACTGGGGCATGGCGACTGCGCTGGGCGGCTTGCTGCTGCTGGCGACCGTGGTGCTGTACCTGATCTACAACTGGCTGGTGGGCGCCAGCCGCCTGCGCCTGAGCTGAGGAGCGCCTGAAATGTCCAGCAGTCCTTATATGTCACCCATCGAGCGGGTGTGGTTCTACAGCTTGCGGATCCTCTGCGGCCTGATCCTGTTGTTCCTGATCCTGCCGGTGCTGGTGATCATCCCGCTGTCGTTCAACTCCGGGAGTTTCCTGGTGTACCCGCTGCAGGGGTTTTCGTTGCACTGGTACCAGGACTTCTTTGCCTCGGCGGAATGGATGCGCGCCTTGAAGAACAGCATCATCGTCGCCCCGGCGGCCACGGTGCTGGCGATGGTGTTTGGCACGTTGGCCGCTATTGGCCTGACCCGTGGCCACTTCCCCGGCAAGGCGCTGGTGATGGCCCTGGTGATTTCGCCGATGGTGGTACCGGTGGTGATTATCGGCGTGGCGAGTTACTTGTTCTTTGCCCCGCTGGGGCTGGGCAACAGTTTCTTTTCGCTGATTGTGGTGCATGCGGTGCTGGGCGTGCCCTTTGTGATCATCACCGTGTCGGCGACCTTGCAGGGCTTCAACCACAACCTGGTGCGAGCCGCGGCCAGCCTGGGGGCGTCGCCGTTGACCGCGTTTCGCCGGGTGACGCTGCCGCTGATTGCGCCGGGCGTCATTTCCGGGGCGCTGTTTGCCTTTGCCACATCGTTCGATGAGGTGGTGGTGACGCTGTTCCTCGCCGGGCCCGAGCAGGCCACCTTGCCTCGGCAGATGTTCAGCGGCATCCGCGAAAACCTCAGCCCGACCATTGCCGCAGCGGCGACCTTGCTGATTGCCTTCTCGGTGGTGCTGTTGCTGACCCTGGAGTGGCTGCGTGGGCGCAGCGAAAAACTGCGGACGGCGCAGGTCTGACTGCTGAAACCCGATCACCTGTGGGAGCTGGCTTGCCTGCGATGGTCTCGACTCGGTACACCTGATGCACCGAGTCGAGGCCATCGCAGGCGAGCCAGCTCCTACATTGACCGCGCCCGCTTTGAATGACCCAACCATTCAGCCGCTGAATGGCAGACAACCCGCATTCCCCAGCTATTCTTGTGCCAGCCCACCAATTTATAAGAGGCCGCGCACATGAGTACCTCCTCATTCAAGATCGCCCACAAATTGCTCACCGGCCCAGGCGCCATCGAGCAATTGGCCGCCGAGCTGACCCGGCTGGATATCGACAACCCGTTGATCGTCACCGATGCTGCGCTGGTCAAGTCCGGTACGGTGCAACTGGCATTGGCGCAGTTGGGTGATCGGCCTTACGAGATCTTCGACCGGGTGCTGCCCGACCCGGAGATCGCCATCGTCGAAGACTGCATGCAGGCCTACCGCGAAGGCGGGCATGACGGCCTGATCGGCGTCGGCGGTGGCAGTGCCATTGATATCGCCAAGAGCGTCGCCGCCTATGCCGGTTATCACGGCGCACTCGAGGATTTGTTCGGTGTGGACCAGGTGCCGCGCAAAGGCCCGCCGCTGATTGCCATTCCCACCACGGCCGGCACGGGGTCGGAAGTGACCAATGTGGCGATTCTGTCGGACAAGGCCGCGCAATTGAAAAAAGGCATCGTCAGCGACTACCTGCTGCCGGATGTTGCGCTGATCAGCCCGCAAATGACCCTGACCTGCCCGCGCAGTGTTACGGCTGCCAGTGGTGTGGATGCCCTGGTGCATGCCATCGAGTCCTATCTGTCCCTGAACGCCTCGCCAATCACCGATGCCCTGGCCATTGGCGCGATCAAGTTGATTGCCAACGCCTTGCCCAAGGCCTACGCCAATCCGGCCAACCTGCAGGCGCGTGACGATATGGCCACGGCCAGCCTGATGGCCGGCATGGCCTTCGGCAATGCCGGGGTGGGGGCGGTGCATGCGCTGGCCTACCCGTTGGGCGGGCGTTTCAATATTGCCCACGGGGTGAGCAACGCGTTGCTGCTGCCCTATGTGATGCACTGGAACAAGCTGGCCTGTGTCGAGCGCATGCAGGATATCGCCCAGGCCATGGGGGTGAATATCACGGGCTTGAGCGTCAACGATGCAGCGGACCAGGCGGTGGAGGCCATGACGCGACTGTGCGCCGCAGTGGAGATCCCTTGCGGCTTGCGCAGCTTCGGCGTGCCAGAGGAGGCGATCCCGGCCATGGCCGTAGAAGCCGCGGGAATCGAACGCCTGATGCGCAACAATCCGCGCAAGCTCAGTGCGGCGGATATCGAGAAAATCTACCGCGCCGCGTACTAGTCATTGAGTCAGGTCACGGTGCGCGCAACAAAGCATGAGGTATACAATGCGCGCCATCGTGATTTAGCTCAGAAAAGGTGCGTCATGCAGCCCTTCGTAATTGCTCCATCGATCCTCTCCGCCGACTTCGCCCGCCTGGGCGAGGAAGTGGACAACGTGTTGGCCGCCGGTGCCGACTTCGTGCACTTCGATGTCATGGACAACCACTATGTGCCGAACCTGACCATCGGCCCGATGGTTTGCGCCGCGCTGCGCAAGTACGGCGTGACCGCGCCGATTGACGTGCACCTGATGGTCAGCCCGGTGGACCGCATCATCGGCGACTTCATCGAAGCCGGCGCGACCTACATCACCTTCCACCCGGAAGCCACGCTGCATGTCGACCGCTCCCTGCAACTGATCCGCGAAGGCGGCTGCAAGGCTGGCCTGGTGTTCAACCCGGCGACCCCGCTGGACACCCTCAAGTACGTGATGGACAAGGTCGACATGGTCTTGCTGATGAGCGTCAACCCGGGTTTTGGCGGGCAGAAGTTCATTCCCGGTACCCTCGACAAGCTGCGTGAGGCCCGTGCGCTGATTGACGCCTCTGGCCGCGATATCCGCCTGGAGATCGACGGTGGGGTCAACGTCAACAACATCCGTGATATCGCGGCGGCGGGCGCGGACACCTTCGTCGCCGGCTCGGCGATCTTCAACACCCCTGACTACCAGGCCGTGATTGCCAAGATGCGTGAAGAACTGGCGCTGGCGCGTCCATGAGCGGTTTTGAGCAGCTGTTCCCCGGTAAATTGCCGCGGCTGGTGATGTTCGATCTGGACGGCACCCTGGTCGATTCGGTGCCGGACCTGACGGCTGCGGTGGATCACATGTTGCTCAAGTTGGGGCGCAAGCCTGCCGGTATCGAATCGGTACGCGAGTGGGTCGGCAACGGCGTGCAGATGCTGGTGCGCCGTGCGCTGGCCAATCACATTGATGCCGAAGGTGTCGATGAGGTGGAGGCCGAGCACGCGCTGGAACTGTTCAACGCGGCCTACGAAGACGGCCACGAACTGACCGTGGTTTACCCCGGCGTGCGCGACACCCTCAAGTGGCTGCACAAGCAGGGCGTGGAAATGGCCCTGATCACCAACAAGCCGGAACGCTTCGTCGCGCCGCTGCTGGACCAGATGAAGATCGGCCGGTATTTCCGCTGGATCATCGGCGGCGATACCCTGCCGCAGAAAAAACCGGATCCGGCGGCGCTGTTCTTTGTGATGAAAATGGCCAATATCCCGGCGTCCCAGTCGCTGTTTGTCGGCGATTCGCGCAGCGATGTGCTGGCGGCGAAAGCGGCGGGGGTCAAGTGTGTGGCCTTAAGCTATGGCTACAACCATGGCCGGCCGATTGCCGAAGAGTCGCCGGCGCTGGTCATTGATGACCTGCGACTGCTAATCCCCGGTTGCTTGGGAGCGGGCGCTGAGATAACGTTGCCCGACGCTGTCCCATCCCCTTCTGGAAATCCCATCGTGGTGGTCACTCGCAAACTCTGGATGAAAGTCATCAAGGCCCTGGCCCGCTGGCGTTGGCGCGCCTGACTGATCCTGGCCGCGCTGCGGCACGTTTGCATACCTGACTGTTAGACCCTCACGCCACGAGGCACCCCATGATCCGCGAAGAATTCCTGCGTTTGGCCGCTGCCGGCTACAACCGCATCCCCATGGCCCGGGAAACCCTGGCCGACTTCGATACGCCGCTGTCGATCTACCTGAAACTGGCCGACGAGCCCAATTCCTATCTGCTGGAATCGGTGCAGGGCGGCGAAAAGTGGGGCCGTTACTCGATCATTGGCCTGCCGTGCCGCACGGTCCTGCGGGTGCATGACCATCACGTCAGCATCACCCATGATGGCGTCGAGATCGAAAGCCACGATGTGCAAGACCCGCTGGCCTTCGTCGAAGCCTTCAAGGCGCGCTACAACGTGCCAACCATTGCTGGTTTGCCGCGTTTCAATGGCGGCCTCGTGGGGTATTTCGGCTACGACTGCGTGCGTTACGTGGAGCAACGCCTGGGCAAATGCCCGAACCCCGACCCGTTGGGTGTGCCGGACATCCTGCTGATGGTTTCCGACGCGGTGGTGGTGTTCGACAACCTGGCCGGCAAGATGCACGCGATTGTGCTCGCCGACCCGGCCCAGGCCGATGCGTTCGAGCAAGGCCAGGCCAGCCTCGAAGCGCTGCTGGACAAGCTGCGCCAGCCGATCACCCCGCGTCGCGGCCTGGACCTCAGCCGTCCGCCGGCGGCCGATCCGGTGTTTCGCTCCAGCTTTACCCAGGATGACTACGAGCGCGCGGTCGATACCATCAAGCAATACATCCTCGCCGGTGACTGCATGCAAGTGGTGCCGTCGCAGCGGATGTCCATCGACTTCAAGGCGGCGCCCATCGACTTGTACCGGGCGCTGCGCTGCTTCAACCCGACGCCGTACATGTACTTCTTCAACTTTGGCGACTTCCACGTAGTGGGCAGCTCGCCGGAAGTGCTGGTGCGCGTCGAAGACAACCTGATCACCGTGCGGCCGATTGCCGGCACGCGCCCCCGTGGCGCGACCGAAGAGGCCGACCTGGCACTTGAAGAAGACCTGCTGTCCGACGACAAGGAAATCGCCGAGCACTTGATGCTCATCGACCTGGGGCGTAACGACACCGGACGCGTTTCGGAAATCGGCTCGGTGAAGCTCACCGAGAAGATGGTGATCGAGCGTTATTCCAACGTGATGCACATTGTGTCCAACGTCACCGGCGAGCTGAAGGCCGGCCTGACGGCGATGGACGCGCTGCGCGCAATTCTGCCGGCGGGCACCTTGTCCGGCGCCCCGAAGATTCGTGCGATGGAAATCATCGACGAGCTGGAGCCGGTCAAGCGTGGGGTCTACGGCGGCGCCGTGGGTTATTTCGCGTGGAATGGCAACATGGACACGGCCATTGCGATCCGCACGGCGGTGATCAAGGACGGCGAACTGCATGTGCAGGCGGGCGGCGGGATTGTCGCCGACTCGGTGCCGGCCCTTGAGTGGGAAGAAACCCTGAACAAGCGCCGGGCGATGTTCCGTGCGGTGGCATTGGCCGAGCAGACCCCGCAAGACTGACGGTCGATTCCGGTCTAAATGTGGGGTTGGGCTTGTGTGGGAGCGGGCTTGCCCGCGATGGCGGTCTGTCAGTCACCGATGTAGTGACTGAACCACCGCTATCGCGGGCAAGCCCGCTCCCACATGGGTTTTATGTTGTTTTTAAGGCCGTATTAGAAATCCAGGCTCACTCCGACACTGACCCCTTGCTGGGTCAGGCTGTCATCCTTCCTCACGTTATACGCCGCGCGCAGTGCCAACTCCTGGGTGAGCTTGTGGCTGACCCCGAGACTCAAGCGATCCGAATTGCTGCGAGGGGTGTAGCCGTCGAGTTCGAAGCCGATCCCCTGCACGCTGTTGAGCGAAATATTCACCTTTTGGGTGTCATTTTCGAACTCATGCTCGTGAGCCACTTCGCCAAAAACCTGGGTTTGCGGGGTGACGCGGTAGCTGCCCTGCAGGCCAACGCCCAGGCGTTTGGAGTCGCGTTGCTGGTCGGCAAAGGTCAGCGCGGTGGAGCGGCTGCCTTTTTCCGAGTAGCCATCGACTTCGATTCGCGCATAGTCGGCGCTGATGAACGGCGACAGGTGCCAATCGCTGCCGACCCCGGCAATGTCATAGCCTACGCGGCCGCTCAAGGCCCAGAGCCAGCCGTCGGTGTCACCTTTTTCTGAGCCTTCGCTGACGCCCAGGGCGAACTTGCGCTTGAGGCTGTCGAAGTCCAGCCGGCCGCCGGTCAGCGCGGCATCGGCCCACCAGTGATTGTGCTGATACTGCGCGAATGCGCTGCCCATGTAGCTGTTGAGCTTGTAGTCCGAGTCGCTGGCGCCTGCTTCGAGAGTCTGGCGATACAGCCCGGCCGCGACACCTACGCGCCAGCTGTCGTCGAGACGATAGCTGCCGCCGACATTCAGGTTGTAGCCACTGCCGTCGCCACTGGCCGAGCTGCCTTGACCGTCGAAGTCCAGGCGCTGACCACCACCGGCGACAATTGCGCGCCATTGGCCGACGGCTTGCCAGTTGCCGTTGTCCGCCTGCCACTGGTTACGCAGCTCATCCTGATGGGCGCGCAGGGTGCCTTGGGCCATTTCTGGCAGCAGGCTCAGCTCCCAGGGGGCGGCGAGTAGCGAGTAGGCATAGTCGGCGATCAAGCGTTGCCCGGCGACGGTGGGGTGGACCGAGTCGTTGTAGATCAGCTTGGTCGGGTCCGGCTGGGTGCCGCCGATGCCATACGTCGGGTTGGCGGTGCAACTGTTGCCAGTGAAGCAGGTGCCGGTAAGGTTCTGCCCGGTCGCCAGGCCAAATCGGCCTGGGTCGGCGAAGGTTTCCTGCAACAGCAGTGGAATATTCAACGGGATGATCTGGGCGTCGATCTGCGACAGGCGCTGTACCAGTGCCTGGTTGAAAATAGTGCTCAGGGCGGACGTCCCAGCCTGCTGCGGCGTGCCGTTGATGGCGGGTGTCAGGCCCAGGTCGGGCAGCATCCACACCATGATGTAGCGCGCACCGGCTTGTTGCAGAGCCTGGGCGCTGTCGGCCAGGCGCCCGCCTGCGGCAACGGCTTGGCCTGGACTGAGGACGCGCTGTTGCAGGAAGTCATTACCGCCACCGGACAGAAAATACAGCGCGTTGGGGTCGGCCCGCCCACCGTTTGCCGGTAGATAACCCTGGCGACTGCGTAAAACAGTGCCCGCGCCCGCATTGCCGGGGGGGATCGCCGTGTCGGAGACTGAGGTGATGGAATCCAGGATGTTGTCGGTACGGTAGCCACCGACCGCCCAGTTATTGCCGTCAGGCAAGCCTTGCGCGGCGCGAACCGGCGAGGTGGAGGCGTTCAGATCGTTTGGCGCTACACCCAGTTTGGAGCCCAGCAGGGTCGATGAAACCAGGCCGTAGTCACCCTGGAATGTGGGGCCGGTACGGTTGGTAAAACGCAGGGTGGCACCGGACACACCATCGGGGAACTGGCCGGCGTCCGCCAGGCTATCGCCAAAAACCACCATGGTTGAATAAGGTGACGGTGCTGCAAACGCCTGCGCGCAGGCCAGTGCCAGGAGGCATCCGGCAAGGGGCGCAACAAAAGATGGTCTGAGCATAGGGATTCCATATGATTGTTTTTGTATCGGAAGTGAAACACTAGCAATGTAGAGGGAGTTTTCTGTGAGGAAAATCGTTTTTTCTTACAAAACCTTCGTCATGCCCCCCGTATTTGCTGCTCTATATTGCACCGCTGGCGAGGCTACGTTACTGTGCGGGAACGTATGAATGAGACCCTCCCCGTGTTGATCATCAGCAAACTCTTGATGCGAGTAGTCAAGGCACACGCCCGTTGGCGTTGGCGCGCCTGAATTTTCTCTGCCGGCCCGGCCGGACCTGTACCGATTTGCCTTCTTCACCCTTTGTTCGACGCCCCTTGCCGGCTGACCCTGGCAACCGGAACGTGCGTCTGGCAGCGGGTCACGCTCCTGGAAGGCGGTCATTCGAAATCAGTGAATTCAAGAGGTTTGAACCCACATGTTGCTGATGATTGATAACTACGACTCCTTTACCTACAACGTTGTGCAATACCTGGGCGAGCTCGGTGCCGAGGTCAAGGTGGTGCGCAACGATGAAATGACGGTGGCGCAGATTGCTGCCCTGAACCCGGAGCGTATCGTGGTTTCCCCAGGCCCCTGCACGCCGACCGAGGCGGGTATCTCCCTGGAAGCCATCCGTTTTTTCGCCGGCAAGCTGCCGATTCTCGGGGTTTGCCTGGGCCACCAGTCCATCGGCCAGGCATTTGGCGGCGACGTGGTGCGTGCCCGCCAGGTGATGCACGGCAAGACCAGCCCGGTGTTCCATAATGATCAAGGTGTGTTCCAGGGCTTGAACCTGCCGGTGACGGTGACCCGTTACCACTCACTGGTGGTCAAGCGCGAGACCTTGCCCGAATGCCTGGAACTGACGGCCTGGACCCAGCTGGAAGACGGCTCGGTCGACGAGATCATGGGCCTGCGGCACAAGACACTGAATGTCGAAGGGGTGCAGTTTCACCCTGAATCAATTCTGACCGAGCAGGGCTACGAGCTGTTCGCCAACTTTCTCAAGCAGAGCGGCGGCACGCGCTAAGGACTTTCCATGGATATCAAGACTGCCCTGAGCCGTATCGTCGGCCATCTGGACCTGAGCACCGCTGAAATGAGCGATGTCATGCGCGAAATCATGACCGGCCAATGCACCGATGCGCAGATTGGCGCCTTTATGATGGCCATGCGCATGAAGAGCGAGAGCATCGACGAAATTGTCGGCGCCGTCTCGGTGATGCGTGAACTGGCGGACAAGGTCGAACTCAAGACCCTCGACGGCGTGGTCGATGTGGTCGGCACCGGCGGTGACGGTGCGAATATTTTCAACGTTTCGACGGCATCATCCTTTGTCGTAGCCGCTGCCGGCTGCACCGTGGCCAAGCACGGCAACCGCGCGGTATCGGGCAAGAGCGGCAGTGCCGATCTGCTGGAAGCGGCGGGGATCTACCTGAACCTGACCCCGGTGCAGGTGGCGCGCTGCATCGACAACGTCGGTATCGGCTTTATGTTTGCCCAGTCCCACCATGGGGCGATGAAACACGCCGCAGGCCCGCGCAAGGACCTGGGCCTGCGTACCCTGTTCAACATGCTTGGCCCGCTTACGAATCCGGCCGGTGTGAAGCATCAGGTGGTGGGCGTGTTCAGCCAGGCGCTGTGCCGGCCATTGGCCGAAGTCCTGCAGCGCCTGGGCAGCAAACACGTGCTAGTGGTGCACTCCAAGGATGGCCTGGACGAATTCAGCCTGGCGGCCCCAACCTTTGTGGCCGAGTTGAAGAACGATCAGGTCACCGAATATTGGGTCGAGCCAGAAGACCTCGGCATGAAGAGCCAGAGCCTGCATGGCCTGGCGGTAGAAAGCCCGGCGGCGTCCCTTGAATTGATTCGCGATGCCCTGGGGCGTCGCAAGACCGAAAACGGTCAGAAAGCGGCAGAGATGATTGTTCTGAATGCTGGCGCGGCACTTTATGCAGCCGATCACGCCTATAGTCTTACAGAAGGTGTCGCCTTGGCCCACGATGCGCTGCATACGGGGCTGGCTCGCGAAAAGCTCGAAGAGCTGGGAGCATTCACGGCCGTATTCAAGATGGAGAATGAAGGATGAGCGTGCCAACAGTTCTGGAAAACATCCTCGCCCGCAAAGTTGAAGAAGTGGCCGAACGCCGCGCACGGGTGAGCCTGGCCGAGTTGGAAAACCTGGCAAAAAGCGCCGATGCACCGCGCGGTTTTGCCAATGCCCTGATCACCCAGGCCAAGCTCAAGCAGCCAGCGGTGATCGCCGAGATCAAAAAGGCCTCGCCGAGCAAAGGCGTGATCCGCGAGAACTTCGTGCCGGCAGAGATTGCTGCCAGCTATGAGAAGGGCGGGGCAACTTGCCTTTCGGTGTTGACCGATATCGACTATTTCCAGGGTTCCGACGCTTACCTGCAACAAGCCCGCGCCGCGTGCAAGTTGCCGGTGATCCGCAAGGACTTCATGATCGACCCGTACCAGATCGTCGAGGCCCGGGCGTTGGGCGCGGATTGCGTGCTGCTGATCGTTTCGGCGCTGGACGACGTGCAGATGGCCGAGTTGGCGGCGGTTGCCAAAGGCGTGGGCCTGGATGTGCTGGTCGAGGTCCATGACGGTGACGAACTGGAGCGCGCGCTGAAAACCCTCGACACACGACTGGTTGGGGTCAACAACCGCAACCTGCACACCTTTGATGTCAACCTGGAAACCACCCTGGACCTGCTGCCGCGCATTCCTCGTGACCGCCTGGTGATTACCGAGAGCGGGATCGTCAACCGTGCGGATGTGGAGTTGATGGAAATCAGCGACGTGTATTCGTTCCTGGTCGGCGAGACCTTTATGCGTGCGGAGAATCCAGGGGCGGAGTTGCAGCGCCTGTTTTTCCCGGAGCGTGGTCTACCGATCAGTGGTTCGACACTGGATTGATGTGAAACGCGGACACTGTGGGAGCTGGCTTGCCTGCGATAGCATCACCTCGGTGCAACAGAGACACCGAGGCGACAGCATCGCCGGCAAGCCAGCTCCCACATTTTTTTGTGTTTATTCAGAAAGGTAGGTGTTCGATGATCCAACCCGTAGCGATGACCGTTGAAGCAGGCCTTGCCGCCGAGCAGGACTTGCTGGCCGCCGTCTGCGCGGGTGAACAATCCTTCGGCCTGCTGTTCTGGCAGCCCAGCGACCAGGCACTGGTGATGCCTCGCCGTCTGAGTCGTCTGCCCGCCTTTGACGCGGCCAGTCAGGTATCGGCCGCCCACGGTTGGCCGGTGTTGCTGCGGGAAACAGGAGGGGAGCCAGTGCCGCAGTCTGCGGCGACGGTGAATATCGCACTGGTCTACGCGCCACCCCGTAGCGAGGGCGACCAGGGCCGCATCGAGACCGGCTACCTGCGCCTGTGCCAGCCCATTTGCGACTTGCTGACCGAGTTGGGCGGCGATGCCTCTGTGGGCGAAATCGACGGGGCCTTTTGCGATGGCCGCTATAACGTCAATCTCAACGGACGCAAGATGGTCGGTACTGCCCAGCGCTGGCGCCAGAGTGGCGGGCGCCCGGTAGGCCTGGTGCATGGCGCATTGTTGCTGGAGAACCATCGTGAGGAACTGATTGCAGCGGTCAATCGCTTCAATCAGGCGTGCGGCCTCGAGCAGCGGGTGCGTGCCGACAGCCATATCGCCTTGCATGAAGCCTTTGCTGCGCCGGATGCCATCAGCCGCCTCGACGGTTTATACCGGCAGATGCTGGCACAGGTGTTTGCGTACTAGCGAGTGCCGAACACCACCATCGTCTTGCCTTTGACGTGCACCAGGTTGCGCTCTTCCAGATCCTTGAGCACTCGACCGACCATCTCCCGTGAGCAACCGACAATCCGGCCGATTTCCTGGCGCGTAACCTTGATTTGCATGCCGTCTGGATGGGTCATGGCATCCGGCTGCTTGCACAGTTCCAGCAAGCAGCGGGCGACGCGCCCGGTGACGTCGAAGAACGCCAGGTCACCGACTTTGCGCGTGGTGTTGCGCAAGCGCTGGGCAATCTGGCCGCTCAGGGCATAAAGGATGTCCGGATCTTGTTGGGCCAGTTCGCGAAATTTCGCATAGCTGATTTCTGCGACCTCACACTCAAT
The DNA here is from genome assembly GCF_016405645.1 of Pseudomonas sp. MF5691. Taxonomy (NCBI): domain Bacteria; kingdom Pseudomonadati; phylum Pseudomonadota; class Gammaproteobacteria; order Pseudomonadales; family Pseudomonadaceae; genus Pseudomonas; species Pseudomonas sp. MF5691. The sequence continues at coordinate 98,128 of NZ_JAEKDC010000016.1, forward strand.
CTTCGCCCGCACCCAGGCGCTGCGCTCCTGTTCTTTCCCCGCTTGTTCAAACAGGCCCAGCTCACCGAAGAAATCACCGGTATTGAGATAGGCGATGATCATTTCGCGACCGTCATCATCCTCGATCAGGATCGTGACTGAACCTTTGATAATGAAAAACAGGGTTTCCGAGCGTTCTCCGGCGCAGATGATGTTCTGCTTGGCCGGATAGCGTTGCCGCTGACAATGGGTCAGTAACTTATCGAGGTTCTTGATCTTGGGTATGGGGGTAATAGCAACCATGGTTGTATCCCGAAAAGACTGCACGGTGTGGTTGGGCTGGTATTTTTATAGAGCGGATCCATCCGGAGGATGGCAATGCGCCATAGATTTGGCGTCAGCTTAACAGACACATTCTGACTCGATCAGGGAATTTACCTATCAAAGTCTGCTGTTGAACGTATTTGGGCAGAACACTGCGCTTGCGGGGGCCTGTGATAAGCTGGCGCCCCTTTTTTAGCAGTGGAGTCTGGGCGATGAAGGCACGCATCCAATGGGCGGGCGAAGCCATGTTCCTCGGTGAGTCGGGCAGTGGCCATGTGGTGGTCATGGATGGCCCGCCGGAAGCTGGTGGCCGCAATCTGGGTGTACGGCCCATGGAAATGCTCCTGCTCGGCGTGGGTGGTTGCAGCAACTTCGATGTGGTCAGCATCTTGAAGAAGTCGCGCCAGGCGGTGGAAAGCTGCGAAGCCTTTTTGGAAGCCGAGCGCGCGACTGAAGACCCGAAGGTGTTCACCAAGATCCATATGCATTTTGTGGTCAAGGGGCGTGCGCTGAAGGAAGCGCAGGTCAAGCGGGCCATCGAGCTGTCGGCGGAGAAGTACTGCTCGGCTTCGATCATGCTCGGCGCGGCAGGTGTGGCCATTACCCATGATTACGAGATCATTGAGTTGGGCTGATCGCAGGATCTTCTGACAAAAAGAAAGGGCGCTTTGCAAGCGCCCTTTTTTGCAGCTCAGATTCGGTAGGTGCTCTTGGTCATGACCTTGGCCATCAGGCTCATGCCAAACCTCACCGGCGCCGGGAAGCGGAAACCGCCGGCATCCAGCGCACTTTCTGCGTGGTGTTCTTCGTCGATACGCATCTGCTCAAGAATCGCCCGGGACTTTTCATCCTCGGCCGGTAGTTGCTCCAGGTGCTCATCCAGGTGTTTGCACACCTGATGTTCGGTCGCGGCGACAAAACCCAGGCTGACCTTGTCGCTGATCAAGCCGGCAGCGGCGCCGATGCCAAACGACAGACCATAAAACAGTGGGTTGAGCACACTGGGGTGGCTGCCCAATTGGCGGATACGTTGTTCACACCAGGCCAAGTGGTCGATTTCTTCCTCAGCCGCGTGCTCCATGGCCGCGCGTACTTGCGGCAGCTTGGCGGTCAGGGCCTGGCCCTGGTAGAGCGCCTGGGCACAGACTTCGCCGGTATGGTTGATGCGCATCAGGCCGGCGACATGACGGGTATCCGTTTCGCTCATTTGTGCTTCGGGTTGCACGATGGCAGGTGACGGGCGATACGGCTGGCCGCTGAAGGGCAGCAGTGTGCGCATGGCTGTGTCGGCCTGCAGCAACAGTCGGTCAATCGGCGAGTAGTGACGTTGGGTAGTCATGCTGACCTCCGGGAAAAATCTCGGCGGTCAGTTTACCGCAAGAGAGGGGCGTGCGTTTGCGCTGGGTCATGCTTCTTGCAGGAGCCGGCAAGCCGGCTCCTGCAATGGCGAGTTTCAGCCGGGTGGCCAGTTCATCTGGCGTTGACCCAGCACATGCATATGAATGTGATAGACGGTCTGGCCGCCATCTTCATTGCAGTTCATCACCACGCGAAAGCCTTTTTCACAGCCTTGTTCCACGGCCAGGCGCTGGGCGGTGAACAGGATGTGTCCAGCCAGGCCCTTGTCTTCTTCCGTCAGGTCGTTGAGGGTGCGGATCGGCTTTTTCGGAATCACCAGGAAATGCACGGGGGCCATTGGCGCAATATCGTGGAAGGCCAGGACCTGGTCATCCTCGTAGATAATCCTCGCGGGTATTTCTCTGTTGATGATCTTGGTGAACAGAGTATCCACAGCTGTTTCTCCATTATGAAAGTGCAGGGTGAGTGTACCCAGCAGGTCAACGCGGGCAATAGGCCTTGTTGATCGCGCCGGCAATCTTGCGGGTCAACCAGCGTGGGCTCAAGCGTGGGCTGAACGCCAGCCAGCGGTTACGGCGACCGGGAACAATGATCGCTTTGTTCTTTGCCAGGGCTCGTACGGTGTGCAGCGCCACTTCTTCCGGGCTCATCAGCTGCTGACGGTCCAGCTTGGCGGTGTCCATCTGTGCGGTGCCGAAGAAGGCAGTGCGGGTCGGGCCGGGGCAGAGCACTGAGACCTTGATACCACAGCTTTTCAGCTCTTCGCGCAGACCTTCGGAGAAGTGCAGTACATAGGCCTTGCTGGCGTAGTAGGTACTCATCCATGGCCCCGGCTGGAAGGCCGCGACGGAGGCGACGTTAAGAATCTGCCCACCACCGTGCAAGGCCATGGAGTTACCCAGCGCATGGCACAGGCGGGTCAGGGCGAGGATGTTGACTTCGATCAGGTCCTGCTCGGTCATCCAGTCCTGGGCCAGGAATGGGCCGCTGGTGCCAATACCGGCACAGTTGACCAGCAAGTCGATCTGCCGCTCGCCTTCTTCCAGCTCCAGCAGGAACCCGGACAGGCGCAGTGGCTCGCCCAGGTCACAGGCGCGGAACAGCACCTCGACGCCAAAACGTTGGGTCAGCTCTATGGCAATACTTTCCAACTGATCACGCTGGCGGGCCACCAGAATCAAGCTGCGGCCGCGACGGGCCAGTGCTTCGGCCAAGGCCAGGCCGATGCCACTGGAGGCACCGGTGATCAGAGCGTAACGGGTCATGCATTTCTCCATCGCAACGCCACCGCGCCTGCGACAGATGCGTCACAGGCGTGGGGCGTTTCTTCATTCTTGCGGAGAGTCTACAGGTTCGGCCGCATCGTCAGCACTTTGCACATCTTCTTCACCGGCGATGACGCTCTGGTCAGCTTCTTCATCGGTGGACATGGAGCTGCTTTCGTAGCCACTGTCCACGCTGGTTTCGAGCTGGTCCAGGTAACCGCCCATGGCCAGCATCACTGCGGCGGCGAATATCAATGGGAGCATCGCCAGCCACAGGGTGGCCAGGACCTTTACTGCGGTCGAGTTGCGTGGCGGTGGTGCACCATATTGGTTGGCGCCTGCATTGCCGGGCAGCACGATCAACAGGATCGGGAAAATGCTGCCCACGATCGGCACCAGGTTCAGGAACCATAACCAGCCGGACCAGCCCAGGTCATGCAGGCGCTGCACGGTGATCAGGACGCTCATCCACACCGATGCCACGAGCAAGACCAGACCAAGCAGTGAACCAATGATGATCGCCGCAGTGGGAGATGCCGCGGCAATACCCACGCCCACGGTGAACAAGGCGCCCACGATGGCGAACAGCGCCAGGCTCAGGACCAGGGTCCAGGCCAGGAAACGCAGGCGCCCGATACGGCCGTTGACGGTGAACACGTTGAGGGTGGAAAACTCTGGAAGGTCATCCCCCACGGCTGCGCGCGGTGGTGCATACGGCGAGGTGGCCGGGCGCGAAAAATCGGAGGCGCCGGAGTCGGTCTCGTGGGTTTCAGCCAGGTTGAAAGCCACAGGCTGTTCAGCTTCGATGCGCGCATCCACCCCGGCGTTTTTCAGGGCGGCCAGGTAGGTTTCGGCATCGGGGCGAGACAGGTCGCGCTTGAGGGCGACTGGACGCCCGGTGAAGAGCTTTTCGATCGCCTCGACTTCGCTTTTGAACAATTCGGCCAGGTTCAGCTTGGCGGTGGTGCTTTCGACACCCGGGAGCAAGGCTCCATCAAACACAATCTTGAAACGGTTGTCGCTCATGCAGGCATCCTTGTCACTTTTCAGGGGGGTAATGCTGGCCTGCCTCATTCGGCAGGCCTGGCGGGTGGGTCAGCGCGGCCAGCGCAATTGTGCTGCGTGCTCGCGCGCCTTGCGGTATTCGGCATCAAGGCGGGCAACCAGTTCATCGACACTGGGTAAATCGTCAATCTCACCGACGCCTTGGCCGGCGGACCATACGGTCTTCCAGGCTTTGGCCTCGTCGCTGAGTGGTTTGAGCTTGGAGCCAAAGTTGACTTCGCCCTTGCCTTGCAGGGCGGCGAGGTCGAAACCGGCGTTTTCCAGACTCTGGCGCATAAAGCTTGCAGGCACGCCGGACACCGCCGGAGTGTGCACGATATCGGCTGCACGCGATGTGAGCAGCATCTCTTTATAGGCATCGGGGGCGTGGCTTTCGGTGGTGGCGATAAAGCGCGTGCCGAAATACGCGAGATCAGCCCCGAGCAATTGCGCGGCGAGGATTTCGTGCCCATGGTTCAGGCAGCCGGCCAGCAACAGGGTCTTGTCGAAGAACTGGCGAATTTCGGCGACCAGCGAAAACGGACTCCAAGTGCCGGCGTGGCCACCAGCCCCTGCCGCCACCGCGATCAGCCCATCGACCCCGGCTTCGGCGGCCTTTTCGGCATGGCGCCGAGTGGTGACGTCGTGGAACACCAGGCCGCCGTAGCTGTGTACGGCGTCTACCAATTCCTTGACCGCGCCCAGGCTGGTGATAACGATCGGCACCTTGTGCTCGACGCAAATCGCCAGGTCAGCCTCAAGGCGCGGGTTGCTGTGGTGCACGATCAGGTTGACCGCGTAGGGCGCAGGGTTGTCCAGCAGCGCCAGGCCCGCTTCGATTTCTTCCAGCCAGGCCTTGAAGCCACTGCTTTCACGCTGGTTGAGTGCCGGAAAGCTCCCGACCACGCCATTGCGGCAGCACGCCAGGACCAGTTGCGGATTGGAAATCAGGAACATCGGCGCAGCCACCACGGGCAGGCGCAGACGTTGTTCAAGCAAAGCGGGCAGCGACATTGGAAGTACCCCGGATTAAGTGCGGCTAAGTAGAGTTAGAACGGCTTGACGACGACCAAAATTACAATAGCCAGCAATATCAGAACCGGCACTTCATTGAACCAGCGATAAAAGACATGGCTGCGGGTGTTTTCGCCACGAGCAAAACGTTTTACCTGAGCGCCACACATATGGTGGTAACCGATCAGGATCACCACCAGGGTCAGCTTGGCGTGCATCCAGCCACCCTGGCTGAAGATGCTCGGGTTAAGGCTGATCAACCAGATGCCGAATACCAGCGTGGCGATCATCGACGGCAGCATGATGCCCTTGTACAGCTTGCGCTCCATGATGCAGAAGCGTTCCTGGCTGACGGCATCCTGGCTTTGTGCGTGGTAGACGAACAGGCGCGGCAGGTAAAACAGCCCGGCAAACCAGCAGACAATGCTGACGATATGGAAGGCTTTGAGCCATAGATAAAGCATTTTTAGTTATTCCCAGGTTCACGGTAACTGGAGATAGTAGAGGTTAGAGCGTGCGTACGTCACCTTGACGGTTGTCGCAGAACGATACGGCCCCTATTATCGACGGCTTTCCAGTGGGTTCGTTGAGGGCAGGTTTATGGTCAAGGTCGGTATCGTCGGCGGCACGGGTTACACCGGTGTCGAATTGCTGCGTCTGTTGGCTCAGCATCCGCAAGCTGAGGTAGTGGTCATTACCTCCCGATCCGAGGCCGGCCTGGCCGTTGCCGATATGTACCCCAACCTGCGCGGCCATTACGACGGCCTGGCGTTCAGCGTTCCGGATATCAAGACCCTGGGCGCCTGCGATGTGGTGTTTTTCGCGACCCCCCACGGTGTTGCCCATGCGTTGGCCGGCGAGCTGCTGGCCGCAGGGACCAAGGTCATTGACCTCTCGGCGGACTTCCGTTTGCAGGATGCCGATGAGTGGGCCAAGTGGTACGGTCAGCCCCATGGTGCTCCAGAGCTGCTTGAAGAGGCGGTGTACGGCTTGCCAGAGGTTAATCGTGAGCAGATCAAGCAGGCGCGTCTGATCGCCGTGCCGGGTTGCTATCCGACGGCTACGCAGCTGGGTTTCCTACCGCTGCTGGAAGCTGGCCTGGCGGACGCCTCGCGCCTGATTGCCGACTGCAAGTCGGGCGTCAGCGGCGCTGGTCGCGGTGCAGCAGTAGGCTCCTTGTACTCCGAGACCTCGGAAAGCATGAAGGCGTATGCCGTAAAGGGGCATCGCCATCTGCCGGAAATTCGCCAGGGGCTGCGGCGTGCGGCGGACAGTGACGTCGGTCTGACGTTCGTGCCGCACCTGACCCCGATGATCCGGGGGATTCACTCGACACTGTATGCAACGGTCGTGGATCGCTCGGTGGATCTGCAGGCATTGTTTGAAAAGCGTTATGCCAATGAGCCGTTCGTCGATGTAATGCCTGCCGGTAGTCACCCGGAAACCCGCAGCGTGCGCGGTGCCAACGTGTGCCGGATTGCCGTGCATCGTCCGCAGGATGGCGACTTGGTGGTGGTGCTGTCGGTTATCGATAATCTGGTCAAGGGCGCCTCGGGCCAGGCTGTGCAGAACATGAACATCTTGTTCGGCCTTGATGAGAAGCTCGGTTTGTCCCACGCCGGCATGCTGCCTTAAGGCGTTGGCTGCTGTGCAAAAGGCCCGTTGATCGGGCCTTTCGTGTTTTTAAGGGCCGCCGGGCAGATTGATATACCGTAACAATAGTTGACCGCTTTTCTAGGAGAAGCGGATAATGGCGGTCATCACGCATATGGCGGCGCTACGCCGGGAGATTATCAGCATGAGCGTTGAATCCTTCACCCCCACGGCTTTGCAATTCACCCACGGTGCTGCGCACAAGGTGAAGAGCCTGGTCGATGAAGAGGGTAATGATCGCTTGAAGCTGCGCGTATTCGTTACGGGCGGCGGTTGTTCAGGGTTTCAGTACGGCTTCACCTTCGATGAAGATGTGGCTGACGACGACACCATTGTCGAGCGCGAAGGCGTAAGCCTGGTCGTGGATCCGATGAGCTTCCAGTACTTGGCAGGTGCCGAGGTGGACTACCAGGAAGGTTTGGAAGGCTCACGCTTTGTGATCAAGAACCCGAATGCCACCACGACGTGTGGTTGCGGTTCGTCTTTCTCGATCTGATCAGTAGCGGATTAAGCAAAACGCCGCTTGGCTCTTATGGGGCCAAGCGGCGTTTTGCTATCTGCGTTTCAGGCGGGGTAGATCGCGCCAAGTACGCGAAGACCGCGGGCGCCTGTCACGCTGGGACGGTTGGCGGCGATACCTTCCAGGCAGCAATGGGCCAGCCAGGCGAAGGCCATGGCTTCCACCCAGTCGGGGTCTACACCGTGGGTGGCGGTGCTGCTGACACGGGTGGTCGGTAGCATGGCGGCGAGGCGGTTCATCAGCGTCGAGTTATGGGCGCCGCCGCCACACACCAGCAGGGTTTCGGTTTGCGGCTGTGCGGTTTTCAACGACTCGACGATGGTCTGTGCGGTCAGTTCCAGCAGCGTGGCCTGGATATCCTGGGCATTGAACGATGGCAGTCGACCGAGGTGGTGTTCCAGCCAAGGCAGGTTGAAGACTTCGCGCCCAGTGCTTTTCGGCCCCTTGGTCAGGAAGAAGGGGTCGCTGAGCAAAGCGTTAAGCAACTGTGGCTCGACCTTTCCCGTCGCGGCCCATTGGCCGTCGCGGTCAAAGTTTTCGCCTCGTTGCTGGTGAATCCAGGCGTCGAGCAGAACGTTGCCCGGGCCGCAGTCAAAACCCGCTACGGGTTTGCCGGTCTCGATCAGGCTCAGATTGCTGAAACCGCCGACATTCAGTACTGCGCGGTTGCCAGTAGCCTCGCCGAACAGCGCTTCGTGAAAGGCGGGCACCAGTGGTGCGCCCTGGCCGCCGGCGGCTACATCGCGGCTGCGAAAGTCGCTGACGACGGTTATTCCGGTCAGTTCGGTCAGTAGGGCGGGGTTGCCAATCTGCACGGTGAAACCGCGGGCGGGCTCGTGGCGAATGGTCTGCCCATGGCTGCCAATCGCACGGATGTCGTGGTGAGTGAGTTGCTGCTGCTCAAGCACGGCATGAATGCCCTGGGCTGCGAGCGTTACCCAGCTTTGCTGGGCAATCGCCGAGCGTGCAATTTCATCCGGGCCACTGGCGCAAAGGCCCAGCAGCTCGGCGCGCAGGGATTCAGGCATGGGGATGTAATGTGTGGCGATCAACTTGACCGCCGTATCTTGCTCGATCAGCGCTATGTCCAGGCCATCAAGGCTGGTCCCGGACATGACACCTATATAGAGCGCCATCGCTTAGCGCTTCGCCGAAGCCAGCATGGTGGCGCGTTCCTGGTCCATGCGTGCCATCAGCGGTTGGCTTTGCTGAAGGAAGCGTGCGCGCTCGGCCTTGGCGATCGGGTCGGCCATCGGCAGCTTCTGGCCCAGGGGGTCGACGTGCACGCCGTTGACCTGGAACTCATAGTGCAGGTGCGGGCCGGTGGATAGGCCGGTGGTGCCGATATAGCCAATCACTTGGCCTTGCTTGACGTTGCCGCCGGTCTTCACGCCTTTGGCAAAGCCTTGCATGTGCCCATAAAGCGTACGGTAGCTGTTGCCGTGCTGGATGATAACGGTGTTGCCGTAGCCACCACGGCGCCCGGCCAGCAGTACCTTGCCGTCGCCGGCCGCTTTGATCGGCGTGCCGCGCGGTGCTGCATAGTCCACGCCTTTGTGGGCACGGATTTTGTTCAGAATTGGATGCTTGCGACCCATGGAGAAACGCGAGCTAATACGGGCGAAGTCAACTGGAGTACGGATGAAGGCCTTGCGCATGCTATTGCCGTCGGCGGTGTAGTAGCTGCTATTGCCTTGTTTGTTGGTGTAACGCACGGCAGTGTAGGTCTTGCCGCGGTTGGTGAAGCGCGCCGAGAGGATATTGCCGGTACCGACAACCTTGCCGTTGGCCACCTTTTGCTCGTAGATCACATCGAATTCGTCACCCTGGCGAATGTCCTGAGCGAAGTCGATGTCGTAGCCAAATACGCTGGCCATGTCCATGGTCATGCTATGGGACAGGCCCGCGCGAGCTGCGGACTGGGACAGCGAGCTATTGATCACGCCGTGGATGTAGGCGGAGCGCACCACTGGCTTGGTGGTCACGCGATTGAAGGCAAAGCCCTTGGCGCCTCTGGTCAGGGTGATGCTTTCGAGGTGGTTGAGCTTGGTGTGCAGAGTGGTCAGTTGGCCTTCAGGGCTCAGCTCGAACTCAAGCTTTTGGCCACTCTTGAGCTGGGTGAATTGCTTGGCTTGCTTATCGCTGGCCAGCACATCGCTAACGGTGGTGGCGGGTAGGCCGACCTTTTCAAATAGCGTCGACAGCGTATCGCCTTTGGCCACGACCACTTCGCGATGCACGGGGCCTTTCGCTACCTGAGCGGTTTGTTTGGTGTCGTCTGGGCTTTCTTCAATCTGCGCAAATGGCGACTCTGCGCTCGCGGTTGTGGCTTGTTGCGCGTCAGAAGCGTCTTGATCTTGTGTCAGTTGTTCAACCGGACTCTCCAAGTCAAGACTCAGGGTCGTTCGTTTGGCTTCTACGTCACTGGAAGGGAATACCAGGAGTGCCAGGCTTAGAAGGGCGGCGATACCACTTGCGGCGAGCAGGTGGGTCTTCGGGTAAAGCGGTGGCGCTTTAGACGGTTCAGTGGTCATAGGTAATTTTGACTTTGAAAAGGTGAAATGGAAAAGATGAATGACATGATGAAGATGAAATAACTGTATAAAATATAACCAAATCATCTGTGGCGCAAGCTTGCGAATGCCGGGCTCGCCGAATGGTGTCCGTTTGCAGGGCAAAACTTGTAATTAGTCCCTGATCTTGTATGGTTGGTTCCCTTTGAATCTGAGCCTTGCGGGTCTGTTATGAAGTCGGTTGAAGAGCAGCTAGCGCTGATCAAACGTGGTGCGGAAGAACTGTTGGTCGAGGCCGAGCTGATCGAAAAGCTCAAGCGTGGCCAACCCCTGCGTATTAAGGCTGGCTTTGATCCGACGGCACCGGATCTGCACCTGGGTCACACCGTGCTTATTAATAAGCTGCGCCAGTTCCAGGAGTTGGGGCATCAGGTGATCTTCCTTATAGGTGATTTCACCGGGATGATCGGTGATCCGAGTGGTAAGAGCGCCACGCGCCCGCCGCTGACCCGTGAGCAGGTTCTCGATAATGCCGAGACCTACAAGACCCAGGTTTTCAAGATTCTCGATCCGGCCAAGACCGAAGTGGCTTTCAACTCCACCTGGATGGATCTGATGGGGCCGGCGGATTTCATTCGCCTGACGTCCCAGTACACCGTTGCGCGGATGCTTGAGCGCGATGACTTCGATAAGCGCTACTCCACCAATCAGCCTATTGCGATACATGAGTTCCTATACCCGTTGGTTCAAGGGTATGACTCGGTAGCGTTGCGGGCGGACGTTGAGCTGGGCGGTACTGATCAGAAGTTCAACCTGTTGATGGGGCGTGAGCTGCAGCGTGCGTATGGCCAGGAGGCTCAGTGCATTCTGACTATGCCGTTGCTGGAAGGCTTGGATGGCGTCAAGAAGATGTCCAAGTCACTGGGCAACTACGTCGGTATCCAGGAAGCGCCGGGGGTGATGTACGGCAAGTTGGTTTCTATCCCTGATGCGCTGATGTGGCGTTATTTCGAGCTGTTGAGCTTCCGCTCGATGGATGAGATCAACGCGTTGCGTGCTGACGTGGAGGCGGGTGCGAATCCTCGGGACGTCAAGATCAAGCTGGCGGAAGAGATTGTTGCGCGTTTCCATGGCGAGGAGGCTGCGGCCAGTGCTCACCGTGCGGCGGGCAATCGTATGAAGGATGGCGAGCTGCCGGATGATCTGCCTGAGATCGAATTGACTGCTGGTGAGGCGATGCCGATTGCGGCCGTCCTTAATAAGGCGGGCCTGGTGAAGAACTCGGCGGTTGCACGTGACCTTCTGGGTTCCGGTGGTGTGCGTATAGATGGTGAGGTTGTCGATCGCACCTTTATATACGAGCTGGGTGCGACCCACGTTTGCCAGGCCGGCAAGAAGGCATTTGCGCGTATTACGCTTAAATCCGAATAAACCTGAAATTAACTGTTGACGGCGATTTATATCTGTCTATAATTCGCCCCACTTCCGGCGCAGTCGAAACGGAAAACTCCTTGGTAAACAAAGAGTTACGCAGAATTCGACAGCGAGTTGCTTCAGTTCATCGAAGCCCAGAAGGAGTTGGTAGAGCAGTG